>NZ_JAAQWU010000029.1:0-72307 GCF_012985695.1 Pseudomonas sp. WS 5027 | reverse complement strand
CGGCGCTTAGGGTAGAAAGGGCGGGACGAGAAGTCTCCCACGGTCCGTACTGGCTAGAGTCGGAATCGGGCTTTTAGTCGCCGCCCACCCCTTCAAGTCTAAACATACAAGCGGGCTTGCTCGCGAATGCGCTGTATCAGTCAATACATCCATCACTGACCCACCGCCTTCGCGAACAAGCCCGCTCCCACAGTTGGACCGCGTCAATCATAAGAAATATTGCCTGAGGAGATCACCATGAACGCTGCCATCGACGTTCTGCAATCGACCCATCAGCACGTCAACCGCGACCGCCTGTGGCAGTCGCTGATGGACCTCGCCAAGCTTGGCGCTACCCCTAAGGGCGGTGTCTGCCGCCTGGCCCTGACCGACCTCGATCGCCAGGCCCGCGATCTGTTTGTGCAGTGGTGCGAGGCGGCGGGTTGCACCGTGACGGTGGATGGGGTGGGCAATATCTTTGCCCGTCGCCCGGGGCGTAATCCGGCATTGCCGCCGGTGATGACGGGCAGCCATATCGATACCCAGCCGACGGGTGGCAAGTTCGATGGCTGCTTCGGCGTATTGGCGGGCGTCGAGGTGTTGCGCACGCTCAACGACCTGAAGATTGAAACCGAAGCGCCGCTGGAGGTGGTGGTGTGGACCAACGAAGAGGGCTCGCGCTTCCCGCCATGCATGATGGGGTCCGGGGTATTTGCCGAGAAATTCACCCTGGCAGATACCCTGGCCAAGACCGACGCCGAGGGCATCACCGTGGGCGATGCGCTGAATGCGATTGGCTATGCGGGCACCCGGCCGGTCAGTGGGCATAAGGTGGGGGCTTATTTCGAAGCCCATATCGAACAAGGCCCGATCCTTGAAGATGAACGCAAAACCATCGGTGTGGTGCTGGGGGCGCTCGGCCAGAAATGGTTCGACCTGACGCTACGCGGCGTCGAGGCCCATGCCGGGCCGACGCCGATGCACCTGCGCAAGGACGCCCTGGTCGGTGCCTCGGCGGTGGTTGCTGCGGTCAACGCTGCCGCCCTCGGCCATCAACCCCATGCCTGCGGCACGGTGGGTTGCCTGCAAGCCTATCCTGGCTCGCGCAATGTGATCCCTGGCGAAGTGCGCATGACCCTGGACTTCCGGCATCTGGAACCGGCGCGCCTGGACTCGATGATTGCCCAGGTGCGCAAGGTGATTGACGACACCTGTGCCAAGCATGGCCTGACCTTCGAGATGGTGCCGACTGCCGATTTCCCACCGCTGTATTTCGACAAGGGCTGTGTCGATGCCGTGCGAGAGGCGGCCACGGGGCTGGGCCTGTCAAACATGGATATCGTCAGTGGCGCTGGACACGATGCAATCTTCGTCGCCGAATTGGGCCCTGCGGGGATGATATTTGTGCCGTGTGAGGGCGGGATCAGCCATAACGAAATCGAAAATGCGGCACCCGATGACCTGGCGGCAGGATGCGCGGTGTTGCTGCGGGCGATGCTGGCTGCCTCGGCAACGGTCGCCCGCAAGCAGGTGGCGTAGATCGGTGGGAGCCGGTTCGCCGGCTCCTGCATTTGCTCAGGCGTGATGCGCGACAGGCTTGTGGGCTTTGGCCCGTATAGCGGTTTTTGGCTGCGGGTGATGATGCCGGCGCGTCACGCGCAACACCCCCCACAACATGGCGCCGGCTACGGCCAGCCAGCCCAGTACCAGCAGTAAGATCGTGGTTGTCAGGCTCATGAGTGCCTCCTTTTGCCCTGTACAGGGCACACACTGTCTTTGCAATGGACAGTCTAGCTGCCTCCCGGTTGCGTGCTATTGACCAATGGTCGTGTGCGTCCAACTTGTTTGCTCTATGCCGGGTTTTTTACTGCTGTCCAAGGCTATACCGGCGTCCAAGAGCACCCTATGATCAACGCCCCAGCCCGCAGATGATCAAGAGAGTGAAGAAGTTGCGTTTACGGTCGAACCTCAAAAAAACCTTGCTGGTGGCTGCCTGCATCCTCGGAGTGGCCGCATGTGCCGGGCATCCCACACCTTCGAAAATCCAAGGCCTGCCTGAGCGCGTAGAGCTCAACGGTGTGCCGGCGTTTCGTGGCGACACCTACCAGGGTGGCCCGGCCGCCTTGGCCAGCATGCTGTCGCAACAAGGCATTGTGATTACACCGGGCTTGCTGGATAAACCCTTGCACCTGCCGGGCGGTGAAGCCGACCTTGAGCGCAACATGCAGGGACTGGCGCGTGAATACGGGATGCTGGTGTATCCGCTGGATGCCAAGCTGAAAGCGCTGTTGGCGCAGGTGGCGGCGGGGTACCCGGTGATGGTGCGGATCACCGAGGGCTCGACACTGTGGGCTGAGCCGCGTTATGCGGTACTGGTGGGTTTCAACCAACAAAACAGTACGGTGCTGTTGCGAGTGGCAAGGGATCGGCGGCGCCCGGTGGCCTTCAGTGATTTTGAGTCCGCCTGGAAAAGCGCTGGGCAGTGGGCGGTGTTGGTCCAGCGCCCGAGCCAGTTGCCGGCCAACCTGGATGCGGGGCGCTGGCAGCAGGCCGCCAACGCAACCGCCCAGGCCGGCCAGGAACAGGCGGCGGCCCAGGCACTGAAGGTGATGGCCCAAAGGCAGAAGCAGCCATAAAGCAAACGGCGCCCGAGGGCGCCGTTTTTTATGCCTGCCAGTCGCGCATCAATGGGACTGGGCGACCCCAGTCTGGCGCGCCTTGAGGTTCTTGTCGGCCTTGTATTGCAGGGCTACATCCGGCACCGAGCCGCTCTTGCCGGTTTCAATCCACTTGCGAATACGGCTGGCATCGGCAAAGTGTGTGAACTTGCCAAACGCATCGAGGATCACCAGCGAAACCGGGCGATTACCCATGCTCGTCACCAATACCAGGCAGTGACCGGCCTGGTTGGTGAAGCCGGTCTTGGTCAGCTTGATATCCCAGTTGGCGCGGTTGACCAGATGATCGGTGTTGGAAAAGCCCAGGGTGTAGCTGGGCTTGCGGAACGACACGGTTTTTTCTTTGGTGGTGCTCAATTGCGTGAGCAGCGGGTATTTGCGCGCGGCCTGCACCAGCTTGCTCAAGTCGCGGGCGGTGGACACGTTATGGATCGACAGGCCGGTGGGCTCGACATAACGGGTACTGGTCATGCCCAGGGCCTTGGCCTTGGCGTTCATCGCGGCAATAAACGCTACATAGCCACCCGGATAGTGGTGGGCCAGGCTGGCGGCGGCACGGTTTTCCGAGGACATCAGGGTGATCAGCAACATTTCCTTGCGCGGCATCTCGCTGTTGAGCTTGACCCGTGAGAACACGCCTTTCATTTCCGGGGTGTCGCTGATGTTGATGGAGATGTACTCGTCCATATTCTGCTTGGCGTCCAGCACCACCATGCCAGTCATCAATTTGGTGACGGAGGCAATCGGCACGACTACGTCGGGGTTGCTGGCGTAGATCACCTTGTTGGTTTGCAAGTCCACCAGCATCGCGCTGCCCGAGGCGATGTGCAGTTGCGAGGTGTCCCGAGGGGCCAGGGTGGTTTCACTGGCGTTGGCGACAGTGCCTGCGAGTACGAAGAACAGGCTGACGAGAGAAAGACGAATATTCACGCGGATGAACTCGCTAAAAGGTAGGAAAATACCGGGTGCGACCGGCTTTTTGAAAAAAGACGTTACATATTATTAGTATGGATCAGAAACTGATAGAGAGCCTTTACATAAAGGCTATAAGCCGATGATTGGTTAGGCTTGTAGCGATTTTTTACCCCTTTCCCAGGACAGTTCGAACTCTTCGCGGGAGTAGGGCGTGAATACCGGGCGCTCGACGAGTCCCGATCCCGCAAGACCCGGGCCGTCATGGTCGTGTTGCGTTTTAGTTGCGTGTCTACCTCACCGGTTGGCGTGATTCGTTGATAGAAGTGAAGATCTTTTCGAGTTGGTTATCAGGGAGAGAGGTAATGGCCAGTAAAAAGCTTGAAGCGTTCCGCGAGTGGTTCACGCCGCGTAAGCGGTTATGGGCAGGGGGCGTTTTGCTTGTCAGTGGGGTATTCGGGCCGCTGTTCTATCCAAGCCTAAATGGTTATTGGGGTTGCTTGATTGGTCCCGGGGTCATATTTCTCGGCAGTACATGGAATCCCGAAGTTCACGATAAGCGTTGAGCCCCAATGGCCGTCTGGCGCTGTTCAGTGATATGGGGTATTGGTGGCGACCGGCATTGAGCCGGATCCAGGAGAATGCTAAGTAGGGCAGTTCGAAAAGGAGTTTTCTATGTCCCTGATGGATCTTGATTTGATCGCGAAGGCCTTGCCTCAAGCTTGGACGTCCACCGTTCTAGGACAGGTAGGCGGCTCCAATATCAAAGTTCTGCGCATGGATGAAATGTCCATTGAGGCAGAGGTGCATGATTACACTGAGGGCTTGCTAGTCATCTCCGGGCAGTTGTTGCTGGGAGTCGATGGTGAATCGGTGCGCGTGGGAGAAGGGCAAATCTATTTGGCTAAAGCTGGTGTGCCCCATGCGGTTTTGTCTGGAAGCCACGGGACACTGGTCATCATTGATGTTTAAGGGGGAGGCGCCCGGCACTGCCCGGGATGTGTCGAGTCTGGCCAGCTATGACTTCTGGAGATCGCGACGCATTGTTTCTGTCGATACGGCGCAAGCCAAATCTGTAGAGCAGGAATAAAAAAAATCCGCTGCCAGATAGCTGGCAGCGGATTTTTCAGGGAGCCCCACGTGAGCATTGCGTCAATGCTGGGCTCTTTTGGCGGGGCAGGTGATCAGCTGTGCAGGGTTTCGGCCGCGTACAGCGTGTTTTCCAGCAGGCAGGCACGGGTCATCGGGCCTACGCCACCCGGCACCGGGGTAATCCAGCCGGCACGGGGCAGGGCGGTTTCGTACACCACGTCGCCTACCAGCTTGCCGTCTTCCTGACGGTTGATGCCAACGTCGATCACGATGGCGCCTTCCTTGATCCACTCACCCTTGACCAGGCCCGGCTTACCGGCGGCGACCACGACCAGGTCGGCACGACCGACGTGGCCTGCCAGGTCCTTGGTGAAGCGGTGGGTGACCGTCACGGTGCAGCCGGCCAGCAGCAACTCCATGGCCATTGGGCGACCGACAATGTTGGATGCACCGACTACCACCGCATCCAGGCCATACAGATCGATGCCGGTGCTTTCCAGCAGGGTCATGATGCCCTTTGGAGTGCAGGGGCGTAGCAGGGGGATGCGCTGGGCCAGGCGACCGACGTTATAAGGATGGAAACCATCGACGTCCTTGTCGGGGCGGATGCGCTCCAGCAACAGGGAGGCATCCAGATGCTCCGGCAGCGGCAATTGCAGCAAGATGCCGTCGATGTTCGGATCGTCGTTGAGGCCGTCGATCAGGTCGGTGAGGGCCTGTTGGGTGGTGTCGGAAGGCAAGTCGTAGGCCTTGGAAATAAAGCCGACCTCTTCACAGTCTTTACGCTTGTGCGAGACATAAACCTGGGAGGCAGGATCGCTGCCGACCAGGATCACCGCGAGCCCCGGCGTGCGCAGGCCCTGCTGGCGACGCTCGGCGACACGTTTGGCGATCTGCTGGCGCAGGCTGGCGGCGATTGATTTGCCGTCGATAAGTTGTGCAGTCATTACGCGTGATTAACCATCGAGAGGGGGAGGAAAAGTGCGCGCATTCTCGCACGCCAGGACGTGAGGGCAAAGGCGCTTGGTCTGCAAATTCCCCTAACCCCTTAAATAAAATGAATTTTTTTTAAAAAAGATTTGACGGCCCCTAGGGGCGTCTATACTATTCGTCGCACTTGTCGGGCACAGCCTAGCACTGGTTAAGAAGGTCGAGCGCAATAGTCGTTTTGTTGTGTGAGACTGGAAGCATTTAGTTTGTAGTCCTCCAAGAGTACAGATTAATCAGGCGCCCGTAGCTCAGCTGGATAGAGCATCCGCCTTCTAAGCGGATGGTCGCAGGTTCGAGTCCTGCCGGGTGCGCCATTAGGCAGCTTTGGCACAAGTAGCGCAAGATGGTGGGCGTAGCTCAGTTGGTAGAGCACGGGATTGTGACTCCCGTTGTCGAGGGTTCGATCCCCTTCGTCCACCCCATATTTGAAAAGGCGCCAGATTTAATCGTCTGGCGCCTTTGTTTTAAAAGCTTCAAGCCGCGGATGTGGTGGAATTGGTAGACACACTGGATTTAGGTTCCAGCGCCGCGAGGCGTAAGAGTTCGAGTCTCTTCATCCGCACCAAATACAGCGTCACCCTTGCCATGGGCTAGGTTGGTGCTTAACAAAGAAGGCGATTGGCTTCTTTGTCACGCAATATGGTGGGCGTAGCTCAGTTGGTAGAGCACGGGATTGTGACTCCCGTTGTCGAGGGTTCGATCCCCTTCGTCCACCCCATATTCCGAAAGGCGCCAGATTTAACAGTCTGGCGCCTTTTTTGTTTTAGCGGTTTGCGTATTCGGCGACTGCAGGTTTTGGGTCGCAGGGGTGGGGCGTTTCGTCGTATTTTTGTTTCTCGATGATGCCGTGCTACCCGTCGGCCTTGTGTGCAAGGTCGGCAGCCAGGGAGATGGTTGGTGACTTCTTCTATATATAGAAGGGTTGGCACAGAGCCCTGGCGTGATTGGCTGTATTTGTCACTGGGGCGAGGAGCATTCGTGCATTCGTACCTGTAAAATGCCTGCTGTTTTTTAACCCGTTTTCAGTAGGGTGACTTCTTGAGTTTGACCCACTAGAATGCATGCCCTTGATTCTTGGGTCGGAAACGGCCGGCTAACGTCTGTGCAACGAGGAATATCCATGCAAGTTTCTGTTGAAAATACTACTGCTATCGAGCGCCGCATGAGCATCACCGTGCCGGCAGAGCGCATCGAGACTGCGGTCAACAAGCGTCTGCAGCAGACTGCCCAGAAGGCCAAGATCGCTGGTTTCCGTCCAGGCAAAGTGCCGATGAGCGAAATCAAGCGCCGTTTTGGTGCTGACGCGCGTCAAGATGCCGTAGGCGACGTGATTCAGGCTTCCTTCTACGAAGCTGTTGTCGAGCAAAAGCTCAACCCGGCTGGTTCGCCTTCCATCGAGCCTAAGTCCCTGGAAGCTGGCAAGGACCTGGAATACGTTGCCGTATTCGAAGTGTTCCCAGAGTTCACCGTCGCGGGTTTCGAAGGTATCGAAATCGAGCGCCTGAGCGCCGAAGTGGCTGATGCCGACCTGGACAACATGCTGGAAATCCTGCGCAAGCAGAACACTCGTTTTGAAGTGGCCGATCGCGCTGCCCAGAACGAAGACCAGTTGAACATCGATTTCGTGGGTAAGGTCGACGGCGAAGTCTTCGCTGGCGGCTCGGCCAAGGGCACTCAGCTGGTTCTGGGTTCCAACCGCATGATCCCGGGTTTCGAAGACGGCCTGGTTGGCGCTAAAGCTGGCGAAGAGCGCGTTCTGAACCTGACTTTCCCTGCTGACTACCAGAACCTGGACCTGGCTGGCAAAGCCGCCGAGTTCACCGTGACTGTCAACAGCGTCTCCGAGCCTAAGCTGCCAGAGCTGAACGAAGAGTTCTTCGCCCAGTTCGGTATCAAGGAAACCGGTATCGAAGGTTTCCGCGCCGAAGTTCGCAAGAACATGGAGCGTGAGCTGCGCCAGGCCATCAAGTCCAAGGTCAAGAACCAGGTTATGGACGGTCTGCTGGCTGCCAACCCGATCGAAGTGCCTAAGGCTCTGCTGTCCAACGAAGTGGATCGCCTGCGCGTACAAGCTGTTCAGCAGTTCGGTGGCAACATCAAACCTGACCAACTGCCGGCCGAGCTGTTCGAAGAGCAAGCCAAGCGTCGCGTCGTGCTGGGCCTGATCGTGGCTGAAGTGGTCAAGCAATTCGACCTCAAGCCTGACGAAGACCGCGTTCGCGAAATGATCCAGGAAATGGCTTCGGCCTACCAGGAGCCTGAGCAGGTCGTGGCTTGGTACTACAAGAATGACCAGCAACTGAACGAAGTCCGTTCGGTTGTGCTGGAAGAACAAGTTGTGGATACTGTTCTGCAGAAGGCTAAGGTGACCGACAAAGCGGTCTCTTACGAAGAAGCAGTCAAGCCGGCTGAAGCAGCACAAGCCGACTGATTGTCCAACTCGTTTGAAAATACACCCATAAGCCAGCCTCGCGCTGGCTTATGCGTATTCAAGACATGACTATTTGGGAGTAACTGCAGAGCATGTTCCGTAATTCGTATATTCAGCAGAACTCTGATATCCAGGCCGCAGGCGGCCTGGTCCCGATGGTTGTCGAGCAATCTGCTCGTGGCGAACGCGCCTATGACATCTACTCGCGCCTGCTCAAGGAGCGAGTGATCTTTCTGGTTGGTCCGGTAGAGGACTACATGGCCAACCTGATCTGTGCGCAACTGCTGTTCCTTGAAGCGGAAAACCCGGACAAGGACATCCATCTCTACATCAACTCCCCAGGCGGTTCGGTGACGGCGGGCATGTCGATCTACGACACCATGCAGTTCATCAAGCCGAACGTATCCACCACTTGCATTGGCCAGGCCTGCAGCATGGGTGCATTCCTGCTGACAGCCGGTGCCGAAGGCAAGCGTTTCTGCCTGCCTAACTCGCGCGTGATGATTCACCAGCCATTGGGCGGTTTCCAAGGCCAGGCGTCGGACATCGAAATCCACGCCAAGGAAATCCTGTTTATCCGTGAGCGTCTCAACACGCTGATGGCCAAGCACAGCGGGCACACCCTGGAAGAAATCGAGCGTGATACCAACCGCGACAACTTCATGAGTGCCGAGGCCGCGCGTGAATACGGGCTGATCGACGCCGTGATCGACAAGCGCCCCGCTTAATATAAGCCGCTCAAAATAGGGCTGGTCGGCATGTCCGACCACTGGCGGGCTTGAAAAAGCCCGCATAAGCCTTCATCTTGTGTTGCAAGCCTATCGGATTTGGATCGAACGAATGACTGACACCCGCAACGGCGAGGACAACGGCAAGCTGCTCTATTGCTCCTTCTGTGGCAAAAGCCAGCATGAAGTGCGCAAATTGATTGCCGGCCCCTCGGTCTTTATCTGCGACGAGTGCGTCGACCTGTGCAATGACATCATCCGTGAGGAGGTGCAGGAGGCACAGGCCGAAAGCAGCGCGCATAAATTGCCTTCGCCTAAAGAAATCAGCGGCATCCTTGACCAGTACGTGATTGGTCAAGAGCGTGCAAAGAAGGTTCTGGCCGTAGCGGTGTACAACCACTACAAGCGCTTGAACCAGCGTGACAAGAAAGGTGATGAGGTCGAACTCGGCAAGAGCAACATCTTGCTGATCGGTCCTACAGGCTCGGGTAAAACCCTGCTTGCAGAAACCCTCGCTCGCCTGCTGAACGTTCCATTCACCATCGCCGACGCCACTACCCTCACCGAGGCTGGCTACGTGGGCGAAGATGTCGAGAACATCATTCAGAAACTGCTGCAAAAATGCGACTACGACGTAGAGAAGGCCCAGATGGGTATTGTCTATATCGATGAAATCGACAAGATTTCGCGCAAGTCCGACAACCCGTCGATCACCCGGGATGTTTCCGGTGAAGGCGTGCAGCAAGCCCTGCTGAAGCTGATTGAAGGCACGGTCGCCTCCGTACCGCCGCAAGGCGGTCGCAAGCATCCGCAGCAGGAATTCCTGCAGGTTGATACGCGTAACATCCTGTTTATCTGTGGCGGTGCGTTCTCCGGCCTGGAAAAGGTTATTCAAAACCGTTCCACCCGTGGCGGCATCGGTTTCAGTGCAGAAGTGCGCAGCAAGGAAGAAGGCAAGAAGGTGGGCGAGTCCCTGCGTGAAGTCGAGCCTGACGATTTGGTCAAGTTCGGTCTGATCCCGGAATTCGTTGGTCGTCTGCCGGTCCTGGCCACGTTGGACGAGCTGGATGAGGCTGCTCTGATTCAGATCCTCACCGAGCCGAAGAACGCCCTGACCAAGCAATACGCCAAGCTCTTCGAAATGGAAGGTGTAGACCTCGAGTTCCGTGCCGACGCGCTTAAATCGGTGGCCAAGCGGGCACTGGAGCGCAAGACTGGCGCACGCGGTCTGCGTTCGATTCTCGAAGGCGTACTGCTCGACACCATGTACGAAATCCCCTCGCAGTCCGAGGTGAGTAAAGTGGTGATCGACGAAAGCGTTATAGAAGGTAAGTCCAAGCCACTGTATATCTACGAAAACAGTGAGCCGGCTGCCAAGGCTGCGCCAGACGCGTAAGCGTTTCGCAGTTTCGGTACAAACAAGGGGCCTCTAGGGGCCCCTTTGTTTTTCATAAGAATTTTTACTGTGTGTAACTGCCAGCATTGAGCTTGTTTTTTTTACACGCAGCCCCCATCTTGGTTTCAAGCTTACTTTCATCTGTCATAGAGGCGAAATCATGAAGACAACCATTGAATTGCCTCTCCTGCCATTGCGTGATGTGGTTGTGTATCCGCACATGGTTATCCCGCTGTTCGTGGGGCGCGAGAAGTCTATCGAAGCCCTCGAGGCCGCGATGACGGGCGACAAGCAGATCCTGCTGTTGGCCCAGAGAAATCCGGCTGATGACGATCCAGGCGAAGACGCCCTGTATCGCGTCGGCACCATTGCCACCGTTCTACAATTGCTCAAGCTGCCGGATGGCACCGTCAAGGTGCTGGTCGAAGGTGAGCAGCGCGGTGCGGTCGAGCGCTTCATGGAGGTGGATGGCCACCTGCGTGCAGAAGTGGCGTTGATCGACGAAGTCGATGCGCCTGAGCGCGAATCCGAAGTCTTTGTGCGTAGCCTGCTGTCCCAGTTCGAGCAATACGTGCAACTGGGCAAGAAAGTCCCGGCTGAAGTCCTGTCCTCCCTCAACAGCATTGATGAGCCTAGCCGCCTGGTCGACACCATGGCCGCGCACATGGCGCTGAAGATCGAGCAGAAGCAGGACATCCTCGAAATTATTGACCTGTCTACCCGGGTCGAGCACGTCCTGGCGTTGCTGGATGCCGAGATTGATCTGTTGCAGGTCGAGAAGCGCATTCGCGGTCGCGTCAAGAAGCAGATGGAGCGCAGTCAGCGCGAGTACTACCTGAATGAGCAGATGAAGGCCATTCAGAAAGAACTCGGCGACAGCGAAGAAGGCCATAACGAAATCGAAGAGCTGAAAAAGCGCATCGATGCCGCCGGCCTGCCAAAAGACGCGTTGACCAAAGCCACCGCCGAGCTGAACAAGCTCAAGCAAATGTCGCCAATGTCGGCCGAAGCCACTGTGGTTCGTTCCTACATCGACTGGCTGGTGCAGGTGCCGTGGAAAGCCCAGACCAAGGTGCGCCTGGACCTGTCGCGTGCCGAAGATATCCTCGACGCCGATCACTACGGCCTGGAGGAGGTCAAGGAACGCATCCTCGAATACCTCGCCGTGCAGAAGCGCGTGAAGAAGATTCGTGGCCCGGTGTTGTGCCTGGTCGGTCCTCCCGGCGTGGGTAAAACCTCGTTGGCCGAGTCGATCGCCAATGCCACAAACCGTAAATTCGTACGCATGGCCCTCGGTGGTGTGCGTGATGAAGCGGAAATCCGTGGTCATCGCCGGACTTACATCGGTTCGATGCCGGGAAGATTGATTCAAAAAATGACAAAGGTTGGGGTGCGCAACCCACTGTTCCTGCTCGATGAAATCGACAAAATGGGCAGCGATATGCGTGGCGATCCGGCATCGGCCTTGCTGGAAGTGCTCGACCCCGAACAGAACCACAATTTCAACGACCATTACCTGGAAGTCGATTACGACCTGTCCGACGTAATGTTCCTGTGCACCTCCAACTCCATGAATATTCCTCCAGCCCTGCTGGACCGGATGGAGGTGATTCGTCTGCCGGGTTACACCGAAGACGAGAAGATCAATATCGCCGTCAAGTACCTTGCGCCCAAGCAGATTTCGGCCAATGGCCTGAAGAAGGGCGAGATCGAATTTGATGTCGAGTCGATCCGCGACATCATTCGTTACTACACCCGTGAGGCTGGTGTACGGGGTCTTGAGCGCCAATTGGCGAAGATCTGCCGCAAGGCGGTCAAGGAACATGCCCTGGAAAAACGCTTCTCCGTGAAAGTCACGGCAGATGCCCTGGAGCACTTCCTGGGTGTGCGTAAATTCCGCTACGGCCTGGCCGAGCAACAGGATCAGGTAGGGCAGGTGACTGGCCTGGCGTGGACCCAGGTGGGTGGCGAATTGCTGACCATCGAAGCCGCCGTGATCCCGGGCAAGGGGCAACTGATCAAGACCGGTTCCCTGGGCGACGTGATGGTCGAATCCATCACCGCCGCGCAGACCGTGGTACGCAGCCGCGCCCGCAGCCTGGGAATCCCCCTGGACTTCCATGAGAAGCACGACACCCACATCCACATGCCTGAAGGGGCTACCCCCAAAGACGGCCCTAGCGCTGGCGTAGGCATGTGCACGGCCCTGGTATCGGCCCTGACCGGCATCCCGGTGCGTGCCGATGTGGCCATGACCGGCGAAATTACCCTGCGTGGCCAAGTATTGGCCATTGGCGGCCTGAAGGAAAAACTGCTGGCTGCACACCGTGGTGGTATCAAGACGGTGATCATTCCGGAAGAGAACGTTCGCGACTTGAAGGAAATTCCTGACAATATTAAGCAGGATCTGCAGATTAAACCGGTTAAATGGATTGACGAGGTCCTGCAAATTGCGCTGCAATACGCGCCGGAGCCCTTGCCGGATGTGGCTCCCGAGATAGTCGCGAAGGACGAAAAACGCGAGACTGACTCTAAGGAAAGAATTAGCACGCATTAATACGTTTAAGCCTGGTGGCTTCCTTGACAGCTTTTTAGAGCCCTTGTTATAAAGCGGCTCTTATAAGTGCCTGTAGGCCATTCAGCACTGGTTTTTGCTTTCACCAAAAAACTTAGAATCATACTCAATAGATATAAGGGGACTTAAGAGTGAACAAGTCGGAACTGATTGATGCTATCGCCGCATCTGCTGATATCCCGAAAGCTGCTGCTGGCCGTGCGCTGGACGCAGTAATCGAATCCGTCACTGGCGCTCTCAAGGCCGGCGACTCCGTGGTACTGGTAGGTTTCGGTACTTTCTCTGTGACCGATCGCCCAGCTCGCACTGGTCGTAACCCACAGACTGGCAAAGCACTGCAAATCGCTGCTGCCAAGAAACCCGGTTTCAAAGCCGGTAAAGCCCTGAAAGAAGCCGTCAACTAAGCTTCGCTCAAGCCTTTGCCTATCCGGGCTGGACGCAGGTGTCTGGCCTGGCAGCGGAGCGGCAACTGACCCGAGTATCCATCGGGTCGCTACGCCGGGGGGCGGGTTCAATACCCGTCCGTTCCGCCCGTTACGAGAAGGCGCATCCTCGGATGCGCCTTTCTTCTATCCGGATTCTACCCACGCTCCACGGTTGCCTAATTTTGAAGTTCAACCGTTTCTGGGGGACGCATGCTGCAGAATATCAGGGACAATTCACAAGGCTGGATTGCCAAGACCATTATCGGGCTCATCGTTGTATTGATGGCTTTCACCGGTATCGAGGCCATTTTCCAGGCCACGACCAACAGCCAGGACGCGGCCAAGGTCAATGGTGAAGAAATCAGTCAAAACGAGTTGAGCCAGGCCGTCGACATGCAACGTCGGCAGCTGATGCAACAACTGGGCAAGGACTTCGACGCGTCCTTGCTGGATGAAAAAATGCTGCGCGAAGCGGCCCTCAAGGGCCTGATCGACCGCAAGCTGTTGCTGCAAGGCGCGGCTGATTCGAAGTTCTCCTTCTCGGAAGCTGCACTGGACCAAGTGATCCTGCAGACTCCGGAGTTCCAGGAAGACGGCAAGTTCAGCGCTGAGCGCTTCGACCAGGTGATCCGTCAACTGGGCTACAGCCGTATGCAGTTCCGTCAGATGCTGACCCAGGAAATGCTGATTGGCCAACTGCGCGCAGGCATTGCCGGCAGCGGTTTTGTCACCGATCAGGAAGTGCTGAACTTCGCGCGTCTGGAAAAACAGACCCGTGATTTCGCCACCGTCAGCATCAAGGCCGACCCGGCAGCCGTGAAACTTACTGACGACGAGGTCAAGGCTTACTACGACCAGCACGCCAAGGAGTTCATGACCCCGGACCAGGTCGTCATCGACTACCTGGAGCTGAAGAAGGCTTCGTTCTTTGATCAGGTAACGGTCAAGGACGATGAACTGCAGGCCCTGTACGAGAAAGAAACCGCCAACCTCGCTGAACAGCGTCGTGCCGCGCACATTCTGATCGAAGTCAACGACAAGGTCTCCGAGGCGCAAGCCAAGGCCAAGATCGAAGAAGTCCAGGCGCGTCTGGCCAAGGGCGAGAGTTTCGAGGCCCTGGCCAAGGAGTTCTCCCAGGATCCAGGTTCGGCCAACAGTGGCGGCGATCTGGGTTTCGCCGGCCCTGGTGTCTACGATCCTGAGTTTGAAAGCGCTCTGTATGCCTTGAACAAGGACCAGGTCTCGGCACCGGTACGTTCCAGCTTCGGCTGGCACCTGATCAAGTTGCTGGGGGTTGAAGCGCCAGAAGTGCCTTCGTTCGCCAGCCTCAAAGACAAGCTGACCCGCGAGCTGAAGACCCAGCAAGTGGAGCAGCGCTTCGTCGAGGCGACCAAGCAACTGGAAGATGCGGCTTTCGAAGCCTCCGACCTGGCCCAGCCAGCTTCGGACCTCAAGCTGACCGTACACACCTCCGCGCCGTTTGGCCGTGAAGGTGGCGAAGGCATCGCGGCCAACCGTGCCGTGATCCAGGCCGCGTTCAGCCCTGAAGTGCTGGATGAGGGTGCCAACAGCACCGCCATCGAACTGGATCCGGAGACCATCGTGGTCCTGCGCGCCAAGGAGCACCGCAAGCCGGAGCAACTGCCGCTGGAAAGCGTGGCGACTGCCATTCGTACCCAACTGACCAAGGAGCGTGCAAGCGCTGCGGCGAAGACTCATGCTGATGAGCTGATCGCCAACCTGCGTGACGGCAAGCTCGCGTTGGACCAGGCGGTTGCTGGCCAGGCCTGGAAAGTCACCGAAGCCGCTACCCGCGCACAGGAAGGCGTCGACCCGGCTGTATTGCAGGCATTGTTCCGTATGCCCAAGCCAGTGGCGAAGGACAAACCGACTTTTGCCGACGTGACCCTGCGTGATGGCAGCTTGATGATCGTGCGCTTGAACAGCGTCAACGAAGGGGCTGCGCCTACCGATGAAGAGAAGGAGCAATATCGTCGCTTCCTCGCTTCGCGGGTTGGCCAGCAGGACTTCGCTGCGTTCCGCAAGGAGCTGGAAGCCAAGGCTGATATCAAACGCTTCTGATGGTGTGATACTGCTTCAAAAAAAGACCCCGGCCTGAAAGCCGGGGTCTTTTTTTGCCTGCTCCTCAGCCCCGCCAAGTTTATGTAGGAGCGAGCTTGCTCGCGAAGAGCCCGAGAGCGCCGCGTATACCCAGCAAGCCCCCTTTATCGTTAACGTCTTTCGCGAGCAAGCTCGCTCCTACCTGATTGGGCGCTTCGGGTCTGTAAGGTTGTGATCAATGCCAACATGGCCAAACCAGCGACCGCCCAGGGAAACGACATCACGCCCCATCCCTGAAGCAGTACGCCGCCCAGTAGCCCGCCGCCGGCAATCCCCAGGTTCCATACCGTTACCAGCATGGACTGGGCGGCATCCGCCGAGTCCCCCGCCGATTTGGCCAGGGCGGTTTGCAGCAAGGCCGGCAAGCCGCCAAATGCCAGGCCCCAGACGGCCACTGACAGGTAGATGACATCGGTAGAGGCGGTCCACAGTCCCAAGGCCAAGGCCGCAGCGGCAAACATCGCGCAACTGATCACCAGCAAGGCTGGTAGCAGGCGGTCAATCAACAGGCCGACGACCCAGATGCCCATCAGCGCGGCCAGGCCAAATACTAGCAACACCTGGTCAATGTCGGCGGTAAGTCCGGCGGGCATCAGAAACGGCGCGATATACGTGTACAGAATGTTATGAGCCAGCACGTAGGTAAAGGTCACCCAAAGCGTCGGACGTACCCCGCGCAAGTGCAAGACCTGACGTAAGCCCAGGCGTTGTTGCGCCCTTTGTCCGGCAAAGTCCGGCACCTGCCAGCGCACCCATACCAGTAGCAGCACGGTCAGCCCGGTCATGATTGCAAAGCTCAAGCGCCAGCCTACCACCGTGCCAAGAAACGTTCCGGCAGGCACGCCAAGGGACAACGCCAGCGGCGCGCCTAGCATTGCCACGGCAATCGCCCGGCCTTGCAGGTGCGGTGCCACCATGCGGCTGGCATATCCGGCCAGCAGTGCCCAGAGCAAGCCGGCGAACACTCCAGCCAGCAGCCGCGCGATGAGGGTCAGCCAATACAGGTCCGATAGCGCCGTGACACTGTTGACCAGCGCAAAGCCGCCGATCGCTATCAGCAGCAAGGGGCGGCGGCGCCAGCCACGGGTGGCGATGGTCAGGGGAATGGCCGCCAGCAACGAGCCAAGGGCATACACCGTGACGAGTTGGCCGACCAGCGCCTCGGAAACGCCCAGGCCGGCGCTTATCTGTGGCAGCAGGCCTGCTGGCATTGCTTCAGTGAGGATGGTGATGAAACCGGCGGTAGCCAGCGCGAGCAAGCCTGCCATGGGCAGTCGTTCGCGCTGGCTGGGCAGGCATTGCGGTGTACTGCAGTCATTCATGTGGCTCGGCTCCGTATTCAAGGTATCAGGACATCGGGGCAGAGTAGGGGGCTGAACCCTTTGGAAAAATGGGCTAAGGTTCCGAACTTAGCGGACGTTCATGTCCGTAATCAGCAGGAAGGGACAATGGACAGCCTGGGCAGTATTTCGGTGTTTGTGCAGGTCGCGGAAACCCGCAGCTTTACTCAGGCTGGTCGCGTGCTGGGGGTGTCTTCCTCGGCCGTGGGCAAAAGCATTGCGCGCATGGAGCAGCGCCTGGGTGTTCGGCTGTTTCACCGCAGCACCCGCAGTATCACGCTGACGGCCGAGGGCGCGCTGTTTCTCGAGCGTTCGCGGCGCATCCTGGCCGAGGTTGAAGCGGCGGAGCAGGAATTGACTGAGGCGGCGGCCACGCCCCGTGGCAAATTGCGCGTCAGCTTGCCGCAAGTGCGGGGCCTGTTGATGCCGGTGCTGACCGAATTCATGCGCGCCTATCCAGAGATTGAACTGGATGTGGACTTCTCCGACCGCATGGTGGATGTAATCGAGGAAGGCTTCGACGCCGTAGTGCGCACCGGCAAGCCTGAGGATTCGCGGCTCACGGCTCGGCTTCTGGGGCACTATCGGTTGGTGCTGGTGGGATCGCCACAGTACTTCGCCCTGCACGGCACACCGGCTTGTCCTGCGGATCTGAACCACCACGCCTGCCTGCGCCACAAGTTCTGCGCCACCGGCAAGCTGGAAGCCTGGCCACTGCGCCATCTGCCGGGTGAACCCGAGCCGGTGTTGCGCGCTCCGCTGGTCAGTACCACCATCGAGTCCCTGAGCCATGTGGTGCATGAAGGGCTGGGGATCGCCTGCCTGCCGGACTTCATGGTCCGCGAATCCGTCGAGCAGGGCCGTTTGCAGCGGGTGCTGGACGACTACCTGGAGCACCGCGGCAGTTTCTGGATGCTCTGGCCGTCGAGCCGGCATGCCTCGGCCAAGCTGCGGGTGTTTGTCGACCATATGAGCGTCAGGCTTTTTCCCGCATCACGCGTCGAGCCGGTCGCTGGCGTTTTACCGACAGGAATTCGCGCGCGCACCCCGTGATCTGTTGCACAATACCGCCCTGACCGTTTTACTCAGGATGATCAATGTCGACTTCATTTCACTTGCGTGGCCTTGCGCTTGCGCTGGTGCTGGCAGGCGCCACGGGCTGCTCGTCGCCCAAGACCGCTATCTACGAACATGAGAACTTCGACGACTCCGGTACGTTTTCGCGCAATTACCCGGTCAGCGATATCGCGGCCTGCGAAGCGGCACGCCGGGCGTTGCTCAGCCAGGGCTACATCATCACCAGCAGCGACCCGAAGCTGGTGAGCGGTAACAAAAGTTTCCAGCAGACCGGTGAGACCCATCTGCAGATCAGTTTCAACGTGGTATGTGCCGAAGACGGCAGCGGCGAGCATCATGCGACCATGTTTGCCAATGCCCTGCAGGATCGCTACGCGTTGAAGAAGGTCAACAACTCCGCCAGCCTTGGGGTGGGTGTGCTCGGTTCGGTATCGATGCCGATTGGCTCCACCGACGACTCGATGGTCAAGGTGGCCAGCGAGACGGTCAGCTCGCCGAAGTTCTATGAGCGCTACTTTGCCTTGGTGGATGTGTTCCTGCCCCAGGAAGTGAAGGCCGCCGAGCACATTCCAGAAGCGCCCAAGGCTGACCTCGGTGTGCCGGAACCCAAGCCCGCGCCTGCGGTGGACAAGGTAGAAGCGCCGCAAGATGTGCCGGCCACGCCTGTTGCACCGGCGGTCTCGGAACCGCTTGCGCCACCTGTGGAGGCGGTGCCGATTACCCCGCAGCCCGCGCCGACGACGCCTGCGCTGCCCGCGCCAACAGAGGTCATTCCAGCGTTGCCGGCCACCGGCCAATAACCCCGGCCCCTTGAGTTCGGGGCGTTAAATCCATTGCTGGCTGCTACGTTTAATCTTGAAGTGCAGGAACGTCATGACCCTGTCTTTTTTTGGTCATGACGGCACTTTAGGCTGGTATTGCGGGTCATTTAAGCCACCTGCTTTGATTAAACAAGGAGTCGACGATGGACGATTATCAAGAAGAATTGCTGGAATACCAGGCCTTTGAACTGGATCCTCTGGACCCGGCCGATGACGCCACCGAACTCTAGGCAGGTGTCAGGCGGAATGCCGCTGACTGCGGCGAAATTCCCCTGGGGTCTGGCTGTTCCAGCGCTTGAAGGCCCGTTGAAAGGCTTCCGCTGAGGCAAAACCCAGTAGATAGGCGATTTCCCCAAACGCCAGTTCCGTATCGCGAATGTAGGTCATGGCCAGGTCGCGACGGGTGTCGTTGAGAATCGCGCGAAACTGCGTGCCTTCCTCGGCCAGTTTGCGGCGCAAGGTCCAGGTCGGCAGTTTCAGGCGCGCCGCCACTTCTTCCAGGTCGGGTTCCCGGCCGCCATTGAGCATCGGCCCCAGCAAGCGGGTGATGCGCTCGCGCAGGCTGCGGGTGCGGGTCAGTTGTTCCAATTCCCTTTCACACAGTTGCAATAGCAAGTGCCAGGTACTTGGGCAGTGCTGCGGGTTGCGCAGGGCCAGGCTGTGTTGGCTCAAGCGCAGTTGATTGAGCTCGGCGCCGAACTGGATCGGGCAATCGCCCAGCACGCTGTAGCTTGCACTGTAGTCCGGTGCGGCGAATTCGATCTCGACCCGCTCGGCGACTACCGGCTGCTGGCACAAGGTTGCCATCTGTTGTAGCCAACCGGCGAGAATCGAGTCCACGACAAAGCGGTTATAGGCGTTATAGGGGCTGATGGAATAGAACCGCAGCCAGGCGCCCCCGGCGTCTTCATGAAAGCTGGACTGGCCACGGTAGTTGGCACCGTACAGGGCCTCGAAACGCGTCATCGTGCGTGCGGCTTCGCGTACATTGGGCGCCTGGGTGGCGGTAACACCGGCCAGGCCGAGTTGATTCATGCGGCTCAGTTGGCCCATGCGCAGACCCAGGCCGGGATCGCCGGTCAACTGGATGGCTGCGTGGCCCAGGCGCATATAGCGCGGGATTGACAGGCGCGCACCGGGTTCACTCAAGCGTGCCGGGTCCAGGCCGTACTGCAACAGCAGTGGCTGCGGGTCCAGGCCATGGCTGAGGACCGCGTCGGCGAGGGTGTGCACGATGCCCACCGATAAGTCACCGAGGCGCATCGGTGCCGGTTTCATAGGTTTACAGCCACACGTTCAGCAAGCGCGCACCACGCGCGTTGCCGTCGGCGAAGACTTGCCCTTGGGTACTGAGAAAACTCTGGCCGCTGGTGCCCTGGTCCCAGAACTGCCCGCGCATAAATACGCTCATGCCCGCACCGGCCAGGCTGATGGGGGCCTGGCTGATCAGGCTCAGGCGATGCCAGGCTTCGCCTTCGCTGAGCTCTTCGGGCTTGAGGCTGACTTCCGGCGGCGTGGATACGCTTTTGAAACCGCGCCATGGCTTGTCCCAGGTATCCCGGCCAATCACCAGGGCCGGTACCGCCACCAGTTGCGCGCCTTGTTCGTTGAGCTTGCGGTAGTTGTCCGGGTACCAGCTGTCGCTGCCAATGAGGATGCCCAGGCGGCCGGCCGGGGTGTCGATTACGCTGATGGCGTTTTCGTCGCCGGGGGCGATAAAGCCGCGCTCATCGAAGATCGGGTAGAGCTGGCGCTGAGGTTGGCCCAGGGGCAGGCCGTCGCGGTCGAACACCAGGCTGGTGTTG
This sequence comes from Pseudomonas sp. WS 5027, assembly GCF_012985695.1. Classification (NCBI taxonomy): domain Bacteria; kingdom Pseudomonadati; phylum Pseudomonadota; class Gammaproteobacteria; order Pseudomonadales; family Pseudomonadaceae; genus Pseudomonas; species Pseudomonas sp. WS 5027. The sequence goes on along the minus strand of NZ_JAAQWU010000029.1, from coordinate 51,937 downwards.
TACAGCGCGCCATGGCCGACCTGCAATTGGCCCTGGCTGATGCTGGGGTTGGGCAGGGCGATGGAACCGGCCACCAGCGTCACCCCGAACTCCTTGGCCAGGCCGCCAAACAGCACTTGGTAATCGCGGGCCATGGCGGGCGCCTTCATGCGCAGGTACGCATCGTCGATACGGTTGTCGCCCTGGGCGCTGATCAGTGCGCGCATAAACAGCAACGGATTGCTGGCCGAAAACCAGTTCATCGCCTCCTTGAGACTGGTGGCCTGGTATAGCTCGTTCTTTTCGCCACTGACCATCAACCAGGTGCCGACATGTTCCGGCAGCACCACAATGGTTTTGTCATTGATCAGCCCCATGTCCCGGGCATTGCGCAGGTAGGCCGAGAGCTTCAGGTGTAAGCGCTCCAGGCTCTGGTAGTCAGCGGGGAACAGCTCCGGCTGGATGCCCAGCAGATTGCCGTGGTCGGCGGGGACGCCCTCGTTCACGGCCAGGTTGATCCGCAGGTCCGACAGGTAATGCCCCACGGGACGCTCCTGGGTCCAGACCAGATAGGCGGAAACGGCGGCGACCAAGGCCATGGTGAGGGTCAAAGCAAATAATTTACGCATGGGGGAACAGACAACAGGCCGTATGCAGGGTTCGCCTCTAGGGTAGGGCGCGTCGCCACGCTTGCCAAGGGGCGTTGCGCATTTGGATCAATAACTTGTCAGTTTCAGTCATTGAGCGGTGGGGGTATGGCTCTTAGTCTGTGGGACATAAACCGATGGCCGGCCATTCGAGCCTGCCACGTCCCGTGATGATCCGTTGTGGAGCTGTACCATGACCGCTGCTGCCTACCCGCACCTGCTGGCCCCGTTGGACCTGGGTTTTACCACCTTGCGCAATCGCACCCTGATGGGGTCGATGCACACCGGCCTTGAAGAAAAACCCGGCGGCTTCGAGCGCATGGCCGCGTATTTCGCCGAGCGTGCCCGTGGCGGCGTAGGCCTGATGGTTACCGGCGGCATTGGCCCGAACGATGAAGGCGGGGTGTATTCCGGGGCAGCCAAGCTGACCACCGAAGCCGAAGCGCTCAAGCACAAGATCGTGACCCAGGCGGTGCATGAGGCGGGTGGCAAGATCTGCATGCAGATCCTTCACGCCGGGCGTTATGCCTACAGCCCCAAGCAGGTCGCGCCAAGCGCGATCCAGGCGCCGATCAACCCGTTCAAGCCCAAGGAACTGGACGAGGAAGGCATCGAGAAGCAGATCAGTGACTTTGTGACCTGTTCGCTACTGGCCCAGGTCGCCGAGTACGATGGCGTCGAAATCATGGGCTCGGAAGGTTATTTCATTAACCAGTTCCTCGCCGCCCACACCAACCACCGCACCGACCGCTGGGGCGGCGCCTACGAAAACCGCATGCGCCTGCCGGTGGAAATCGTGCGCAGGGTGCGCGAAGCCGTGGGGCCGAACTTCATCATTATCTTCCGCCTGTCGATGCTCGACCTGGTCGAAGGCGGCAGCACCTGGGAAGAAATTGTCCAGTTGGCCAAGGCCATCGAGCAGGCGGGCGCGACGATTATCAATACCGGCATCGGCTGGCACGAAGCGCGTATCCCGACCATCGCCACCAAAGTGCCGCGGGGCGCGTTCAGTAAGGTCACGGCCAAGCTGCGCGGCGCGGTGCGGATTCCGTTGATCACCACCAACCGTATCAACACCCCGGAAGTAGCCGAGCAGATCCTCGCTGAAGGCGATGCCGATATGGTGTCCATGGCCCGGCCGTTCCTCGCCGACCCGGAATTCGTCAACAAGGCCGCCGCTGGCCGTGCCGACGAAATCAACACCTGCATCGGCTGCAACCAGGCCTGCCTGGACCATACCTTCGGCGGTAAGTTGACCACCTGCCTGGTCAACCCCCGTGCCTGCTACGAGACCGAGCTCAATTATTTGCCAGTCAAGCAGATCAAGAAGATCGCGGTAGTCGGTGCCGGTCCTGCGGGCCTGGCTGCTGCGACCGTGGCCGCCGAGCGCGGGCATCAAGTGACCTTGTTCGATTCCGCCAGCGAGATCGGCGGCCAGTTCAATATCGCCAAGCGCGTGCCGGGCAAGGAAGAGTTCTTCGAAACCCTGCGTTATTTCAAGCGCAAGTTGCAGACCACCCATGTCGAGTTGTGCCTCAACACCCGCGTGGACGTCGAGCAACTCGTGGCCGGCGGTTATGACGAGATCATCCTCGCCACCGGCATCGCGCCCCGTACCCCGGCCATTCCGGGCGTGGAGAACGCCAAGGTGCTCAGTTACCTGGACGTGATCCTCGAACGTAAGCCGGTGGGCAAACGTGTGGCGGTGATTGGCGCCGGCGGCATCGGTTTCGACGTGTCGGAGTTCTTGGTACACCAAGGCGTGTCCACCAGCCTGGACCGCGAAGCGTTCTGGAAGGAGTGGGGCATCGACACCCACCTTGAGGCACGCGGCGGAGTGGCCGGGATCAAGCCCGAGCGCCACGCGCCGGCCCGAGAAGTGTTCCTGCTGCAGCGCAAGACTTCCAAGGTCGGCGACGGCCTGGGCAAGACCACCGGCTGGATCCACCGTACCGGCCTGAAGAACAAGCAGGTGCAGATGCTCAATAGCGTCGAGTACCTGAAGATCGACGATGAAGGCCTGCATATCCGTGTCGGTGCCGAGGGCGAGCCCCAAGTGCTGGCGGTGGACAACATTGTCATCTGCGCCGGCCAGGACCCGCTGCGCGAACTGCAGGACGGCCTGGTCGCCGCTGGCCAGAACGTGCACCTGATTGGCGGTGCCGACGTGGCTGCCGAGCTGGACGCCAAGCGCGCCATCAACCAGGGCTCGCGCCTCGCTGCCGAGCTGTAAGACCTGGGAAGGGGCGGTGTTAGACTACCGCCCCTTTTTTCATGCAGACATGCCCTGATGGGTCCTTTCGATTGGCTTCCCCGCGCTCCCCTTGAACCCTTGCAGCTGGATTGGCTGAGCGGGGTCGAGGTAGCCGTGCTGCGCCTGGACCTGATTGATCCACTGATCAGCGGCAACAAGTGGTTCAAGCTCACCGGGCACTTGGCCCAGGCGCGGCAGGCCGGCGCTACAGGCATCATCAGCCTCGGTGGGGCCTACTCCAATCACCTGCATGCTCTGGCGGCGGCCGGTAAACGTTTTGATTTTCCGACTGTCGGCCTGTTGCGCGGGCATCCCCAAGACACCTCCACGGTTCTGGACCTCAAAGCCTTTGGCATGCAACTGCATTGGCTGGGCTATGGCGGTTACCGCGCACGCCACGAGCCGGACTTCTGGTTGCCTTGGCGCGAGCGATATCCGCACCTGCATCCCGTGCCCGAAGGCGGCGGTGGGATGACGGGGGCGTTGGGCTGTGGGGTGCTGGTCGAGCAGGTGCGCATGCAGTTGCACACCCTGGGTTGGGCCGATTACGACGCCTGGTGGCTGGCAGCAGGCACTGGTACCACCCTGGCGGGTCTGGTCCTGGCGGAGGCGGGTGCCCATCCGGTGTATGGGGCAATGGCGGTGCCGGATGATCACGGTGTCGCGCAGAACGTGCGGGCCATCGTGCAGGGCGGGTATGAGCTGCTGGATGCCAGCCGTGGTGGTTTTGCCAAGGTCGACCCGCAATTGCTGGCTTTTATCGACACTACCGGGCAAGCCAGTGGCTTGCTCCTTGAACCGCTCTATACCGGCAAGGCGCTGTTGGCGCTCAAACAACAGATCGAGGCCGGGGTTTTTGCCCCCGGCACTCGCCTGGTCTTTGTACATACCGGCGGCCTGCAAGGGCGCCGGGGTTTAGTGGATTAACGCTTGGGCAACATGCGCAATACGGTGTTATCACGCATGAAATAGTGGTGGTACAGACCCGCCGCCGCATGCAAGCCGATCAGCCAGTAGCCAATGGTGCCGCCCAGCACGTGCCAGCCTTCGATCTGCTTGGCCAGCTCTTTGTTCTCGCCGATCAACGGTGGCAACTCCAGCCCGTAGAACCACACCGAATGTCCTTCGGCACTGACGATCAGCCAGCCGAAGATCGGCATGCCGATCATGAACACATACAGCGCCACGTGCATCAGCGTCGCCAGCAAGGTTTGCCATTGCGGCGGGGCCGGCAGGATTTTCGGCGCCACGCCCAGGCTTCGCGCAAACAGGCGCAGCCAGACCAGTACAAACACGGTCAGGCCGAACATGAAGTGCATTTCCTTGATCAGGGTGCGGCCGCCGCTACCCTTGGGGAAAATCCCGCGAAACTCAATGGTGGTGTAGACCAGCACCAGCAGCACTAGCATCAGCCAGTGCAGGGCAATGGACATGGTGCTGTAACGGGACTCGCTGTTTTTCCACGGCATCGCGTCTTTCCTCACTCATCAGGGGCAAACCTCCGTTCTTTGGCGACGGAGTCCCTTTAGCCTAAACCTGTTATGCAAGGTTTGCCCGAGTGAGGGGCGATGTATTGACGTCGATCAGGCGCTTTGTGGCATTTCACCACGGCCCAGGCGCTGATTGATGTCGGCGATCACGCCGGGCAGGTCGGTGATGGTGTCGATCAGGTAGTGCGGGCGCGAGCCGGCGAACAGCGTTTCGATGCGCTTGCGCTCGCTGGCCAGTGTCGCCGCGTCCAGGGCGCGGAACTGCTCGTAGGTCAGGCCCAGGGCGTTACCCGAGCAGGTCAGCGCCACCGTCCACATCCCGGCGCGGCGGCCTTCGAGGATGCCTGGCACGGTATCGTCGATCTTCACGCAGGCCGCCACGTCATCGATGCCCAGGGCGATCACGTTGGCCAGGGCCTGGGCGGGCCATGGGCGGCCGTTGGGCACTTCGTCGGTGGCTACGACGTGGTCGGCGATGTAGCCGTTGGTGGCCGCCAGTTCGACCACTTTGTCCATCACTTGCTTGGGGTAGCCGGAGCAGGAACCGATCTTGATCCCCTGCGCACGCAGTGCGGCGATGGTCTCCAGGGCGCCGGGAATCAGTGCTGAGTGTTCGGCGATTTTCTCGATCTGCAACGGCATGAAGCGTTCGTAGATGGCGGTCACGTCATCGTCGGTCGGCGTGCGGCCGAAGGCTTTGCGATAGCGCTCGGCTACTTGCGGCTGATCACACAGGGTGCGGATGTGGTCCCACTTGCCCATGCCCATCGGGCCGCGGGCTTCTTCGATGGAAACCTGTACGTCGAACTCGGCAAACGCCTCGACAAAAATCTGTGTGGGGGCGAAAGAGCCGAAGTCGACCACGGTGCCGGCCCAGTCAAGGATGGCGGCCTGCAGGGTGTTGGGGTTCTGATAGTTCATGGTGAAAATCCTATAGGTAATGGGGCGTACGTTGTAGGAGCGAGCTTGCTCGCGAAAAACCTCGGGGCGCCGCTACCAACCAGGCCGCCCGCGTTATCGTTAACGATCTTCGCGAGCAAGCTCGCTCCTACAATTGGAATGGGGTGGGTTAGATCTCGAGCACTTCCATCTCTTGCAGCGCCTGGGCAATCGCCGCCACTGCCGCTTGCATTTCGGCCTGATTGACATGGCCGATGCAGCCGACGCGGAAGGTTTCGACCTGGGTCAATTTGCCCGGATACAGAATGAAACCCTTGGCCTTGACCCGCTCGTAGAAGTCCTTGAACTGGTAGCGCGGATCGCTCGGCGCGTGGAAGGTGACAATGATCGGCGCCTGGATCGCGGCCGGCAGGAAGCTGCGCAGGCCCAGGTCGGCCATACCGTCCAGTAGCGTCTGGCAGTTGGCGGCATAGCGCTGATGGCGCGCCGGCAGGCCGCCTTCTTCGTTGTATTGCAGCAGCGCTTCATGCAGGGCGGCCACTACGTGGGTCGGCGGGGTAAAGCGCCATTGCCCGGTCTTGGCCATGTAGGCGTGCTGGTCAAACAAATCCATGGCCAGGGAATGGCTATTGCCCTGGGCAGCGGCCAGTGCCTCTTTTTTCGCGAACACAAAACCCATGCCCGGCACGCCTTCCAGGCATTTGCCGGATGCGGCGATCAGTGCGTCGAACGGCACCTGGGCGGCGTCGATGGGCAGTGCGCCAAAGGAGCTCATGGCGTCGATAATCAAACGCTTGCCATGGCGCTGGATGACCTGGGCGATCTCCGGCAGCGGGTTGAGGATGCCGGTGCTGGTTTCGCAGTGGATCAGCGCGATATGGGTGATGCTGCTGTCAGCCTGCAACAGCCGATCGACATCGGCGGCGGTGGTGGGCTGGTCTTCGGCGGTTTCGAAGGTACTGAACGGGCGGCCCAGCACTTCGCAGATCTTCGCCAGGCGCTTGCCGTAGGCACCATTGATCAGCACCAGCACCTTGCCATCCCGGGGCACCAGGGTGCCGATGGCCGCTTCGACGGCGAAGGTGCCGCTGCCCTGCAAGGGCACGCAGTGATGGCTGTCGCCACCGTTGATGATCGCCAGCAGTTGCTCGCAGAGGCTGGCGGTCAGTTGGTTGAAGCGGTCATCCCACGAACCCCAGTCAACCATCATGGCCTGGCGGGTGCGGGCCGAGGTGGTCAAGGGCCCCGGTGTGAGCAGGATCGGCGCGGCAGTACTCATTCTCATGTCCTCGCAAAGCAGTGGGATGAAGCTACGGGACATAAATTGCAGTTTGGCTTGTCATCAATCAAATTGTTTGTTGTTATGCCAGCCATCAGTGAGGCCGATAGCTATGAATCTTTTTCAACTCCGCGCATTTGACGCCGTGGCCCGGGACGGCAGTTTTACCCGTGCCGCCGCGCGCCTGTTTATCAGCCAGCCGGCGGTGACCGGGCATATCAAGGCCCTGGAAGAGCACTACCAGATCACCTTGCTGCGGCGTACCGCGCGGCGCGTCGAGTTGACGGAGGAGGGCATCAAGCTGGCGGCCATCACCCGCAGTATCTTCGGCCAGGTGGATGAAGCGCAGGCCCTGCTGGAGGCCAACCGCCAATTGCTCACCGGGCGTCTGGAAGTGGCGGCGGATGGGCCCCATATGGTCATGCCAATGCTGGCAAAGCTGCGTGCGCGTTACCCGGGGATTACCGTCAACCTGCGCTTGGGCAATGCCCAGGAAACCCTGGCTGCGCTGTTGTCCGAGCATGCGGATGTGGCGGTATTGACTGAAGTGGAACCACGCAAGGGCATGCATCTGCAACCCTTGAGCGAGTCGCGTATCTGCGCCTTGGTACCGGCTGGCCACCCGTGGCTGGCAGAGCCTACGGGTATCCGCCTGGAGCAGTTGGACCAGGTGATCATGGTGCTGCGCGAGCCCAGTTCCATCACCCGCCGCACCTTCGACGATGCCTGTGCCAAGGCCGGCGTGCAGCCCAGGGTCTTGCTGGAACTGGACAGCCGCGAAGCGGTGACAGAAGCGGTGGCCGCCGAACTGGGGGTGGGTGTGGTGTCTTCGGTGGAAGTCAGCCGGGACCCGCGGGTGCATGCGATTCCCATCCGGGGCGATGGACTGCTGAATCACCATATGCTCGGGTGCATGGAGCGGCGCCGGGAGTTGCGTTTGATTCAGGCGTTTTTCGAGCTGGCTTCCCATTGACCTGACGATGGGACAGGTACGTTTGCTGTGGCAAGAGGGCTTTTTGTGGAGAGGGGGCTTGTCCCCCGTTGGGCTGCGCAGCAGCCCCAAACCCCGGCGCTGCGGTCTATCTGATAAAACGCGGCGGTCTTATTGGGGCTGCTGCGCAGCCCAACGGGGGACGAGCCCCCTCGCCACACAGTTCAGTGATCAGGTATCCAGGCTCTCGCGGACAATCTCCAGAAAGGTCGCCACCACCCGTCGCGAGCTCTGTTCCTTCAGGCACACCAGCGTTTCCTTCATGCGCTGGGTGCAGTCGCGGATCGGCATGGCGTACACCCGCGAGTCTGCGCCGAATTCCGAGGCCGAGACCACGCCCACGCCAATCCCCACCACCACCGCTTCACGGGCGGCCTCGCGGCCTTCCACCTGGATTGCCGGGCGGATCCGCAGCCCGGCCTGGTGCATCTCGCGCTCCAGGGTTTGACGGGTCACCGAACCGGTTTCCCGCAGGACCAGAGGCGTGTCGTCCAGGTCCGCCAGGTCAATGGATTCGCGCCCGGCCCATGGATGGTTACGTGCCACAAAGGCTAGCATCGGGTCATCGCGCAGCGGGATCGACAGCAGCCGCTCGTCGTCCACGTCACGCCCCACCAGCGCCAGGTCAGCCTGGTAGTTGTGCAGGCGGTACAGTGCATCGTCGGTGTTGCCAGTCTCAATCTTCACCGTGATCCCTGGGTAGCGTTCGCAAAACCGCGCGATCTGCGGCAGCACGTGCACTGGCGCGTCCACGGCCAGGGTCAGGCTGCCAGTCTGCAGGGCCTTGGAATCTTGCAGCAATTCCTCGGCTTCGGCAGCAATCACAAACAGGCGCTGGGTGATACTCAGCAGGCGCTCCCCCAGATCGGTCAGGCGCACGGAGCGCTTGTTGCGATGGAACAGCAGCACGCCGAAACGCTCTTCGAGTTTGCGCACCTGGTCGGAAATGGCTGGCTGCGTGAGGAACAGCCGCTCCGCCGCCAGAGTAAAGCTGCCGTGGACCGCTACCGCATGGAACGCTTTGAGTTGGGCGTGGGAAACCGACATGGCATGACCTCTTACAAGCTGAGCTTATATTTGAAATACGATAAATCGATTTTACCTATTAGTCAGCCATTGCTTTGATAGCCCTCAGTCGCCGTAGGTTGAGTCCTACAACTTCGGCGATCATGGGTCGTTGCGTGCAACCTTGCAGGACTCATCTGACCAGTACCGGCGCCCTGCGACCCGGTACTGCAGTGCAAAACAATAAAAACACAGGCAATTGCTTTTCGATTCTGCCGGCACACTCACACCTGAGGTCAGAACCACCATGAATATCCCTATGGGTAGTATCAAGCGTTGGCGCGTGCAGATTTTCGCCATCACCTGGCTGGCCTATGCCGCCTTCTATTTCACCCGCAAAGCGTTTTCCGTGGCCAAGTTGGGGATCGTCGACGACCCGAACTTCCCGCTGGACAAGATGATGATGGCCAATCTGGATGGCCTGTACCTGGCGGCGTATGCCGTTGGCCAGTTCACCTGGGGCATGCTCGCCGACCGTTTTGGCCCTAGGGTGGTGGTGTTGGGAGGGTTGGTGATTTCCGCGGCCGCCGCGCTGGTAATGGGCACGTTTGCCACCTTGCCGATCTTTGTCACGTGCATGTTGATCCAGGGCCTGGCGCAGTCCACCGGCTGGTCGGGACTGTGCAAGAACCTCGGCAGTTTCTTCCCGGCGCAACAGCGCGGGCGGGTGCTGGGGTTGTGGAGCTCGTGCTATGCGTTTGGCGGGTTGGTGGCATCACCGTTTGCCGGTTGGTGGGCCTATACCCTGATCGGCACCTGGCACGCGGCCTTTATTTCCAGTGCCGCAGTGGTGGCGTTGGTGGCAGTACTGTTTTTCATCTTCCAGCGCAATACGCCACAGGACGTCGGCCTGCCGGAAGTCGAACCTGAGCCGGCAATGAGCGCCGAGGAGCAGGCGGCGGCCAAGAAAATCAGCATCCTTGAGCCGTTGCGCGAAATCTTGCGCAACCGCACGGTGCTGACCCTGGGCCTGGCGTACTTCATGTTGAAACCGGCCCGTTACGCGATCCTGTTGTGGGGCCCGGTCATCGTCTATGAGCAGATGCCCTCGGTGGGCAAGGTTGGCGCGGCCATTGTGCCGACGGCGTTCGAGCTGGCGGGGTTGCTGGGGCCAATCATGATTGGCCTGGCGTCCGACAAACTGTTCGGCGCCCGGCGCATGCCGGCCTGCGTGCTCAGCCTGTTGGCGCTGACGGTGTCGCTGGCGCTTTTCATGGGGGCATTGCATACCGGTAGCGTGCTGTTGGTGATGGCCTTGCTGTTTGTCATGGGCCTGACCCTGTACGGGCCGGACTCGATGATCAGCAGTACGGCGGCGATCGACTTCGGCACGGCCAAGGCTGGGGCGACGGCGGCGGGTTTCGTCAACGGCTGCGGTTCGGTAGGGGCGATTCTCGGCGGTCTGTTGCCGGGCTACTTCGATACGGTGACGGTGTTTATCGTGTTCGCCGGCGCCGCGTTGTTTTCCTCGTTGGTGCTTTTGCCCTATTGGAACGCCCGGCCTGCGGTTTTGGCGCAAGTGGGCGACTTTGTGCCGGATCGTTCAGTGGCGATCAAACCCCTGCGCACCTGAGGCACCTGCAACGCTGGCCGGTTTTTTGGTGGAACGAAGGGTTCTTGCCCTATAAACTCTGCGGCCAAAGCGCCGGCCAGTAGACGTCTCGGCGCCACGGATATCAAGAGAGTGAGTCATGGGCGCACAGTGGAAGGTTAAACATAAAGAAGCGGCATCCAATGCCAAGGGCAAAATCTTCGGCAAGCTGGTGAAAGAGATCACCATTGCCGCCCGCAACGGTGCTGATACCGCAACCAACGCCCACCTGCGTCTGGTGGTCGAGCAGGCCAAAAAGGCCTCGATGCCCAAGGAAACCCTGGAGCGCGCGATCAAGAAAGGCGCGGGCCTGCTGGGCGAGACCGTGCAGTACCATCGTGTGACTTACGAAGGGTTCGCCCCGCACCAGGTACCGTTGATCGTCGAATGCGTGACCGACAACATCAACCGCACCGTGGCGGAAATCCGCGTGGCATTCCGCAAGGGGCAACTGGGGGCTTCGGGCTCGGTGGCTTGGGACTTCAACCATGTAGGGTTGATCGAGGCCTCCCCGGATACCCCGGATGCCGACCCGGAAATGGCCGCCATCGAAGCCGGCGCCCAGGACTTTGAAGAAGGTGAAGAAGAGGGCACGACCCTGTTCATTACCGAGACCACAGACCTGGATGCGGTGCAGAAAGCCTTGCCGGAGCAGGGGTTTACCGTGTTGTCGGCCAAGTTGGGCTACATCTCGAAAAACCCGGTCAGCGGTTTGAGCGACGAGCAGATGGTGGAAGTCGAAGCCTTCCTCGAAGGCCTGGACAACCATGACGACGTGCAGGATATGTTCGTCGGCCTGGCGGGCTGATACCGGCCTGGAATCATGGGCGCGAGCTTGTGTGGGAGCGGGCTTGCCCGCGATAGCGGTGTGACTGACCGACTGCTATCGCGGGCAAGCCTGCTCCCACATTTGCATGGCGTTTCAGAGTGAGGACAGCAGTGTCTCGATCTCTTGGAACGCCGGACGCGCCAGCACCTGCGGCTGGCAGCAACTGTCGCGCAGCGCCTCCAGCATTTGACGCTGTTCATCGCTCAACCCGCTATCAATGCGCTCCAGCAACTCCCCCAGCAACACCCCGAACGCCCGCACTTCAATGCGCTGCAACGCCCTGGTCTCCAAGGTGTCGGCGGTGGCATGGAATGACGCCGCGCCAAAATCCCCGAGCAAACAATCACCCTCGGCATTCCACAGGATATTGTGGCCATACAGGTCGCCATGGGTAATGCCGTGCCGGTGCAGGTGCGCGGCCACGGAGGCGATGCCGCGTGCCATGCGCAACGCCACTTCAAGGCTGAAGCGGGTGGCAGGGTCGTAGATGTCCCGGGTGCAGGACGCCAGGCTGGGCAGGCCGGCGAGGTTGCGGTAGCTCGGGTCGATCAGGTCCATCACCAGGGCGGCCTGGTCAGCGGGGTGGCCGATCACGCGGCCTTGCACCTTGATCAGGTTGGGATGCAGCCCGGCGGCAATGCAGGCCTGCATTTCGTGCAGCGGCGAACCGTCGCTGGTGATGGTGCCCTTATAGAGTTTGACGGCGACAGGCGCGTTCGACGCTTGCCTGAACGCCTTGCGAATCACGCCTGAAGCGCCTTCGCCCAATACTTCGGCCAGTTGCAGTTCAGCCCAGGGAATGTTTGGCGTCGCGTCATCATTGGCCACTTCCACCGCGCTTTCTACCGGGTTGCCGGCATAGGCCAGCCAGGTCAGGCGCGGTAGCGTCAGCAGCCATTGCGGCAGTTGCGTCAAGCGGTTGGAGGCGATGCGCAGCAGCTCGAGGTTATGGCACTGGGCTAGGCTCGCTGGCAGTTGCTCCAGGCGGTTGCCTGCCAGCATGAGTTTTTGCAGCAGTGGCCGTTCACCGAGTTCGTCCGGCAAGTGGCTGATGTGGTTATCGGTCAGGATCAACCAGCGTAACTGCAACGGCAGCGCGGCGGCGGGCACGTGCTCGATCTGGTTGGCCTTGAAGCCGATCATGCTCAATTGCTGGCATTGGCCCAGGCACGCCGGCAGTTCGGTGAAGGCGTTGTCCGAGCAAAACAGCACACGAAGGTGGGGCAGGCGGTGCAAGTCGTCCGGCAGGCTGCTCAGGGCGTTGCCGCTCAGGTTGAGGATTTCCAGGGACTCGGCCAGGTCGAAGATTTCCCGGGGGAACTGCGTCAGGCCGCAGGACAGATCCAGGCGCTTGATGCCAGCCAGTTGGCCAGCCTTGAGTTGGGCAAGGGTATCCATGAACGGCTTAGGTCACTCGACAAGGGCAAAGGCGCTCATGATAGCGATTTGAGCGCCGGCGAGCTGACTTGTTGTAACTGGCTGGGGCTGAGGGTGTAGCCCTGCTGCCGGGCCTTGTCCGCGAAGAACCGGTGAATGGCCTGCGTCGCGAGTGTAGTAATCGGCTGTGCTCAGGGAGACGCCAGCCAGCAATGGATGTTCCATTCGTAGGAAAAATAAATCCTGTGAATGGCCTCGTTCCCTATCGTTTGTAGCCTCTCGCAAGTCTGTAATGTCGTGTCAGTTCCTCAATCAAGCGCCCTGACTGCCCGATCACTGTGGGCAGGAGCCAGATGAGGAGTGAGTCCATGATGTCGGCAACAGCAACGAGTAGCGGTTTTGTCAGTACCCAGGCGTTAGGTCATTTGCCCCCCCTGCAACGCGATACCCTCCAGGCCTGGGGATGCGGTGCGGTCAATCCACTGCCGTACACCTATATACACCAGGCTTTTGAAGCGCACGCGGCGGCAGCGCCCGAGGAGATAGCCGCCCGCTGGCTAGACCAGAGCATCAGCTATCGGCAGTTGAATCGCCAAGCCAATCGGCTGGCGGCGCACCTGATCGAACAGGGGGTGGTGCCGGGCGACAGTGTGGCGCTGTTTGTCGAACGGTCGATCCCCATGCTGGTGGGGATGCTCGCGGTGTTGAAAGTCGGCGCTGCATATGTGCCCCAAGACGCCAGAATTACCCCGCCGGCCCAATTGGCGATGATCCTTGAGTCGTTGTCGAGCAAGGTTGTGCTGACATTGTCGGGGTTCAAGGATCGACTGCCGCTGGCCGCCGATCAGCCGTGTGTGTGCCTGGATGAGTTTCTCGTGCAGGCACCGTGGCTGGCAGAGGAAGCGGACCCAAACGTCGCGGTGACCCGCCCCGGCGACTTGTGTTTTGTGCTGTTTACCTCTGGCACCACGGGACGGCCCAACGGGGTGCGGGTGACCCATCGCAATGTGTGCAACGTGCTGCTGACGGCGCCGGGAAATCTGGGCATGAGGCCGGGCATGATCGTCGGGCAGATTCTCAACATTGCATTCGACATGGCCGCCTGGGAAATTCTTGGCTGCCTGGCCCACGGCGCAACGTTGCATATCCGCACCCAGGATATCGGGCAGACCGCGCGCCTTTGCCACGTGCTGATCGCAACGCCGTCGATTCTTGGCACCCTTGACCCCCAGCAGTGCCCCGACCTTGAGACGGTAGCAGTGGCGGGCGAGCCGTGCCCACAGGCACTGGCGGACCGATGGGCGGCCCATTGCGTGTTCTACAACGGCTGCGGGCCCACCGAAACCACCATCGTCAACACCCTGCACCGGCATACGCCGGGGGCACCCTTGACCATCGGCACGCCTACGCCCAACAACACCGTGTATGTGCTGGATGAACACGGGCGGGCGTGCGCGCCAGGGGAGGTCGGTGAGATGTGGGCCGGGGGCGACGGGGTGACGGCGGGGTATCTGAACAACCCGCTGTTGACTGCGCAACGCTATCGTCCTGATCCGTTCCTGGGGGCGGGCCGGATGATGTTTCGTACACGGGACCTGGGACGCTGGACGGACAGCGGGGCACTGGAGCATCTGGGTCGAGTTGACGATCAGGTCAAGGTGCGTGGTTTTCGCGTGGAGTTGGATGCGGTTTCAACCACGTTGGAGGCGTGTGGTTCGTGTAGCCGGGCGGTGGCACTGAAGTTCGACAGTCAGCACCTTGTGGCGTTTGTGACGCCGGCCAGTGCGAATGTTCCGGCCGCCAGGCAGTACTGCGCGCAGCGCTTGGCGTACTACTGCGTTCCCGCGTTGATCTTTGCTGTGGAGAATCTGCCGCTGACGGCGCGCGGCAAGATCGACAAGACCCTTCTGCTGCAATGGGCTCGTGACAGCGTCGAGGGGCAGCAACTCGCCCTGCAAGAGGGTGGTCGCCCATGATTGACCGGTTGATGGAAACGCCATTGCCTGCGCGGCCTGGCGGGTGGAGACGCTGGTCTGGCGCGCCGCTGTTTTCCCATTACAACAGGCTGGTGGCGCTGGTGTTCGTCGCCAACGGCGGGTTTGCGCTGGCCTGCCTGGAGCTGCCAGGGGTGGATGTGCAGGTGGTGTCGCGGCTGGTGATGATCAACCTGGCCCTGGCGATCCTGGTGCGCCAGCAGTACGTGATCAACGGGTTGTTCTGGCTGGCGACGCGAATCCCCGTGACGTGGCCGCTGTGCATCCGTCGCCACGCGGCCAAGGTCTATCACCTTGGGGGGCTGCACAGCGGCGGCGCGGTGGCGGCGACGTTGTGGTTTGCGGTGCTGGTCGGCATCCAGGGGTGGCGCTACCTGCAACAGCCGCACAGCGTTTCGGCGGCATGGTTGCTGGTCAGTGGCGCATTGTTCGGCATCTTGGTGCTGATGATCGTGATGGCGCAGCCGTGGATTCGCGGTCGCTTCCATAACGGCTTCGAGCGCGTGCATCGGTTTGCAGGTTGGGCCGCCTTGTTGCTGTTCTGGGCGCAAACGCTGCTGGCGTTACCCCAGGGCAGCCTGCTGCATGCAGTGGAGTTCTGGGTGTTGCTCCTGCTGAGCCTGAGTATTGCCCTGCCTTGGTTGCGCCTGCGCAGGGTGGCGGTCAGTCATCACCGACCTTCAGACCATGCGGTAGTGACCCGCCTGTTACACACCACGCCGTTTGCCGGCTCGTCCACTGCAATCAGTCTGCAGCCACTGCTGGAGTGGCATTCGTTCGCCAATATTCCCACTCCGGGCCAGCCGGGCTTTCGCCTGATTATTTCCCGAGCTGGGGATTGGACGGGGCGCTATATCGACCGCTTGCCGTCGCATGTGTGGGTCAAGGGGATTACTACCGCGGGCGTGGCCAACGTCGAGACCTTGTTCAAGTCCGTGGTGTACATCGCCACAGGGAGTGGTATCGGCCCGGTGATGCCGCATTTGCTGGCGGCGCAGGTGCCGATCCAGTTGGTGTGGTCCACCCGCAGCCCCGCCAAGACCTATGGCGCGGCATTGGTAGAGGAAATTGTGCGGGCACAACCCGACGCCGTGATCTGGGACACCGATGTGCGGGGCAAGCCTGACCTTGTGCAGTTGGCCTACGCTGCCGTGCAAGCGGTAGGGGCCGAAGCGGTAATCTGCATCGCCAACCAGGCGTTGACCCGTCGGGTGGTTGAAGAGATGGAAGCCCGGGGCATACCGGCTTACGGCGCGATCTGGGATTCCTGAGCAACGGTTTGGCACGAATAGAGGCGCGGGACGAATCCGAGCAATACCGCCATCTGGTGCTTGTTCTGTAAACGCCTACAGCCTCTGGGGATTGCGATTTTGGCGATGGTGATCGAGCGTCTGCCGGTGTTGTGGCATTTGGCGGCGGCGTTGCTTCATGGCTGGGTGCGTCGTGATGACGTGTTGCACAGCATGTTCGGCAAAGGCTGAGCACCGAGGGTAAACCGCCAGTAAACCAGGGCCAACAGGTTGATGGCGGCGCCCAGTGCGCACACGCCGAGCCAGCCGGCCCAGGCGTACATCATCGTGGCCAAGACCGAGCCCAGGGCGCTGCCTGCCGAATAGAACAGCATGTAGGCGGCCACCAGCCTGCTCTGGGCGTCGGGGCGCACGCTATAGATCAGGCTTTGGCTGGTGACATGCACGGCTTGCAGGCCGAGGTCGAAGGTAATGACGCCGAGCAATAATGCCCATAACGAGGACAGGGTGAGGGCGATGGCCAGCCACGACAGCAGCATCAGCAGCAGGGCGGCACCGCTGGTCCATTGGGCCAGGCCGCGGTCGGCCAGGCGCCCGGCATGGGCCGCGCCCAGCGCGCCGGCGGCACCGGCAAGGCCGAACAGGCCGATCTGGGTGTGGGACAACGACAATGGCGGAGTGCTCAACGCCAACACCAAAGGCGTCCAGAGCACGGTGCCAGCGGCAAACGTCAGCAACGCCAGCACCGCACGATCTCGCAGGACTTTTTCCTCGCGCAAAAGGCGCAACACCGAGCCTAACAACTGCCCATAGGAACCCGGCGTGCGAGGCTGTTCGGCGGCGGGCAAGACACGCCAGAGCAATAGCGCCATCAGCAACGTCAAGCCGGCCGACAACAGGTACACCGAGCGCCAGCCGGCCAGGTCCGCCATGATCCCGGATACCGTGCGCGCCAGCAGCAGGCCGACTACGATGCCACTGGTCACCAGGCCCACCACATGCCCCCGTTGCTCGGGCCGCGCCAGGTTGGCGGCATAGGCCACCAACACCTGGGCCACCACGGCGAGCAAGCCCGTCAGCAGCAGGCCAGCCAGGAACCACAAGCTGCTGCTGGACAGCGCGACCAGCAATACTGCGCAGGTCGAGAGCAGCAACTGGCTGACAATCAAGTAGCGGCGATTGAGCAGGTCTCCCAACGGCACCAGCAATAACAGGCCGACGCCATAACCGACCTGGGTCAGGCTGATCACGATGCCGACGGTGGCGGGGTCCATGGAAAACGTCATGGCTATGGCATCGAGCAGGGGTTGGGCGTAATAGACATTCGCTACCGACAAACCACAAGCAATGGCAAACAGCAGCACGACCGTGCCGCTCAAGGAAGATTTTGGCATATTGGATGCTCGTTATGGTTTTGAAATGAAACCAGTTGTACGGTAGGTATTCCGGTTTTATATTGCAACTACATTTTTGTCAGGCAGGCATTATCCATGGTCAAACTCACCCGCTTTGAAAGTGCCGAATGCCCGGTGGCGCGCTCACTGGAGGCCATTGGCGATGGTTGGGCGCTGTTGATCATTCGCGATGCATTCGATGGCATCCGCCGTTTTGGCGAGTTCCAGCGCAGCCTGGGGATGGCCAAGAACATTCTGTCGGCGCGCCTGCGCGACCTGGTGGCCCACGGGATTCTCGAGGTCGTCCCGGCCTCCGATGGCAGCGCTTATCAGGAGTATGTGTTGACGGAAAAGGGCAGGGGGCTGTTTGCCGTGATCATTGGGTTGCGGCAGTGGGGCGAGGGTTTTTTCTATGCCGAAGGCGAGGCGCATT
Organism: Pseudomonas sp. WS 5027; assembly: GCF_012985695.1. NCBI lineage: Bacteria > Pseudomonadati > Pseudomonadota > Gammaproteobacteria > Pseudomonadales > Pseudomonadaceae > Pseudomonas > Pseudomonas sp. WS 5027. Next base: position 34,464 of record NZ_JAAQWU010000029.1, on the reverse strand, counting down.
CGGTGATGCTGGACCGGGAGCACGGCCAGCCCCTGCAGCCCTTGCAGGTACGTGCAGCGGATGGCCGGGTACTCGAGCCGCAGGAATGCCTGCGGGTGTCAGCGCAACCCGGGGGCTGAATCGGCCCCCCCGGGTTGGCCAGGATCAGCGCAGTACGTCGACTATATCCGCCACGCTGCTCAGCACGTCCTTGCCCAGTTGCAGCGAGCGTTTGCCGGACCAGCCGGTATGAGGGTCGGGCGCATCGTCATTGTCCTTGAACGGCATTTCCAGGGTCAGGGACAGGCAATCGAACTGCTCGCCCACGCTGTTGCAGGCCAGGGTCATATTGGCCTGGCCTGGCAAGTCGCGGGTGTAGCCATGGGTGGTCTGGAAGTCGCGGGTCAGCTCGCTCAAGTGGCTGCGAAAGTGTTTTTCCAGGGCCTCGATACGCGGCGTATAGCCGGGGTTACCTTCACAACCTGCGGTGAACACGTAGGGGATTTCCTCGTCGCCGTGGATATCCAGGAACAGGTCGACGCCGTATTTTTCCATTTGCTGTTGGACGAACAGCACTTCCGGGCTCTGCTCCTGGCTTGCGCTTTGCCAGGCGCGATTAAGGTCCTGGCCCATGGCGTTGGTGCGCAGATGGCCGTGGAACGCACCATCCGGGTTCATGTTCGGCACCAGGTAGAGGTCGGCGGCGGCCAGCAGTTTTTTCAGCTCGTCATCACCGTCCTGTTGCAGGCGCTCGATGATGCCTTCCATAAACCACTCGGCCATGTGCTCGCCGGGGTGCTGCTGGGCGATGATCCACACTTTGCGCTGCCCCGCGCCGCCCTTGCCACGGCGTAGCAGGGGAATATCACGGCCCTCGACGCTCTTGCCGGTCGCCAGCAATTGGGTGCCCGCGCGGTTCAGCGCCCGGTCGATCAACCAGGCGTGACGTTCGCGGCTGTAGGGTTCGAAGTAGGCGAGCCAGGCGTGCTTTTGCTCGGTCTTGAATTCGATGTGCAAGGTTTCGCCATCAAAGCGTGTAGGCACGCGGAACCAGTTGATATGGTCGTAGGACGCCACGGCGTTGTAGCCGCTCCAGGCATGTTTGTAGGAGGACTGACCAGCGTTGCTCAAGCGAAAGGTATGGGTATGACCAATGTGCATACCTTCGGCCTTGAAGTGGAACCATTGGAAGTGCTGGCTACGGGTATCGGGTTTGATCGCCAGTAACAGTTGATGGGCATCGCGGGTGTCGAGCACCTGGATATTGCCGCTGTCGAAATCGCTGGTGATTTTAATGGAGGTCAAGGCCACGGTCATAGTCTGGTTGCCTGAATATGAGAGTTGTGACAGGCAGTTTACACAGGCGCGGGGTAAAGTCTGGACGCAATTTATTGCGAAAAAGGAGGGGGCGTCGTCCATGACGCAGCAGCAGCTTAGAGTCTATGAGATTGATTCTCAAGTGCTAATTTGGAAAGAACCGGGCCAGAGCGCTTTCTCGGCTTTCTTTCGCTGATGGTCTTTTGCTACCATGCGCGCCATCAAGCAACACACAGTCTTCATTAGCCTGAAGCCACGCCAGAATAACTGGCAAAAAAAAGACCCGGCCAAAGAGCCGGGTCAAAAACCGTGATTAGCCTGATGAGGAGATATTCCAAGAGTCCGACCTAAGGTCTCTTGGTCTATCGACTGATCTCGCGACCAGCTGCTTGCAATAATAATCATTATCATTTGCAAGTCAAATGTTTTTATCTGCCTGATAGAAATATTTTTCCTTCTGTTCCTGCACGCCTGTCTGGTTACGAGGTTTTCCCGTCTGCCAGTTGCAGTGGACGCTCCAGCATGGCCTTGGCCATATCAATTAGATACACCACCGAAAACGCCAGGTCCCGGGTGCCTCCCAGCTTGTTGTTCGCCAGCTCATACGCGATGGCGGCGGCGCTGCGCAGCAGGTCCGACGCGTGGATCAGGGCTTCCTCGCTGCTGACCGTGGGATTGGCCTCGAACCAGGCTTCATCGTCCGGTGTCGGGCCTGGATCCTCTTTCAAGTAGTAGTCCAGCGCACGACGGGCTGCGTCGCTGCCCTGTAAAAATTTTATTTCATCATTATCAGGTGTACCGGGCAGGTGATCCGGAGGTGTGGTCATGAGATCTGCGCTCTGGGTGGGAAGGTGAACAGGTAAGCGTGATAATAATACGATCTGTATTTATGTCATTTGATTGATTACTACAAACTGTTTATTGTCGTCATCAATACACCCGGTATTGTCTGCCCCATGGATAAATGGATAGCGTTGGTCAAAGCCAACATGAAGGCCCGCAAGGTCACGCAGAATCAACTGGCTGCACGCATGGGCATGTCCCAGGGCGGCATTGGCCATTGGCTGGGCAAACGCCGGGTGCCGAGCCTCGCCGATATGAACCGGGTGCTCGAAGAGCTGGGCCTGGGTTATCTGGAAGCAGCGCTGGTGATCCGCGAGAAGGGCGATGGCCCGGTCGAAGATGAAGCCGCGCCGGCCCTTCAATACAACCCGTATTTTCGCTACCCGGTAAAAGACTGGAAACAGCCTTGCCAGGTCCACGAACAGCGTTCGGCCTATAGTCCTGCGCGTTTTCAGGCGAGCGACTACGACGCCGACGGCGAGGCGTTCTGGCTCCAGGTGAGCGGCGATGCAATGACCGCGCCCAGCGGGCCAAGCATCGCCGACGGCATGATGATCCTGGTGGACCCGGCCCTCGACGCCGAGCCCGGCAAACTGGTGGTGGCCCAATGGGCGGGCAGCAGCCAGGCGACGTTTCGCAAGCTGTTGGAAGAAAGCGGCCAGCGTTACCTGGTGCCGCTCAACCCGACCTACCCAAAGGCGTTGCTCACCGATGACTGCCGGATCATCGGCGTGGTGGTCCAGGCCACGGTGAAGTTTTAGGGCTGGGCCTCCAGTTCCACCAATGCACTGCCTTCGCCGACCATTTCACCTTCCTGGCAATACAACGCCTTGACCACGCCGTTATGGGGCGCACGGATGCTGTGCTCCATCTTCATCGCTTCGAGCACCACCAATTGCGTGCCGGCCTCAACCGTCTGGCCGACTTCCACCAGCACCCGCACGATGCTGCCGTTCATCGGCGCAGTAAGGCCACCCTGATGCGCCTGCCCGGCATCGACGGCGGCGATCGGATCAAACAGCGTCACGCTGCGCATTTCACCCTGCCAGCGCAGGAACAGCGTCTGGCCATGGCGCACCGCCAGATGCGAGCGGCGTATGCCGGCGTCTTCGATCCACAGGTGTTCGTCCCGCAGTTGCGGCGCAATGGTGGTTTGCAACGTCACCAGGCGGTCCTGGCCGTCGCAGCTCAAATGCAGTGATGTCTCGGCAGGCAGGCCTGTGCGAAAGCCCAGCGCCGCAGCCCACGGCGAGGCGGGGTCGTCGTTGCGCAGCCGAGGCAGTTGGCTTTGCATAAACGCGTGGCCGGCGGCCTGCCAGAACTCATCGCTCAACGCGCTGGGGACAGGCAGCAGTTGTTCCTGATAACGCGGGATAAACCCGGTATCCAACTGCGCCGCAGCGAACGCGGGATGGCCGATGATGCGCCGCAAAAAGCCCAGGTTGGTCTTCAAGCCGCCGACTGCAAATTCATCCAGCATACTCAGCAGGCGCAAACGTGCCTGTTCGCGATCTTCGCCCCAGGCAATCAGCTTGCCGAGCATCGGGTCGTAGAAGGGTGATACGTCGTCGCCTTGCTCGACGCCGCTGTCCACCCGGCGTCCCGGGCCTGGCGCCGATTCGCGGTACAGCGCCAGATGCCCGGTAGCCGGTAAAAAGTCATGGCTCGGGTCTTCGGCATACAGCCGCACTTCGATGGCGTGGCCGTGCAACGGCACCTGCTCCTGGGTCATCGGCAGCGGCTCGCCTTGAGCCACGCGAATTTGCCAGGCCACCAAGTCCAGGCCGGTGATGGCCTCGGTTACCGGGTGTTCCACCTGCAAACGGGTGTTCATCTCCATGAAGAAGAACTCGCCGCGCGCATCCAGCAGGAACTCCACGGTGCCGGCGCCGACATAGCCAATCGCCTGGGCCGCGCGTACCGCCGCCTCACCCATGGCCTGGCGCAGGGCCGGGCTGAGACCGGGCGCCGGGGCTTCTTCGACGACCTTTTGGTGGCGACGCTGGATCGAGCAGTCGCGCTCATTGAGGTACAGGCAATTGCCATGCTGGTCGGCAAATACCTGGATCTCCACGTGGCGCGGCTTGATCAGGTATTTCTCCACCAACATCTGCGCGTTGCCAAACGACGACAGCGCTTCACGCTGGGCCGAAGCCAGGGCTTCGGCCAGTTGGCTTTCGTCCTCGACCACTTTCATGCCTTTGCCGCCGCCGCCAGCGGTGGCCTTGAGCAGCACCGGGTAGCCAATGCGCGCGGCGGCCTGGCGGAAGGTTTCCAGATCCTGCTCGGCACCGTGGTAACCCGGCACCAGGGGCACGCCGGCGGTTTCCATCAGCGCCTTGGCCGCGGATTTGCTGCCCATGGCATCAATGGCCGAAGCAGGCGGGCCGAGGAAAATCAGCCCGGCGTCTTCAATTGCCCGCGCAAAGCCCGGGTTTTCGGAAAGAAAGCCATAGCCAGGATGAATCGCCTGGGCGCCGCTGGCTTTGGCGGCGGCAATCAATTTGTCGATCTGCAGGTAGCTGTCGGCGGCCTTGCTGCCGCCCAGGTCCACGCGGATATCGGCTTCGCGGCTATGGCGCGCATCGCGGTCCGTGGCGCTATGCACGGCAACGGTGGTCATGCCCATCGCCTTGGCCGTGCGCATGACGCGGCAGGCGATTTCGCCACGGTTGGCCACCAGCACGCAGGTAATCAACGGTGAACTCATGAACGAGGCTCCTGGGACTGCCAGCTGGGTGCACGCTTTTGCAAAAACGCGCGCAAGCCTTCCTGGCCCTCGGCGCTGACGCGGATGCGTGAGATGGCGTTTTCGCAATAACGGCGCAACGCCGGAGTGAGCGCGCCATTGCCGACTTCACGCAGCAGGTCCTTGCTGGCACGCATGGCGGCGGGGCTGTTGAGCAGCAGATTGGCGGTCCACTGCTCGACCTGTTGATTCAGCTCATCGAGGGGATAGCTTTGCGCCAATAGCCCGATCGCCTGCGCCTGCTGGCCGTCGAAGCGTTCTGCGGTCAGGGCATAACGCCGGGCCGCGCGCTCGCCAATCGCCTGCACCACAAACGGGCTGATGACCGCCGGTGCGAGACCGATGCGTACTTCCGACAGACAGAACTGCGCGTCATCGGCGCCAATGGCCATGTCGCAGCAACTGATCAGGCCCAGGGCACCGCCATACGCTGCGCCCTGGACCACGGCCAGGGTCGGGATTTTCAGCTTGGCCAGGTTGTACATCAACTCCGCCAGCTCGCGGGCGTCGTCAAGGTTGGTGTGGTAATCCAGCTCGGCCGACTGCTGCATCCAGGCCAGGTCCGCGCCGGCGCTGAAATGCTTGCCGCGCCCGCGTACCACCAGAAAGCGCAGGGACGCATCGGCCTGTACCTGATCCAGGGCAATGATCAGCTCACGGATCATTTCGGCATTGAACGCGTTGTTTTTCTCTTCCCGGCTCAACCACAGCGTGGCAAAGCCACGGGGATCGTTCACCAGTTCAACGGTGTTGAAATCGCTCATGGGTGCAGCTCCAATTACATGCGGAACACGCCGAAGCGGCTCGGCTCGATGGGGGCATTCAGTGCGGCGGACAAGGCCAGGGCCAGCACGTCACGGGTCTGCAAAGGGTCGATGACGCCGTCATCCCACAGGCGGGCGCTGGAGTAGTAGGGGTGACCCTGGGTTTCATACTGGTCGAGGATCGGCTGCTTGATCTGCGCTTCTTCCTCGGCGCTGAACCCCTGGCCACTGCGTTCGGCTTGTTCGCGCTTGACCTGCACCAGCACGCCGGCCGCCTGTTCGGCACCCATCACGCCAATGCGTGCGTTGGGCCACATCCACAAAAAGCGCGGGTCGTAGGCGCGTCCGCACATCCCGTAGTTACCGGCACCAAAGCTGCCACCGATGATCACTGTGAATTTCGGCACCTTGGCACAGGCCACGGCGGTGACCAGCTTGGCGCCGTGCTTGGCGATGCCGCCGGCTTCGTATTTCTGCCCGACCATAAAGCCGGTGATGTTCTGCAAGAACAGCAGGGGAATCCCGCGCTGGCAGGCCAGCTCGATAAAGTGCGCGCCTTTTTGCGCAGCTTCGGCGAAGAGGATGCCGTTATTGGCAAGGATCGCGATGGGATAGCCATGCAAATGGGCAAATCCGCAGACCAGCGTGGTGCCGAACAGCGCCTTGAACTCATCGAAGACCGAGCCGTCCACCAGCCGCGCAATCACTTCACGCACATCGAAAGGTTGCTTGGCGTCGGCCGGGATCACCCCGTACAACTCGTCGCTGGCATACAACGGCGCGACCGGCGTGCGTTGTTGCGACTGCCCCTGTTTGCGCCAATTGAGGTTGGCGACGCTACGGCGGGCCAGGGCCAGGGCGTGTTCGTCGCTGTCGGCGTAGTGGTCGGCCACCCCGGAGATCTTGCAGTGCACGTCGGCCCCGCCAAGGTCTTCGGCGCTGACCACTTCGCCGGTGGCGGCCTTCACCAGTGGCGGGCCCGCGAGGAAGATGGTCGCCTGCTGGCGCACCATGATCGCTTCGTCCGCCATCGCCGGCACATAGGCACCGCCGGCGGTGCAGGAGCCCATGACCACGGCAATCTGCGGGATGCCCTGGGCGCTCATGTTGGCCTGGTTGAAGAAGATCCGCCCAAAGTGCTCACGGTCGGGAAACACCTCATCCTGACGCGGCAGGTTGGCGCCGCCGGAATCCACCAGGTAGATGCACGGTAGGCGGTTCTGTTCGGCGATGGTTTGTGCGCGCAGGTGTTTTTTCACGGTCAGCGGGTAATAGGAGCCGCCTTTTACCGTGGCGTCGTTGGCGATGATCATGCATTCCACGCCTTCGACCCGGCCGATCCCGGCGATCACGCCGGCAGCCGGTACGTCTTCACCGTAGACCTGATACGCCGCCAGTTGGCTGAGCTCAAGGAACGCCGAGCCTGGGTCAAGCAGGCGGTTGATGCGCTCGCGCGGTAACAGCTTGCCCCGTGACGTGTGGCGCTCCTGGGCCTTGCTGCCGCCGCCTTGCTGGACCTGGGCGAGCAGGGCGTGCAGGGCGTCGACCTGTTTGAGCATTGCCGCGCTATTGGCGGCAAATTCAGCCGAACGCGGATTGAGTTGGGTGTGCAGGGTGGCCATGGTGCACTCCCTCAGCGGGTTTCGTTGAACAGTTCGCGACCAATCAACATGCGCCGGATCTCACTGGTGCCCGCGCCGATTTCATACAGCTTGGCATCGCGCAGCAGGCGGCCGGCCGGGAATTCATTGATATAGCCATTGCCGCCGAGAATCTGGATTGCATCGAGGGCCATCTGCGTGGCGCGTTCGGCGCTGTACAGAATCACCCCGGCCGCGTCCTTGCGTGTGGTTTCGCCGCGCTCGCAGGCTTGGGCTACCGCGTACAGGTAGGCACGGCTGGCGTTGAGCTGGGTGTACATGTCGGCGACCTTGCCCTGGATCAGTTGGAACTCGCCGATGCTCTGGCCGAACTGTTTGCGGTCGTGGATATACGGCACGATCAGGTCCATGCAGGCCTGCATGATCCCGGTCGGTCCGCCGGAGAGCACCACGCGCTCGTAGTCCAGGCCGCTCATCAGCACTTTGACCCCGCCATTGAGCGTGCCGAGGATGTTTTCTTCGGGCACTTCGACGTCATCGAAAAACAGCTCGCAGGTGTTGGAGCCGCGCATGCCCAGCTTGTCGAACTTGTTGCTGCGGCTGAAGCCTTTCGAGTCGCGCTCGACGATAAACGCGGTGATGCCATGGGCGCCTTTTTCCAGGTCGGTCTTGGCGTAGATCACGTAGGTGTGGGCATCGGGACCGTTGGTGATCCAAGTCTTGCTGCCGTTGAGCACATACACGCTGCCGCGCTTGTCGGCGCGCAGCTTCATCGAGACCACATCAGAACCGGCATTCGGCTCGCTCATGGCCAGGGCGCCAATGTGCTCGCCGCTGATCAGCTTGGGCAGGTACTTGAGCTTCTGCTCGTGGCTGCCGTTGCGGTTGATCTGGTTGACGCACAGGTTGGAGTGCGCGCCGTAGGACAACGCCACCGAGGCCGAGCCGCGGCTGATTTCTTCCATGGCCACCACGTGGGCCAGGTAACCCAGGCCGGCACCGCCGTATTCTTCCGGCACGGTGATGCCCAGCAGGCCCATGTCACCGAACTTGCGCCACATATCCACGGGGAACAGGTTGTCGATGTCGATCTGCGCCGCCCGTGGCGCCAGCTCCTTGGCCACGAAGGCCTGCACCTGGTCGCGCAGCATGTCGATGGTTTCACCGAGGGCGAAGTTCAGGGTCGGGTAACTCATGGAAGGGCACCTATAAACATTATTGTTGTGGGGCTGGCGACGCCATTGGGCGATCACCTTTACGTTAACGTAAACTTGCGTTGCATGACTGTCAATCGTAGCTTACGTTAACGTCAAGCTCGCGCCTGACCGGCGTATCGTCCACCTACAAAAAAGACAATAGGGGTCGTCATGGATCAACCGAATCAGAGCTACAGCCGTGGCCCACAGGACAAGGCCCTGCTGGCCATGACCATTGGCCAGGCCTTTGACCGCACGGTGGCCCAGCATCCGGATGGCGAGGCCCTGGTGGTGCGCCATCAGCAGCTGCGCTACACCTGGCGGCAATTTGCCGAAGCCGTGGACCTGTATGCACGCGGGCTGCTGGCCTTGGGGTTGCAAGCCGGGGATCGCCTCGGTATCTGGGCGCCGAACTGCGCCGAGTGGTGCATCAGCCAAGTGGCCAGCGCCAAGCTCGGGGTCATCCTGGTCAATATCAACCCGGCCTACCGCAGCAGCGAATTGCAATACGTGCTCCAGCAGTCGGGTTGCCAGTGGTTGATCTGCGCCGGTGCGTTCAAGTCCTCCGACTACCACGGGATGCTGCAGGCGCTGGTACCGGAACTGGCGGAGCAGGGCATTGGCCAATTGCGCTGCGAGCTGTTACCCGAGCTGCGCGGGGTGATCAGCCTGGATGCGCGACCGCCCTCGGGGTTCCTGCCCTGGTCGCAATTGGCGGCCATGGGTACGGGCATCTCCGCGCAACAATTGCATCACCGCGAGGCCAGCCTGCACTTCGATCAACCCGTCAACATCCAGTACACCTCCGGCACCACGGGCTTTCCCAAGGGCGCCACCCTCAGCCACCACAACATCCTCAACAACGGCTACATGGTTGGCGAAAGCCTGGGCCTGACCGCGCAGGACCGCCTGGTGATCCCCGTGCCGCTCTACCATTGCTTCGGCATGGTTATGGGCAACCTGGGCTGCATCACCCATGGCACGACCATGATCTATCCCAATGACGGTTTCGACCCGCTGCTGACCCTGGCCGCCGTGGCCGAAGAGCGTGCCACTGGCCTATACGGCGTACCCACGATGTTTATCGCGGTGCTCGATCATCCGCAGCGCGGTACGTTCGACCTGTCGACCCTGCGCACCGGGATCATGGCCGGCTCTACCTGCCCGATTGAGGTGATGCGTCGGGTGATCAGCGACCTGCATATGAGTGAAGTGCAAATCGCCTACGGCATGACCGAGACCAGCCCGGTGTCGCTGCAGACCGGGGCCGATGACGACCTGGAGCGGCGCGTGACCACGGTCGGGCGCACCCAGCCCCAGTTGGAAAGCAAGATCATCGACGAAGCCGGCAACACCGTGCCGCGCGGGCAGATCGGCGAGCTGTGCACCCGTGGTTACAGTGTGATGCTCGGTTACTGGAACAACCCCGAGGGCACCCGCGAAGCCATCGACGACGCTGGCTGGATGCACACCGGCGACCTGGCGAGCATGGATGAGCAGGGTTATGTGTGCATCGCCGGGCGCAACAAAGACATGATCATTCGCGGCGGCGAGAACGTGTACCCACGGGAGCTGGAGGAGTTCTTCTTCACCCACCCGGCGGTGGCCGATGTGCAGATCATCGGCATCCCCGATGAGCGTTACGGCGAAGAGATCGTGGCCTGGATCAAGTTTCATCCGGGGCAGGTCGCCAACGAACTGGAGTTGCAAACCTGGTGCAAGGGGCGCATTGCGCACTTCAAGACGCCGAAGCATTTCCGGTTTGTCGAAGAGTTTCCGATGACAGTGACCGGCAAGATCCAGAAGTTTCGTATGCGCGAGATCACGATCGAGCAACTGCGTAACGAAACCTGAGGCCTGACCCAAACCTGATGTGGGGCCTGGCTTGTGTGGGAGCGGGCTTGCTCGCGATAGCGGAGTATCAGTAAAGTATTTATCAACTGACCCACCGCTTTCGCGAGCAAGCCCGCTCCCACAGGGGATAGAGGGTGATTCACAAAATTCATTTCACCCAGACAGCACAAAGGGGAGCCGAAGCTCCCCTTTAATTTGTTGTTACGTGCTCTTTTTTTATTATTGAGGGGCGGTCTATTGTTGTTTTTGGCAACCGTGGCCCTTACCGCTGTTTTGGCGACCCCCATCCGGGGTCAAGAGCAAACGTATTTTTTTGAGCGCTGATCTGCTTCTTCGTACGCGATCCAACCAGTGGGTAGCTACCTTGGGGTAGTTTTATTGTTCTCTGCCCGGTTGCGAGTGGCGGCTTGCGCCGTACCCTGCGAAGCACATCTTCTCCAAAAAAATCTGTTAGCTGCGTCTCTGCCGTGTTGTTTTTGTTATGTCAGAGTCGGTACGTCTTATTTTTATTAGGTTTGGCGCTTTTTATTCTTGTTATGCCATAGAGATAGCAGAAGCCGTGCCAACTTTTAAAAGTCCTTTAAAATCAATGACTTGTTTTTTTGGTAGGAAATTTACTTCAGAGAATGCGACAAAATATGTTCCCGTGTTACCCGATGTGTAGCCGTGAGGTAACACATCGTCACGGGTACGCTACTCAACTGGCGCTACGGGCCCTGGCCACGCGTGAGCCGGTGGGGCGGCCGAGGACCGTACAGATCTGCTGGCCCGCCGCCACCAGCTTGTCCATGTCGATACCGGTCTCGATGCCCAGGCCATTTAGCAGGTACAGCACATCCTCAGTGGCCACGTTACCGCTGGCGCCCTTGGCGTAGGGGCAGCCGCCGAGGCCGGCGATAGAGCTGTCGAACACCGCGATACCTTCCAGCAGGCTGGCATACAGGTTGGCGATGGCCTGCCCGTAGGTGTCATGGAAATGCCCGGCGAGCTTTGCCCGTGGCACATCCTTGCCCACCACCTCAAACATACGGCGTGTGGCGCCGGCGGTGCCGGTGCCGATGGTGTCGCCCAAAGACACCTCGTAGCAGCCCATGGCATACAACTCTCGGGCCACGGCGGCCACTTGTTCCGGCGCCACCTGGCCCTCGTAAGGGCAACCCAGCACGCAGGATACATAGCCGCGCACACTCACGCCATGTTGCTGCGCCGCCGCCATGATCGGCGCGAAGCGCTCCAGGCTCTCGCTGATGGAGCAATTGATATTGCGTTGGGAAAACGCCTCCGACGCCGCTGCAAACACCGCAACCTCCTTGACCCCGGCCGCCAGCGCGTCCTCGAACCCGCGCAGGTTCGGCGCCAGCGCGCCGTAGATCACGCCCGGCTTGCGCTGGATCTGCGCAAACACCTCGGCTGAGCCGGCCATTTGCGGCACCCACTTGGGCGAGACAAAACTGCCGACTTCGATGTAACCCAGGCCTGCCGCACTGAGGGCATCGACCAGTTGCACCTTGTCGGCCACGCTGATGGGCTGTGCTTCGTTTTGCAGACCGTCGCGCGGGCCGACTTCGACCAGGCGCACATGGGAGGGGAGAGACATGGGATCTACCTTTTTATTGGGGTTGGCCGACCTGGCTCTGGATCGTCTGTTCCAGGGCCTGGGTGCAACGTTCTTCGGCGGTGTCCAGTTCCAGCTTCATCTGTTCGATGTCCAGCAACTGTTGTTCCAACTGTTCACGGCGTTCGCTGATCTTCGCCAGCATGCTGTGCAATTGCTTTTGATTGCCGCTGGTGGGGTCGTAGAGTTCGATCAGCTCGCGGCATTCGGCCAGGGAAAAGCCGATGCGCTTGCCGCGCAGGATCAGCTTCAGGCTGACTTTGTCCCGGGGCGAATAGATACGCTCCTGGCCTCGGCGTTCGGGGCTCAGGAGGCCTTGTTCTTCATAGAAGCGAATGGCCCGGGTGGTGATGTCCAACTCGCGGGCCAGGTCGGAGATGCTGTAGGTCGTGCTCATGGTGGCGCTCAAGGAGGGTCTTGGCGCTACGCTAATGGCTGCTTGACGTAAACGTCAAGCGAATCGCCACCTAAGCGTTATCCAACTTCTTCTCACGCGCCGTGACCTGCTGGCACAGTTCGATCATCTGCTCGCGCATCCAGCGGTTGGCCGGGTCCTGGTCGGTGCTTTCATGCCAGTACAGGTGGGTTTCCACTGGCGGCACATCATTGACCGGCAGGTAGAACGAGTGCAGGTCGTTACGCCTGGCAAAGCGCTCGGGCACGGTCATCACCATATCGGTCTGCTGCAATACCTGGGAGGCCATCAGGTAATGCTGCGAACGCAGGGCGATCTTGCGCTGGATCCCCATCTTGCCCAGGGCCAGGTCAACGTGGCCCAGGCCATTGCGTCGGCTGGAAATATGAATATGGGTCAGCGAGAGGTAGTCATCCAGGCTGAACTTTTCCTTGCCCGCCATCGGGTGGCCCTTGCGCATGGCACACACATAGCGGTCTTCCATGAGCTTGACGTGGCGCACTTGCGGGTCGGTGTTCAGGGGCGCGTCCACCGCAAAATCCAGGCGGCCGGCGGCCAGCTCCTTGGTGGTTTCACGGCGCTTGGACAGGAAGCTTTCGATGATCACCGTGGGTGCCAGGCGGCGCAGGCGCTGGAACAGCGGCGGCAGGATCACCGCTTCAGTGAGGTCGGTCATGCTGATGCGGTAGGTCTTGGCCGCCTGCAAGGGGTTGAAGATCCGGCTTTCCTGCACCGACACCCGCAACAGCGACAGGGCGTTGCGCACCGGGCCGATGATGTTCTGGGCCATGGGGGTCGGCACCATGCCCTGGGCAGTCCGCACGAACAGCGGGTCGTTGAAGGTCTCGCGCAGGCGCGCCAGGGCGTTTGATACCGCCGGCTGGGTAATGCCGACGATCTGCCCGGCGCGGGTCAGGTTGGCTTCGGTGTAGATCGCGTCAAAGACGATGAAAAGATTGAGGTCGACCTTGCTCAGATTCATTTCGCTGCGCTCTTCTTGTTAGGTGTTCATACGCCGATCATATATCGGTGATGAATGTTAATACACGCCGAGAATAGGCTAGGTAAATTATCAGCGCTGTTCTAGCATCGATTGCATGACCTAAACAACCTCTCAAAGAAGGGAGCTGCTCATGGATTTTGCCTATTCGCCCAAGGTTCAGGAACTGCGTGAACGCGTCACCGCGTTTATGGATGCTTACGTTTACCCAGCCGAGCCGGTGTTTGAACGCCAGGTCAGCGAAGGTGATCGCTGGCAGCCCACCGCCATCATGGAAGAGCTCAAGGCCAAGGCTAAGGCCGAAGGCTTGTGGAACCTGTTCCTGCCGGAGTCCGAGCTGGGCGCCGGCCTGACCAACCTGGAATACGCGCCGCTCGCAGAAATCATGGGTCGCTCCCTGCTTGGCCCGGAGCCGTTCAATTGCTCGGCACCCGACACCGGCAATATGGAAGTGCTGGTGCGCTATGCCAACGAAGAGCAGAAACAGTGCTGGCTGGAGCCGCTGCTGCGCGGCGAGATCCGCTCGGCGTTCGCCATGACCGAACCGGATGTGGCGTCCTCCGACGCCACCAATATGGCCGCCCGCGCCGAACGCCAGGGTGACGAATGGGTCATCAACGGCAAGAAGTGGTGGACCTCCGGCGCGTGCGACCCGCGTTGCAAGATCCTCATCTTCATGGGCCTGAGCAACCCGGATGCGCCGCGCCACCAGCAGCACTCGATGATCCTGGTACCGGTGGATGCGCCCGGCGTGAAAATCGTCCGGCCACTGCCGGTGTTCGGCTACGACGACGCGCCCCACGGGCATGCCGAGGTGCTGTTCGACAACGTACGCGTACCGTACGAAAACGTGCTGCTGGGTGAAGGCCGTGGCTTTGAAATTGCCCAGGGTCGCCTTGGCCCGGGCCGGATCCACCACTGCATGCGCTCCATTGGCATGGCTGAACGCGCCCTGGAATTGATGTGCAAACGCTCGGTCAGCCGCACCGCCTTTGGCAAACCGCTGGCACGCCTGGGTGGCAACATCGACAAGATCGCCGACTCGCGGATGGAAATCGACATGGCACGCCTGCTCACCTTGAAAGCGGCGTACATGATGGACACGGTCGGCAACAAAGTGGCGAAAAGTGAAATTGCCCAGATCAAGGTCGTTGCGCCAAACGTGGCCCTGAAGGTGATTGATCGGGCGATCCAGATCCACGGCGGTGCCGGGGTATCCAATGACTTTCCGCTGGCCTATATGTACGCCATGCAGCGCACCCTGCGCCTGGCCGACGGCCCGGACGAAGTGCATCGGGCGGCGATTGGCAAGTTTGAGATTGGCAAATATGTGCCTAAAGAGCTGATGCGCAGTGGTCAGTAACACCACGCCGGCCTTATCGCGGGCGAGTCCGCTCCCACATTCAGTGTAGGAGCGGGCTTGCCCGCGATAGCGGTGGGCCCGCCAACCCCCGTCTGCAGGTTTCAATAAACCCAGACCTCCACCCGGCGATTCTTGATCCGGCCCTCATCCACGGTATTCGCCGCCACCGGCATCTCGGCGCCAAAGCCGCGGATATCGCGTAACACCACGCCACTCTTGACCAGTTCCCGGCGCACCGCCATCGCCCGCAACTTCGACAACAGGGCAGCGCGCTGCGGGTCATCCTTGGCGTCACCAAACCCCACCAGCGTGACCCGCTTGTCCCGTTTGTCGTGGCTGTTTATATAAGCCACCACCCGCGCCAGGTCCTGGCGTGCCTTGTTGTCCAGGCTGGCGCTGCCTTCTTCGAAGCGAAAATTCACGCTCAGGCGTTGTGCCTCGCGAGCGATGGCCTGGTAGGCGTCCGGCATCGGTGGCCGTGGCTGCACGCTGATGGCCTGGACCTGTTGGGCGATAAACCCGTTGGCGGCAACGATGGCCTGGCCCTGGGCGCTCTGGGCAAAGTCCACCAGCGCCTCGGCCCAGGGATTGGTGTTAGCGGGCGGCAGGTAGAAAAACAAGCGCCGTGACAGTGGGTAGTCCTCGGTGGCGATCAGGCTGTTCGCCGGCAACATCGCTTGGGAATCACCATCACTGATGGCCACGGCCTTGGCCTGGCGCACATAAGGCAGACCGATGAAGCCAATACCCTGCGGGTCGTGGCTCACCGCATCGGACAATTGCTCGCTGGACTCAAAGCGTTTGGCCGCGCTGTCGAGGGTTTTGCCGCGACGGTTGAGCACCAGCTCCTTGAAGGTGTCGTAGGTTCCGGATTGATCATCGCGGGCATACAACCGTATCGTCCCGCCGGCGCCGCCCAAGGCTTCCCAGGTGCTGACCTCGCCACTGAAAATCCTCGCCAGTTGTTCGGTCGTCAAGGTCTGCAAGGGGTTACGTGGATGCAGGATGATCGCCAGGCCATCGATGGCGATCACCTGTGCGGCGCCGGGGCTTTTCAGGTCGCCCAGAGGTTCGAGATCCACCAACTCGCGGTCCTTGATCGGGCGCGATGCGGCCGCCAGATCGGCCTCGGCCTTTTTCAGCGCGGCAAAGCCGGTGCTGGAACCGTGGGCGGCGATTTCTACCAGGACCCGTTTGCCTTGGGTGCTCGTGCCGACGAGGCGCTGCTCATTGGGGCGTTTCGTCGGTTCACTGTGTACGGCCTTCAGGCCCTGTTGCTCCATCAAGCCCTTGACCAGCGCCGGGCCCAGCGCCGCGCCAATGGTGTTGGAGCCCTGGATGCGCAATGCCGGACCTTGTTCGGGAAAGGGTAGGGGCGTTGCCAGGGCCGCAAGAGGGAACGTGCTACAGAGAACCAGCAGGTACAGAACGCGCAGCATCATGCCGCCACCTTCTCAAGCCAAAGGAAGTGCGGGCAGATTAAGTCAGTAAGGTTGCCAGAATATGACTGAGGGCCAACTGAACCCAATGTGGGAGCGGCTTGTGTGGGAGCGGGCTTGCTCGCGAATACGGTGTGTCATTCAACACATCCAGCGACTGATTCACCGCTTTCGCGAGCAAGCCCGCTCCCACACTTTTTGACGGTGTTGCCGCAAAACTCAGCTCAGTTCAAGCCAGATCGGCGCATGGTCCGACGGCTTTTCCAGGCCGCGCAGTTCGTAGTCCACGCCCGCATCCTTGACCCGTGGCAACAGGCCATTGGAGGCCATGATCAGGTCAATCCGCAGGCCGCGCTTGGGCTCGTCTTCAAAACCCCGACTACGGTAATCGAACCAACTGAAGCGATCCGCCACATCCGGGTTCAGGTGCCGGAAGCTGTCGGTCAGGCCCCAGTTCTTCAGGCGTGCCATCCATTCGCGTTCTTCCGGTAGGAAGCTGCATTTGCCGGTCTTCAGCCAGCGCTTGGCGTTGTCGGCACCGATGCCGATGTCGCAATCTTCGGGCGAAATGTTCACATCGCCCATCACCACCAATGCCTGGTCATTGCTGAACTGGGTTTCCAGCAACTGTTGCAGGTCTTCGTAGAAGCGCTGCTTGGCTGGGAACTTGGTGGGGTGATCGCGGCTTTCACCCTGTGGGAAATAGCCGTTCATGATGGTGATCGGGTTGCCGTGTTCATCGGCAAAGGTGCCCCAGATAAAACGGCGCTGGGCATCCTCTTCGTCGCTGGCAAAACCCTTGTGCAGGGCCAGTGGCTCCTGGCGCGAGAGCAGGGCGACACCGTAGTGGCCTTTCTGCCCGTGGTAGTACACGTGATACCCCAGGGCCTGGACTTCAGCCAGCGGGAACTGGTCGTCGTGGACCTTGGTTTCCTGCAGGCCGATCACGTCCGGTTGATGTTTGTCGATCAGGGCCGCCAACTGGTGAGGCCGGGCACGCAGCCCGTTGATATTGAAGGAGACGATTTTCATGGTCGGCAGTCCAGTCTGGCAAAAGGGCGATGCTAGCCGACAAGTCGGACGGGGGCCAGCGTGGCGGTAGGACAGATGCACTGCTAATGTCTCTCAAGGAGCCAATGGCACGGAACGACTCAGTTGCCCCAGGCTCGTAACAATAAGAGCGTGACCTTTTGAGTTGCGCCCAGGGAGATACAACTGATGCCCGACACTTGCACCGCCAATGCCCAGGTCCACTTGCTCGATAGCGGCTATTCCCGCGAAGCCCGCTCGTTGCTGTACCACGCCTATCGTCATGAGCCGACCTTCGCCTATCTGTTTGAAGCTGAACGTTCCGGTTATGAGCAGCGGGTCAGGGCTACCGTGCGTGAGCTGGTCAAACAGCACTTTCTCCAGGAACTGCCGGCGATTGGCCTGCTGGTCAATGACCGGCTGATCGGCATCGCCCTGATTGCTCCCCCGCAACGGCGTCTGGGCATCACCGAAAGCTGGGCCTGGCAATTGCGCATGTGGCTGAGCACTGGTTTGAGGTGTACCCGGCGTTACCTCGAATACCATCAGGCGGTGTTGGCGTGCCTGCCGTCCGAGGCGGTACATGTGTTGCCGCTGTTGGGGATTCACCCGCAATTCCAGGGCAAGCATTACGGTGAACAACTGCTGGAAGCCGTGCATAACTGGTGTGCCGAAGACCCGCATTCACAAGGAGTGGTGCTGGACACCGGCAATCCGCTCTACCTGGAGTTCTACAAACGCCAGGGCTATGAGGAGGTGGGGGAGGTGGCTGTAGGCCCCATCCTGGAGCATGTGTTTTTTCACCCGAATCCCCAAGTGTTACAACCTGCAACGCCTTAACACAGAATTATTCAGACAATTCCCGGTTCTAAGGTGCTCCCCAGCTCGTGTAGCATCCGCGCCTATGAAGTTTTCCAATAGATTTACCAGCGGCTTGATTCTGCTGTTCACAAGCTGCGGCGCCTTGGCGCAAAGCGAATTGGACGTACGGGTCAAGCCTTCAAACGATGCGCTGAAGGCCAATATCGAAGGCTATATCGGCGGGGTTGGCGAGCGTGATGAGGAGGCCTTGCTGCGCTTCAGTCGCGGTGCCGAGGAGCAGGCGCGCAAGGCCGCCCAGGCATTGGGCTTTTATCAGCCGCAGATTGCCAGTGAGGTAAAGGCCGGCAAGAACCCGCGCCTGATCCTCAGCATCGACCCCGGCGAGCCTGTGCACCTGCGTAATGTCACGATTCGGGTGGACGGCCCGGCGGCGCAGCTCAAATCCTTTCGTGTACCCGACAGCCAAGACCTCAAGTCCGGCGCCGTACTCAACCATGGTCATTACGAAGACGCCAAGCGCCTGATCCAGAATCAGGCCTCGCGGTTCGGCTATTTCAGTGGCCGTTTTACCCAGCAGAAACTGTCCGTCGATCCCCAGGCGGGCGTGGCCGATATCGAACTGGTCTACGACAGCGGCCCGCGCTACGCCCTCGGCAAGGTCAACTTTGCCGGCGATACCCCCTTTGATGAAGAACTGTTGCAACGCATGGTGCCGTTCAAGAGCGGCGCTCCCTACGATTCCGAACTGATTGCCGAGCTGAACCAGGCCCTGCAATCGAGCGGTTATTTCGAGGGTGTGCGGGTGGATGCCGCCCCGGCCGCAGCGGCCAATGATGTGATCCCGGTGGCGGTGCAGTTGCAAACCCGCAAACCGCGGACCATGGGCCTGGGCCTGGGTTTTTCCACCGACGTCGGCCCGCGCGGTAAGGCCAACTGGACGCGGCATTGGGTCAACCCCCAGGGGCACAGCTATGGCTGGGAGGCGGAACTGTCGGCGCCCCGGCAGAACGTCGGCCTGTGGTACGACATTCCCCTCGACCCGCCATTGACCGACAAGCTGCGCTTTGCCGGCGGCTACCAGAACGAAGAACTGGCCAACACCGACACCCTGAGCAAACTGCTCACCCTCGGCCCGGAATGGCACACCAAGTTGCCCAGCGGCTGGACACGGGTGATCTCGCTCAAGTTGCAGCGCGAAGAATATCGCCTGGGGGATGACTCTGGCTTGAGCAATTTGCTGATGCCGGGAATCAGCTATTCCTACCTGCGCAGCGACAACCGCATCGACCCCCATAACGGCTATCGCCTGCAATTCGATACCAAGGTGGCCAAGGAAGGGCTGGGCTCGGACACCAACTTGCTGTACGGCACCGCGATGATCAAGGGCTTGACCACGGTGTGGGACAAGCACCGCTTCCTCGGCCGCGCGCAGTTTGGCGGCAGCGCCACCAACGGCTACAAGTCGGTGCCGCCGTCCCTGCGCTTTTTTGCCGGTGGCGACCAGAGCGTACGTGGCTACGAGTACCAGACGCTGTCCCCGGAAAACAACAAGGGCGACCGTATCGGTGGCCGCTATATGGTGGCCTTGAGCGCAGAGTATCAATATTCCATCGCCGAAAAATGGCGGATCGCGACCTTTGTCGATCAGGGCAACTCCTTTAACACCCTTGAATTGCCGAGCCTGAAAACCGGGGTTGGCGTCGGCGTGCGCTGGGTGTCGCCGGTCGGCCCGATTCGCCTTGACCTGGCCCATGCCCTGGAAGATCCGGGCGGTATTCGTTTGCACTTTTCCATGGGGCCTGAGCTGTGAAGCGTGGTTTGAAAATAGCGGGTCTGAGTGCAGTGGCGCTCGTCGCCTTGGTGCCCCTGGCGGTATGGAGCGTACTGGGTACGCAAGTCGGCAGTCGCTGGGCCCTCGGCCAAGTGCCGGGGTTGAGCGTGGACAATTTCCAGGGCCGCCTGGGCGGGCAATGGAGCGCCGACCATCTGCTGTGGCAACAAGACAGCAGCCGCGTGGAGCTCAAGGCGCCGAAATTCGATTGGTCGCCGGCGTGCTTGCTGCGCATGACGTTGTGCATCCGGCAACTGGACGTGGAGCAGGTCAGCCTGCAATTCCCGGCCAGCACCGAAGAAAGCAGCGGCCCGATTACCCTCCCAGACTTGAACCTGCCCGTGGCCATCGAACTGGGCGACGTGCGTGTAGGCAGCCTGCTGTTCAACGGCAGCGAAGAACTCCAGGGCCTGCAACTGGCGGCGCACTGGACCGCCGAGGGGATGAAGATCGACGCGGTGCACCTGCAGCGCGACGGCCTGGTGCTGGACCTCAGCGGTATGTTGCAACCCACCGGTGACTGGCCGCTGACGGCGACCGGTAACCTGAGCCTGCCCTACGCCCCGGGTGGCGCGCCATGGGCCGTGGCGCTGAACGTCACGGGTGATTTGCTCAAGACCCTCAAGCTCGACGCTGATAGCACGGGATACCTGCCCGCGAAGCTCAAGGGCGAACTGCAACCCCTGGTCGAGAACCTGCCGGCGCAACTGCAGATCACCGCCGATGGCTTCAAGCCCGCCGCCGACTTGCCGGACACCTTGCAGCTCAACCAACTGGACCTGACGGCCAAGGGCGACTTGGGCAAGGGCTATCAACTGCTGGGCAAGGCCGTATTACCCGCAGAAAAGGGCCCGGTTGACCTGTTGCTGCAAGGCCGGGTCGACGCCAAGGGTGCGCAGATCGCTGGCCTTGACCTGACTGCCGGGGACAAGCAGAGCCTCAAGCTCAGTGCCCAACTGGATTGGCAGCAAGGCTTCAGCGCGGATGCAAAAATCGACTGGCTGGACTTCCCCTGGCATCGCCTCTATCCGCTGATTGACGAGCCGCAAGTGGTGTTGCGTACCTTCAATGGCGAAGTCTCCTACAAGGACGGCAACTACCTGGGCAATCTCAAGGCCGACCTCGATGGGCCGGCCGGCAAGTTCAGCCTGGTCACGCCATTGAGTGGCGACCTGACCCAAGTGTTCCTGCCAGAACTGAAACTGGTTGCCGGCCAAGGCAAGGCAGAAGGCCACCTGAACCTGCAATTTGCCGATGGCATCGCCTGGGATACGGCGCTGGACCTGTCGGCGATCAACCCGGCGTACTGGGTCGCGGAACTGCCGGGCACGCTCGCCGGTCCGCTGCGCAGCCAGGGTGAAATGAAAAACGATCAACTCAAGCTCAACGCTGACCTTGATCTGAAGGGCCGTTTACGCGGCCAGCCCGCCGTGCTGGCGGCCAAGGCCGAAGGCGCGGGTGAGCAATGGACCCTGGCCAACCTGGATATCCGCCTGGGTGACAACCGCATCAACGGCAGTGGCAGCCTGCAACAGCGCCTGGCTGGGCAGATCGATATCAAGCTCGCACGCCTGGCCCAGCTGTGGCCGCAATTGCGTGGGCAGATCAATGGCCGGCTCGATGTGGCCGGCACTTTAAAGGCCCCCCAAGGCAAGCTCGACCTCAAGGGCCAGCAGTTGGTGTTTGAAGACAATCGCCTGCAAGCCCTAAGCCTGGACGCGACACTTGATAGCGCACAACGGGCGAAGATCGATCTCAAGGGCAGCGGGATTCAGGCCGGTGACACCCAGCTCGGCACCCTGACCGCCAGCGCCCAGGGTGATATCAAAAGCCAGAAAGTCCAACTGGACCTGATGGGCCCTCTGGTCAAGCTGGCCCTGGCCTTGGACGGCACGCTCGACAAAGGCAACTGGCGCGGACGCCTGGCCAGTGGTGACGTACAGGCCGGTGGCCAGGACTGGAAACTGCAGGCCCCGGCAAAAATCGAGCGCATGGCCGACGGCAAGCTGACCTTCGCCGCCCATTGCTGGGTCTCGGGGCCCGCCAGCCTGTGTGGCGAAGACCAGCGGCTGATGCCCGATCCCAAGCTGCGCTACCACCTCAAGCAATTCCCCATCGACAGCCTGGCGCAATGGCTGCCCAAGGATTTTGCCTGGCAGGGCAAGCTCAACGCCGATATCCAGCTCGACCTGCCGGCCAGCGGCCCCAAAGGCCTGATCGCGGTGGATGCCAGTGGCGGCACGCTGCGGGTCAAGGACAAGGACCAGTGGCTGGATTTCCCCTACGACACTCTCAAGTTGGAAACCACACTCAACCCTACGCGCATCGATACCCAGCTGAATTTCCGCGGCGGCAAGCTCGGTGAGTTGTTGTTGCAGGCACAGCTCAACCCATTGGCGAAAAACAAGCCGATCTCCGGCAATTTCAGCCTCACCGGTCTGGACCTGGCGGTAGCGCGACCGTTTGTGCCGATGGTGGAAAAACTCAGCGGCAAGCTCAACGGCAGTGGACGTATTTCCGGCGGGCTGCTGGCACCTCAGGTCAACGGCAACATCAACCTGATCGCCGGCGAAATTTCCGGGCCTGAACTGCCGATCAGCCTAGAAGGCCTGAACGTCCAGGCACTGATTGCCGGTGAAAGCGTACAGCTCAACGGTGGTTGGCGCAGTGGCAAGGCCGGGCAGGGCAGCCTCAAGGGCCAGATCGACTGGGGTCGAGCCCTGGTTGTTGACCTCAGTCTGCAAGGTTCGCAGTTACCGGTTACGGTCGAACCCTACGCCAAGCTCGAAGTGGCGCCCGACTTGAAGATCACCCTCAAGGACGACAAGTTGGCGATTGCCGGCAATGTCCATATCCCGCGCGGCGATATCACCGTGCGCGAACTGCCGCCTTCGACGGTCAAGGTCTCGGATGACACGGTGATCGTTGGCAGCCAGACCGAAGAGGGCAAGCCGCCGATGGCCATGGCCATGGATATCAACGTGGTGGTGGGCGAGGACCAGCTCAACTTTGCCGGCTTCGGCCTCACGGCCAAGGTCCAGGGCCGGGTGCATATCGGCGATAACATGGACACCCGTGGCGAGCTCTGGCTCAACGACGGCCGTTACCGTGCCTACGGCCAGAGACTCGATGTACGGCGTGCGCGCCTGCTGTTCGCCGGGCCGCTCGACCAGCCGTACCTGGATATCGAAGCCATCCGCAAGACCGACGACGTAATCGCTGGTATCCGCCTGAGCGGCAGCGCCGAGCAACCCACCACGCAAATCTTCTCGGAACCGGCCATGAGCCAGGAGCAGGCGCTGTCCTACCTGGTGCTGGGACGTCCGTTGAGCACCACCGGTGAAGACAACAACATGCTGGCGCAAGCGGCGCTAGGCCTGGGGTTGATGGGCAGTGCCGGGGTGACGTCGGACATTGCCAAGAACCTGGGGATCCAGGACTTTGAACTGGACACCCAGGGCAGCGGCAACAATACGGCCGTGGTGGCCAGCGGCAAGATCACCGAGAAGCTCAGCTTGCGTTACGGCGTGGGGGTGTTCGAACCGGCCAGCACCATCGCCTTGCGCTACCTGCTGAGCAAGCGGGTGTATCTGGAAGTGGCCAGCGGCGTGGCCAGCTCCCTGGATATCTTCTACAAACGGGATTTCTGACGTTTAAACGTCAACCAAATTGTGGGAGCTGGCTTGCCTGCGATAGCAGTGGTTCAGTCACTATTTCTAGTGGCTGACACACCGCAATCGCAGGCAAGCCAGCTCCCACATTTGTTTTGTCGTGGATTCAGAACCTTCCCATGGCTCCAATCATCGCCTGATTACCAAGCAACCTAACTATTTATTTGACATTCGCTGCCTAGGCAGTAATATTTGGTCACATATTCACTGCCTAGGCAGTAATAAGGTGACTTTCGATGAAACACTTCACCCCGGAAAACTTCCACAACTGTCATCTCGGCCTGTTGCTGGGGCGTGCTGCGATTCTCAAGGACCGCATCATCGACACCCATATGGAACCCCACGGCATCACCGCCGCGCAGTTCAAGGTGTTGATCATCATGGCCCAGTTCGGCGTCGACACCCCGGCGGAGCTATGCCGCAACCTGTCCCTGGACAGCGGCTCGATGACCCGCATGCTCGACCGCCTGGAGCAAAAACACCTGCTGGCACGCAAGCGTTCCGAGCAGGACCGGCGCCAGGTGCAGCTTGTGCTGACCGCAGAAGGCCAGCGCCTGGCGGATATGTTGCCGCAGATCGGCGCCCAGGCCCTGAACCAGTTGGCCGGCGTGCTGGAACCGGGGGAATTGCAGACCCTGGAATACATCCTGAAGAAAATTCTGATCGCCGCGGGTGACCCCATCACCCTGCAACGGGTCGGGATTCAATGAACACGCCAGTCACGCGCGCTGAATAACGCAAGGTATTTGTCATGGCTACTGCCCAAGCAAACAACACCGCACCCTCCCAATCCGACGACAGCAACCCGCGCAAACGCAAGATCATGTTGCTGGGCCTGGCGCTGATCGTCGTGCTCTGCGTCGTGGGCGTCTGGGGCTGGCACGAGCTGTATGGCCGTTGGAGCGAAAGCACCGATGATGCCTACGTCAATGGCAACGTGGTGGAAATCACCCCGTTGGTCACCGGCACCGTGGTCAGCATTGGCGCCGATGATGGCGACCTGGTTCACGAAGGTCAGGTGTTGATCAACTTCGATCCCAACGACGCGGCCGTCGGCTTGCAAAGTGCCCAGGCCAACCTGGCGCGCACGGTCCGCCAGGTGCGTGGCCTGTACAGCAATGTGGATGGCATGAAAGCCCAGGTCCAGGCACAAAAAGCCCAAGTGCAAACGGCCCAGGACAACTTCAACCGCCGCAGAATCCTCGCACAGGGTGGCGCGATTTCCCTGGAAGAACTGTCCCACGCCCGTGACGCCCTGAGCGCGGCGAGCAACTCGCTGGCCAACCTGCAACAGCAACTCAATACCTCCACCGCGCTGGTGGATGACACGGTGATCTCGTCCCACCCGGATGTGCAGGCCGCTGCCGCGCAGTTGCGCCAGGCCTACCTGACCAATGCGCGCAGCACCCTGATCGCACCGGTCACCGGCTACGTGGCCAAGCGAACCGTGCAACTGGGCCAGCGAGTCGAGCCGGGGACTGCATTGATGGCGGTGATTCCCCTGGACCAACTGTGGATCGACGCCAACTTCAAGGAAACCCAGTTGCGCCAGATGCGCATTGGCCAGCCGGTGGACATCGAGGCCGATATCTACGGCAGTGATGTGAAATACAGCGGCACCGTCGACAGCCTCGGCGCCGGTACCGGCAGCGCATTTGCCCTGCTGCCGGCGCAGAACGCCACGGGTAACTGGATCAAGATTGTGCAACGGGTGCCGGTGCGCATCCATATCAATGCCCAGGAGTTGGCCCAGCACCCGCTGCGGGTGGGTTTGTCGACCCAGGTTGAAGTCAACCTGCGTGACCAGAGCGGCCCGGTGCTGGCGCAGCAACCGCCGCAAAAGGCTTCGTTCAGCACCAATGTGTACGACCGCCAGTTGGCCGAGGCCGACGCGATGATCACCCAGTTGATCCATGACAACAGCGTGGCCGCGCCCAAGGCAGCACAACGCTGATGAGCAATAACGCCTCCTTCACGCCGCCCAGCTTGCTGATGGCCACCATTGGCCTGTCCCTGGCGACCTTTATGCAGGTGCTCGACACCACCATCGCCAACGTGGCGCTGCCGACCATTTCCGGCAACCTGGGGGTGAGTTCGGAGCAGGGCACCTGGGTCATCACCTCATTCGCCGTGAGCAATGCCATTGCGCTGCCATTGACCGGCTGGTTGAGCCGGCGCTTTGGCGAGGTGAAGCTGTTTTTGTGGGCCACCATCCTGTTTGTGCTGGCTTCGTTCCTGTGTGGTATCTCCACCTCGATGCCCGAGCTGATCGGTTTTCGGGTGCTGCAAGGTCTGGTGGCGGGGCCGTTATACCCAATGACGCAGACACTGCTGATCGCGGTCTATCCACCTGCCAGGCGCGGCATGGCCCTGGCATTGCTGGCGATGGTCACGGTGGTCGCGCCGATTGCAGGTCCCATTCTTGGCGGCTGGATCACCGACAGCTACAGCTGGCCGTGGATCTTCTTTATCAACGTGCCCATCGGGATCTTCGCGGTGATGGTGGTGCGTTCGCAGCTCAAGAAGCGGCCGGTGGTGACCAGCCATCAGCCGATGGATTATGTCGGCCTGTTGAGCCTGATCGTTGGGGTCGGTGCCTTGCAGATCATCCTCGACAAGGGCAATGACCTGGACTGGTTCGAATCCAATTTCATCATCATCGGCGCGGCCATCTCGGTGATCGCCCTGGCGGTGTTCGTGATCTGGGAAATGACCGACAAACATCCGGTGGTCAACCTACGCCTGTTTGCCCACCGCAATTTTCGCATCGGCACCATTGTGCTGGTGCTGGGCTACGCCGGGTTCTTCGGGATCAACCTGATCCTGCCGCAATGGCTGCAGACGCAGATGGGCTACACCGCCACCTGGGCCGGTTTGGCCGTGGCGCCGATCGGCATCCTGCCGGTGCTGATGTCGCCCTTTGTCGGCAAGTACGCACACAAGTTCGATTTGCGGCTGCTGGCCGGCCTGGCATTCCTGGCGATTGGCCTGAGCTGCTTTATGCGCGCCGGCTTCACCAATGAAGTGGACTTCCAGCATATCGCCCTGGTGCAGCTGTTCATGGGCATCGGTGTGGCGCTGTTCTTTATGCCGACCTTGAGCATCCTGATGTCTGACCTGCCGCCGCACCAGATCGCCGACGGTGCGGGCCTGGCGACCTTCCTGCGGACCCTGGGCGGCAGCTTTGCGGCATCGTTGACCACCTGGATCTGGATTCGCCGGGCTGACCAGCATCATGCCTACATGAGCGAGAGCATGAGTGTGTACGACTCGGCCACCCGCGATGCGCTGAACACCCTGGGCGGCGCGGGCCACAAGGCCTATGCGCAGCTCGATCAGGTGCTCACCAGCCAGGCATACATGATGTCCACCGTGGACTATTTCACGTTGCTGGGGTGGATGTTCATGGGCTTGATCCTGCTGGTGTGGCTGGCCAAACCGCCGTTTGCCGCGAAGGCTGGTCCGGCGGCGTCAGGTCACTGATCTTGCAGCGCACGCAGTGAAAAATGTGGGAGCGGGCTTGCTCGCGAATGCGGTGTGTCAGTCGACATCTTAGGTGACTGATCCACCGCATTCGCGAGCAAGCCCGCTCCCACATTTGCTTCGCGTTGTTTGTAAGTCAGGCGCCAGGCAACGCCAACTGCGGGTTGACGAAGTCAAACGCCGCCAATTGAAACCCTTGCTCATCCACCTGCAACGCCCAACCCTGCTTGTCCCAATCCCCCAGCACAATGCGCTTGGCCGCCTGCTCGCCAATCTGCAATTTGTGAATGGCCGGGCGGTGGGTGTGGCCGTGGACCAGGGTGCGCACGCCGAAGGCCTGCATCACCTGTGGTACTTCCTCGGGCGTCACATCGACAATATCGTTGGCCTTCATGCGCGTCTGCGCCCGGCTTTCACTGCGCAGCTTGCGCGCCAGTTTATGGCGGGTACGCAAGGGCAGGTGACGCAGGATAAACAGCACGACGGGGTTACGCAGGATGCGCCGCAGCTTCATATAGCCGAGGTCGCGGGTACACAGGCTGTCGCCGTGCATCAACAGCACGGGTTCGCCATACATCTGCACGACGCTGGGGTCCTTGAGCAAGGTGGCGCCTGCTGCTTTGCAGAACGCCTTGCCGATCAGGAAGTCCCGGTTGCCATGCATCAAAAATAGTTGGGTGCCACTGTCGCTCAGCTCACGTAGAGCGGAGCAAATCGAACGCTGGAACGGGGTCATGCCATCGTCGCCAATCCAGGCTTCGAAAAAGTCCCCCAGGATGTACAACGCTTGCGCGCCACGGGCGCGGTCGTGGAGTAAATCCAGAAACGCCCGGGTAATATCCGGGCGCTCCTCTTCCAGATGCAAGTCTGAAATCAGCAATATCACGCAATGATCTCGGCTTTCTCGATGATCACGTCTTCTGCTGGTACGTCCTGGTGACCGCCTTTCATGGTGGTGGAAACACCCTTGATCTTGTCCACGACGTCGGTGCCTTCGGTGACTTTACCGAATACCGCGTAGCCCCAACCCTGTACGGTCTTGGCGCTGTGGTTGAGGAAACCGTTGTCAGCCACGTTGATGAAGAACTGCGCGGAGGCCGAATGCGGCTCCATGGTACGGGCCATGGCGACGGTGTACTTGTCGTTGGCAAGACCGTTGTCCGCTTCGTTCTGGATGCTTGGGCGCTTGTCTTTCTTTTCTTTCATGCCCGGCTCGAAACCGCCGCCCTGGATCATGAAGTTGCCGATGACACGGTGGAAAACGGTGTTTTCGTAGTGGCCGGCTTTAACGTATTCGATGAAGTTGGCGACGGTGAGCGGCGCTTTCTCGGCGTTCAGTTCGATGACGATGTCACCGTGGTTGGTGGTCAGTTTGACTTGAGTCATGTTCACTACTCTTTCAAGGAATTCGTGGGTTCTGGCGCGTTACACGCCTGCACCTGTCTGGCAAAACGCTGCCAAGGCGCGCAGTTTAGCGTGCCCTGCAGGAATTTCGAGGTGGTTTTTTACCGCCCATGCAATAAATGCAGCAGTTTTTGGCCATGCCCTGTCAGGTGCTTGACAGCATCGGCTATGATAAGCCCTTTGTTTGTCTGGCCTGACCCGGCCACGTACCTGTCTGTTCAAGGATCCTATGAGCAAGCCCACTGTCGACCCTACCTCGAATTCCAAGGCCGGACCTGCCGTCCCGGTCAATTTCCTGCGCCCGATCATCCAGGCGGACCTGGATTCGGGCAAGCACACGCAGATCGTCACCCGTTTCCCGCCTGAGCCCAACGGTTACCTGCACATCGGCCACGCCAAGTCGATCTGTGTGAACTTCGGCCTGGCCCAGGAGTTCGGTGGCGTCACGCACCTGCGTTTCGACGACACCAACCCGGCCAAGGAAGACCAGGAATACATCGACGCCATCGAAAGCGACATCAAGTGGCTGGGCTTTGAATGGTCCGGTGAAGTGCGCTACGCCTCCAAGTACTTCGACCAGTTGTTTGACTGGGCGGTGGAGCTGATCAAGGCCGGCAAGGCCTATGTCGACGACCTGACCCCGGAGCAGGCCAAGGAATACCGTGGCACCCTGACCGAGCCGGGCAAGAACAGCCCGTTCCGCGACCGTTCGGTAGAAGAGAACCTGGACTGGTTCACCCGCATGCGCGACGGCGAGTTCCCGGACGGCGCCCGCGTACTGCGCGCCAAGATCGACATGGCCTCGCCGAACATGAACCTGCGCGACCCGATCATGTACCGCATCCGCCATGCCCACCACCACCAGACCGGTGACAAGTGGTGCATCTACCCCAACTACGATTTCACCCACGGTCAGTCGGACGCCATCGAAGGCATTACGCATTCCATCTGCACCCTGGAGTTCGAAAGCCATCGCCCGCTGTATGAATGGTTCCTCGACAGCCTGCCAGTACCGGCGCATCCGCGTCAGTACGAATTCAGCCGCCTGAACCTGAACTACACCATCACCAGCAAGCGCAAGCTCAAGCAACTGGTCGATGAAAAGCACGTGTTCGGCTGGGACGACCCACGCATGTCGACCCTGTCGGGCTTCCGCCGTCGCGGTTACACCCCGGCTTCGATCCGCAATTTCTGCGAGATGGTCGGTACCAACCGCTCCGACGGCGTAGTCGACTACGGCATGCTGGAATTCAGCATCCGCCAGGACCTCGACGCGAACGCCCCGCGCGCCATGTGCGTGCTGCGTCCGTTGAAAGTCGTGATCACCAACTATCCGGAAGGCCAGGTCGAGAACCTCGAACTGCCGCGTCATCCGCAGAAAGAAGAGCTGGGCGTGCGCAAGCTGCCGTTCGCCCGTGAAATCTACATCGATCGCGATGACTTCATGGAAGAGCCGCCAAAGGGCTACAAGCGCCTTGAGCCCAACGGCGAAGTGCGCCTGCGCGGCAGTTACGTGATCCGTGCCGACGAAGCCATCAAAGACGCCGATGGCAACATCGTCGAACTGCGTTGCTCCTACGATCCGGATACCCTGGGCAAGAACCCGGAAGGCCGCAAGGTCAAAGGCGTGGTGCACTGGGTTCCAGCGGCTGCCAGCGTCGAGTGCGAAGTACGCCTGTACGATCGCCTGTTCCGCTCGGCCAACCCTGAGAAGGCCGAAGACAGCGCCAGCTTCCTGGACAACATCAATCCTGACTCCCTGCAAGTACTTACGGGTTGTCGTGCCGAGCCATCGCTTGGCGACGCACAGCCGGAAGACCGTTTCCAGTTCGAGCGCGAAGGCTACTTCTGCGCAGATATCAAGGACTCGAAACCTGGTCAGCCGGTATTCAACCGTACCGTGACCTTGCGTGATTCGTGGGGCCAGTGATCAAGTCTTAAGGGAAACATCGTGCTAACGATCTACAACACGCTCAGTAAGACCAAAGAAGTCTTCAAGCCGCTGGATGGCAACAAGGTGCGCATGTACGTGTGCGGCATGACCGTGTACGACTACTGCCACATCGGCCACGGCCGCAGCATGGTTGCCTTCGACCTGGTGACCCGCTGGTTGCGTTTCAGCGGCTACGACTTGACGTACGTGCGCAACATCACCGACATCGACGACAAGATCATCAATCGCGCCAATGAAAACGGCGAGTCGTTCGACGCGCTGACCGAGCGCATGATTGCTGCCATGCACGAGGACGAGGCGCGCCTGAACATCCTCAAGCCGGACATGGAGCCGCGTGCCACGGACCACATCCCTGGCATGCACGCGATGATCCAGACCTTGATCGACAAGGGCTACGCCTACGCCCCGGGCAATGGCGACGTGTACTACCGCGTCGCCAAGTTCATGGGCTACGGCAAGCTGTCGCGCAAGAAAATCGAAGACCTGCGCATCGGTGCGCGCATCGAAGTGGACGAAGCCAAGCAAGACCCGCTGGACTTTGTGCTGTGGAAAGGCACCAAGCCCGGCGAGCCGAGCTGGGAGTCGCCGTGGGGCGCCGGGCGTCCGGGCTGGCACATCGAATGCTCGGTGATGTCCACCTGCTGCCTGGGCGAGACCTTCGACATTCATGGCGGCGGCAGCGACCTTGAGTTCCCGCACCACGAAAACGAAATCGCCCAAAGCGAAGCGGCCACCGGCAAGACCTACGCCAACGCGTGGATGCATTGCGGCATGATTCGCATCAATGGCGAGAAGATGTCCAAGTCCTTGAACAACTTCTTCACCATCCGCGACGTGCTGGAAAAGTACCACCCGGAAGTTGTGCGTTACCTGCTGGTATCGAGCCATTACCGCAGCGCCATTAACTACTCGGAAGACAACCTCAAGGACGCCAAGGGCGCCCTGGAACGTTTCTACCATGCGTTGAAAGGCCTGCCGGTTGTTGCGCCGGCCGGTGGCGAGGCATTTGTCGAGCGCTTCACCACCGTGATGAACGACGACTTCGGCACCCCGGAAGCCTGCGCCGTGCTGTTCGAAATGGTCCGCGAGATCAACCGCCTGCGCGAGAGCGATCTGGATGCAGCGGCAGGTTTGGCGGCCCGTTTGAAAGAACTGGCCAGCGTGCTGGGCGTGCTGCAAATGGAAGCCGACGACTTCCTGCAAGCCGGCGCCGAAGGGCGTGTGGACGCAGCCGAAGTCGACGCGCTGATCCAAGCCCGCTTGAATGCCCGTGCCAACAAGGACTGGACAGAATCCGACCGCATCCGCGACCAACTCACCGCCATGGGCGTGGTGTTGGAAGATGGGAAGGGCGGGACGACGTGGCGGTTGGCTGACTGACGGCTGATTGTTTCAAGCTGAATAAAAAACGCCCCGACTGGTTCGGGGCGTTTTTGTGTGTGGAGGTTTTGCGATTCAACGCTGCTCGATCGCATACCGGCTTTGGACAAACCCATTGTCCGAGGCCCAGGTATCGATGTGGCGAAGCTCACATTCATGCCCGACTTGACTGAACAACGGAATCCCCTGACCTAGCAGAATCGGAATACGGGTGATGATCAACTCATTGAGCAGACCAGCTTCAAGAAATGCCTGAATGGTCTGGCCGCCATCGATATAAAGATGCTTCATGCCGCGCTCGGCCAGTTGCTCGACGAGTGTGCTCACGTCGGCTGCCAAGACCTCCACCTTGCCCTGTAGATGCGCCGGAATCTCCAAGGTCTTGTGAGAAAGCGCTATGACCGGCGTGCCCTCGTAAGGCCACTCTGGAAAGGACAGTACTTTTTCCAGGGTTTTACGCCCCATGACCAACCCGTCAACCGTTGCGATGAAGCGTTCATACGTGATGCCGTTCAAGCCCGAGCTGTCATATTCCGGTCGGTGCAACCACTCAATATCCCCATCTGGCCGGGCAATAAAACCGTCAATGCTTGCTGCGATAAAGACGGAACATTTGATCCTCATCGGCGGTAAAACTCCTTTTTTATCAAGTGGGATCAAGAAGGTATCACTTTCACGCCTGCAAACTGGCCTCTACTCAGTTAACAACCTCAGATAAGGCGGTGCCGGACTGACTTCGTAAGCGCTACTTTTTGCGTTATTACGGATCGTTTCATGGTGCTGGTTATTCTTGAAATGCAAGGCGACCCCATCGTCAACTGCGTAAGCAGGGTGCACACCCTTGAGTTTCACAAGCTCAGCAAATGACTCTGCTCTTCCTGCCTCTGAGCTGAAGTGCGGACACAACGCTCCGGGAAGTAAGCCCAGGCCGTCGATCAGGGCGAAGGCTCCTCCAGAGTCGGAGTGGCCGTAGTCGAACCAGCAAATGGCTCCAGCACTGACACCGCAAAGCACCTTGCCACCTTCCCATGCCTTCCTTAGCAACCCCACTACACCAAAATCGCGCCAGATAGCTAACATCGCGCGCGTATTCCCGCCTGCTACATAAATGATATCGGCCTGTTCAAACAGCGACGCAATATGGCCAGCGTCGGGAAACGGCGGAATGAAAAACGTCAAGCAGATGACGGTGCAACCGATGCTTTCATATTTGGTGATGAAGTCGGAAATTTTCAGGCGGTCATCGCCATTGGCTGTGGAGATATAGAGAACGGTGGGACGTACTTTGCCCGATATTGCGACGATGTGTTCGTCAATGCGAGTCATGCAGGTCATTTCCTCGGCCGACTCTCCACCAATAACAATTATGGATTTATCCATCACGGCCTCTGCCTCGTCCTGAATTTCAGCTTTTTCAAGGTATTTGAACACTGGGAAATATAATTCAAACACATTGCTCAAGGTAGTAAAGATCAAAGGTGGGAGCTGTCGAGCCCCAGCGAGGCTGCGATGGCGGCGGTGCCAGTATTGGTATTGTCCGAAATGCCGCTATTGCAGCCTCGTTGCGATTGCGGGCGATTAAATAGATCTGCCCCCTTTTGTTTCTGTATGCAGGCTCTGGATAAGGCTGTCGATACTTGGTGTATTGAATTTTAAGCAAATAGCTACTTTCTAGATATTTGTTGGGTAAAGTGAAATGTTTGTTGTTTTTAAGTTTACATACTTTGGAGCATGGTCGGGCTTTTCTTTCAGGTCTATAAGGATTATTGAAGATCCAATGCGTAGGGCTGCGCAGTTATCATCACTTCTTAAGATAAGTTCTGCAGTTATGTAAGTGGTGCTGTCTATGATCTCTATTTTTTCCTCATGTTGGGGTGATTGGGTAATGTTGTCTTTCCAACAAAAAATATCACTCAGATCGAATTCGACATCAATATGCTCGCCGACTTTCGGTGTCGGGCCTATCCACGTGGCTACACCACATCCGGCAGACGTCTCATAATTAACATAAGGTTTATCGCGATGAGTAAATACGCTTAGTATTTTTACAATCATTTTATTTCTTCTGTGGTGGTACTCTGATGACTGAGTTGTCGACGTTCATGGTTTTGTTTTTTAGTTCTAAAGTCCAGGTTTCTTCATGATAGTGATGCTTGGTCGGTTTGCTATTCATTTCGTGAGCCCCATAACGAATGCTTCTTGTACCATCTGCAGAAACTAACCTGTCGGGGTCGGGTTTTCCAGTTCTTGGATGAATGTTTGTATAGGGGCCATCACCTAAAAACTCACCCCATTTTAGAGTGGCTTCTTCAGGTTTTACCGGTTTACTCGCATAGGTTTCCTTGTGGTAGCCCATTTCTGGGGTAGTGTTTGATATGACTGGAACCGAGGGTGTTCCTGCGTTGGCCTTCTTTTTTGCTGGATCCCCAATATCAGTGCTTGGCTTACACCCATCCCCACCCGGACACGCATTCAACCCCAACGGATCCACCCACCCCGTAGGGTTAGGCACATACAAATACCCGTTCACCCCACCCGCCAACTTCACCGGGTCGGGGGTCAGGTAGCGTCCGTTATCCGGATTGTAGTAGCGATGCCGGTTGTAATGCAGCCCGCTTTCCCGGTCGAAATACTGCCCCTGAAAGCGCAGTGGGTTGTCGACTGTGCCTACATCCAACCGGGTGATTTTTCCGTAGGCCTGGTAATGGGCAGACCAGACGATGTTGCCGTCTGCGCTGGTCAGCTCCTGCGGCGT
>NZ_JAAQWU010000028.1:0-73321 GCF_012985695.1 Pseudomonas sp. WS 5027 | reverse complement strand
ATCAAACTCTTCAGTTCAAACATCTTTGGGTTTTTAAGAAACCCTAAACTTGGCTCAGCAATCGTTGGTTACATCTTTGATTTCTCGCGGAGTAACTTGTGATGCTGATAATCTTGTTGACTATCAGTCTGACTCCACAAGCACCCACACGAATTGCTTGATTCAGTTGTTAAAGAGCGGTTGGTTAAGATCTTTCGTCTCAACCGAGGCGCGCATTCTACAGCAGCCTCACTTGCTGTCAAGTGGTTATTTTCAGAAGTTTTCGAGGATTTTCTCAACAACTTCAACCACTTGCGCTTCCGATCTCTCGTTAGCGGGAGGCGAATAATACAGGATTAAAACACGTGGTCAACCCCCACCTGAAAATTCTTTCCAAAGCGCCTGGGTTGTCATTATGAAACATCCAAGGCAGCCCAGTCGCAACCTCAGCAAGCGCGGCTAGGCGCCCACATGCCGGTATGGCTGACTCTATCGCTTACCGAATTCCCCGGAGCCTCCATCCAGTGTCTGACTTGTCGAGCAACGCCGCCTACACACAACGCTTCAATGCAGTCCTCACCTATATAGAAGCCAATCTTGAAGGTGACCTGTCCGTGAAGGCGTTGAGCCAAGTGGCGAATTTTTCGGCGTTTCACTTCCATCGGCAATTCACCGCCTTCGTCGGCGTACCTGTTTCACGCTATGTGCAGTTGATGCGGCTACGACGCGCAGCGCATTGCCTGGCCTCCACCAGGGGTTACTCGGTACTGGAAGCAGCGTTCGGTGCAGGGTTCGAAAGCCCCGAGGCTTTTTCCAGGGCATTCAGGCGAGCGTTCGGTATGGCGCCGAGTGCATTCAGGAGACAGCCCAATTGGCAGGTCTGGAATTCGGTGTTCACCATCCCTCACTTCTCAAGGACCATCATCATGCACGTACGAATCGTAGAGTTTCACCCAGTCAGGGTGGCAGCACTCGAACACTGTGGCCCTCCAGGGCTCGTTAGCGAGAGTGTGCGCAAGTTTGCCGAATGGCGCATGCAGAGCGGCCAGTCGCCCGTGCAATCAAGTCGCAGCTTTGGCATTCCTTTCGGCAACCCCGATACAACCCCGCCCGAAGCGTTCCGGTTTGCACTCTGCGGCGAAATTAACGAGGCCGTGGCCGTAAATGAGTTCGGCGTAACCGAGCGTGTTATCCCAGGAGGGCGTTGCGTTGTCGTGCGCCACGTGGGCTCGACGGACCACATCGGCGAGACGATCTACCCGATCTATCGCGACTGGCTGCCCACCAGCGGCGAGGAACTGCGGGACCACCCGCTGTTCTTTGACTATCTCAGCGTTTATCCCGAGACCTCGCAGGATCAATGGCAGACTGATATTTATGTACCGCTGCAATAACCGCACAGACACCCACCGCCACATCCAATTTAATCTATACAAATCAAGCCATTAATGCTTTAAAGAAAGACCTTGAAACTCAAGGTCTTTTTTTTGCCTGCAGAAAAATGATCACCCCAGCGCACCCGATAAGAGAGGACCCAGGAACATGGAATTGACGCTCGAAGCCGTTGCTTTGTTCGCCCTCAAGCTGGTGCATGAGACCGAAGATGGCAGCCCGATCCTGCGCGACGATCTGGTCATGGATGGTTACGAGCGGGAGGTGTTTGGATTGTTGGTGCGCAGTGGCGACCTGCCAACCATCCAACACAAGGTAGATGAATGCACCCAGCTGGCCCTGGTGACCTTGGGCGGAGCCGACACGGTGTTGGGCCGCGAGCTGCAAAAGCTTATGACTGACGTCCAGCAAGCCTCGACACTAGAGGAACTCAATCCCCCACTCGAAGCACTCAAGGACTACCTCAAGGCAATCCTGTAGCACCCTCCCAGCCCCCCAAGGACCGTCCAATGATCGACTTCAACAACAAAGGCTTCTTCAAACTCAAGCAAAACAACGAGTATGCCGAACGCGTTGCTTCGCTGTTGCTCGATGACGAACAAGTAGTCGATGCCTACAAAGCCATGCGCGACGGCGTGGTGTTCACCACCAAGCGCATCATCGCCGTGAACGTGCAAGGTATCACCGGCAGCAAGAAAGACTTCACCTCCCTGCCCTACAAAAACATCGTCGCGTACTCGGTGGAAACCTCCGGTACGTTCGACCTGGATTCGGAACTGGAGATCTACTTCTCATCGCTGGGCAAAGTGAAGTTCGAGTTCACCGGCAAAACCTCGATTGTCGAAATCTCCAGGCTGATTTCCAAACACCTGCTGGGTTGATCGGCTGATACCCAACGTGGCCCACCCCATGCACCGTTGACTCAGCGGGCGTACACACTCAAACCTGGGCCGTCACCGTGTGTGGGATCAAGGACGTTGCGGCAGATCGCCCGCACGCCCAGCATTGCTGAACGGCTCACGCCGGCCGGGCGATGACACAAATATCGTCCCCCAATGGCCTGACGCTGATGAACTCAAGCCTCACTGCCTCACCCAGCTTGTCGATCGGCCACTCCAACGCAGGTTTGGCCGATGACCCCAGGAACTTGGCAGCAATATGGAAAATATACTCATCCACCAGGTTCAAACGCGCGAACGCCGCCACCAGGCGCGAGCCGGCTTCAATCAGCACCTCGTTGGCACCGCGCGTTGCCAAGGCCTTGAGCAACTCTTCGAGCGGCACCTGCCCATCGACCGCGTCAAACATCAGCAGCTCCTGGCCCGCGCGAGGATCGGCCGCTGAGGTCGAAGTGGTCGCTACCAACGCCGGGCCGGCGGTGAAAAAGGCAGCGTCATGGGGCACCCGTCTCTGGCTGTCAATCAACACCCGCAGGGGTGGCCGCTCCATGGCCAGGCAGGCCTGGGACTCTTCCAGCAGCAACTCGGCCTTGCGTATCGTCAGCCGCGCCTGATCGCGCAACACCGTGTCGGCCCCGGTGATGACGGCACTCGATTGCGCCCGCAAGCGCTGGGTTTCTGCCCGCGCTACCGGCCCGGTGATCCATTGGCTTTCACCGCTGTGCATAGCGGTTCGGCCATCCAGGCTGATGCCCATTTTTACCCGGACCAGGGGTAGACCAGTGACCATTCGCTTGATAAACCCTCGATTGAGCTGCCGCGCCTGTTGCTCCAGCAGACCGCACGCGACACTGATGCCGGCAGCACGCAAGCGCCTGACGCCCTGGCCAGCAACCTGCGGATTGGGATCGACCATGGCGATAACTACCTGCGTCACTCCCGCATCGATCAGTGCATCGACACAAGGTGGGGTGGAGCCAAAGTGACAGCAGGGCTCCAGCGTGACATAAGCTGTTGCGCCGGCTGCGGCGGCGCCCGCCTGACGCAAAGCATGGACCTCAGCATGGGCCTGCCCTGCCCTGACATGCCAGCCCTCGCCAACAATGGCCCCCTGATTGACAATGACACACCCGACTCGCGGGTTGGGGCTGGTGGAATACAGGCCCAACTGCGCCAGTTCAATTGCCCTTTGCATGCAATCCATCGGGTTCATGGGGTGATCACTCGCTAAGGGCTGCATCTTGGCTCAAAGGCGTGCGGGTCGGTCTGACGCCAGTGCGAACGGACGGCGTGTAGTCGTCTAAAAGCAGCACGTGTTTTAACGCGTCAATCAGCCTGTCGTTTTGCTCGCGATTCCTGGAGGAAATACGCAGGTATCGATCGGCGTCGTCCATCACTTTGCCGCTGCACTCCTTGATGAAGATGCTGAAATCATCAACCAGCAACACTGCCAGCTCCGGGGCCGACGGGTAGCCCGGCCGCAATCGGCACAGCACAAAATTGCTGGCGGTAGCAAATACCTCAAGGGCCTCGATTTCACGCAGTTGCATCACCAGGTCGTCAGTTTCGCGCCGCACTTGGGTACAGCTGGCGGCATATTCCTTGCGGTATTGCGGAAGGTTGAGCATGAACTCCTCGGCAAAACCGTTGATGTTCCAGATCGGCAGCTCCTTACGCAGGGCGTCCAGCCAGCGCTGATCCGCACTGGCCGCGTAACCCAGCCTCAGGCCGCCAATACCGAAGGTTTTGCTCATGCTTCTCAACACGATAATTCTTGGAAAAGCCAGGAGGTCGTGGAGCACCGATTGATCGCTGGCATCGCCGGCAAAATCGAGAAATGACTCATCCACAATCAGGTAGGGCGCCTGATCCTGGGTGCGTGCGTAAAGCTCCAGGATCGTTTCCTTGGGAATCAGCCCGCCCGTGGGATTATTCGGCGTCACCAGCACAATCGCCTCCGGCCTCTGCTGCTCGACAACACGCAGCGTGTGCTCGATATCCAGCGCAAACTGATTTTTTGCAGTCAACCTGACAGTGGTGACACGTTCCGCGGGGATGGCACTGGCAAACTCATTGAACGAAGGCTCGAACACCAGCACATTGCCGCTAAAAAGCCTGGGCAGCAGGCGAATGATTTCCGAGACGCCATTGGCAATCACCAGGTTTTCGGTGGGCACCCCGAGGAAGTCCGACAAGAGTGGCAGGCTTGCACCGGCCGAAGCCGGGTAGTTGAGGGCAATATCAGCAAAACGGTCAACCATCAGCTTCTTCAAGCCCGCAGGCGGGAAGTGCAAGTTGTAGATCAAGGCGTGATCGGTCACGGGAAAACGCCAATACCCTCCATGCTGACTGGCAAGCAGCGCATGTTTGTGCTCGGAGAACTGATAGGACGCGATACGCAAGTCATACAGGTTATCTATTTCAATCCAGGTTCCAGGATCGACTTCAATAACCCTGAATCCCATGCCCTGCGCACATGCCGTTTTGAAGGTCACTTCGTAATAGTCATTGACTCGGTTGTCTTTGACGTTTCGCTCAAGTTCGCCGATCAGATAGTTTTTGCAGAAGTCAGCGGATAAATAATAAATGTTGGCCGTTTTAAGTGGCCTGTCGGCAGTCAGATGATCATCGGCCTTGCTGCTACCCAACCGGCGGATCAACCCATGGGCATCAACCTCGGCAAAAGTACCCTCCATCAACGGTGTAAGCGGTGACACCACGGCCAGGCAGTCGCGGCCGCTTTGTGCGTCCAGCGCCGTAATCACCGAAGCGCGAAAGAAGATATCCCCCTCCAGCAACGTGACCCCGTCCTCGCCTGCCAGTTCGTCGCAAGCCAAGTACAACGAATACAAGTTATTGGTAGTAGCCCACTCGGTGTTTTCGATAAACCGCACCGTCACCGGTAATTCCAGCGCAGCGACAAAAGCCCGTATCTTCAGGCCTTTGTAGCCGATCACCAGAACAACTTCCTGATAACCCGCTTCAACAAGAATATTAAGTGCATTCCCCAGGATACTAAGGCCGTTAACCTCAGTCAGTGGCTTGGGAATGGAGTCAGAGGCACGCCCAAGACGAGACCCCATGCCCGCGGCAAGGACAATAGCTTTTTTCATCACAGTTCACCTGTTGCAAAGCAAAAGCGAAGTAGCGAAACCTGTTGATAACCCGCAGGCGCCCTGTGACGCAGGGCTATCAACAAAGACGGCCCAGGCTCAGGCCGGGGTTTTTAGTGCACACCGGAAGTCACTCAGGGTCACTTTCTCGGCATCCAGATCCACTTCATACCGATGATCAAACCCCTTGGCCGCGTGGCTATTCCAGTCATGACCGTATGCACGCTCCAAATAACGCCTGGATGCCAATGCATCGGGAGCCGGCAAATCCAGATGCCCAAAACGTGTAGCGCTGCGGGAACGCCAATCTTCCAAGGACAGGTACTCGCGAGGCCAGTTTGCCAATGCCAGGGGGCTGGTATAACGAAGGTGCCCATCCCGCTCGGACAATGGAAAGATATCCACGGAAGGGTATAAGTAATCGCGACGGTTCTCTTCTGGCATGGAGATGCCCGTTATCGGGAACACCTTATAACCGCCCCATAGTTCCCAAGGTTGTTTACTGAGGCGATAGCCTCGTTGTGCAAATTGCTGCTCCAGAGCGAAGAACTTCTCGATATCAGCCTCAAGAATATAAAGATCCGCATCATCGTCCCAAGGAATCAAGCCGGTATGGCGCACAGCCCCCAACAAAGTACCCGCCGCGAGGCAATATTCAAGGCCATTGGCGCTGAACACATCATCGATGACTTCAAGTCCATCGTAGATCTGGTCGACAAACACCTGGGGGGTTTTTCCAAGTTTGGTTTGACTCATATCCCTTTCCTTTTGGCAGACAATGCACGGGTAAAGACTGTGGTGGCGTGCTCTGAAACTATCTCGAACCCCAACTCATCCAGGAACATCGCAAGTTCATCCCGGCCATAGACGCGTGCCCCGCAGTTAACAAGCATATCCAACGACATCAAGGCGCCGACTCTTGTCTCGGTATCGAATTCATTGATGACCAGTACGCCATCCGGTACCAGGCCATGGCACATATTTGCCAGGATTTGCCTGGCCTCAGTTTCGTCAAAGCCCATCAACAAACGCGAGGTAACAATACAATCAGCTTCTATCTGCACCTTACCGAGTACGATGTCATGGGCCAGGAAGTTCACATCACAGCATTCATAACGGCTCAGATTGCCCTTGGCGATATCCAGGGTTTCCGCAAAATCCACCAGGGTGTACTTCAAATCTGTAGCCGCTCCCAACAGTTGCTCAATCAACAACCCCGGGCCGCTTCCCACATCCACGATATGCCGCGGTGCGTGGGCAAGTAACACTTGGGCCAAGCGCACATTCATATCGCCGACCCCCTGCTGCATGGCTGCGGCAAAATTGCTCTGCCGGTCATAGGCAAACGACGTGGCCTGCCCAGGACGGAAAAAATCCTCTGCCACCGACCAGTTCGACCAATGGTTGGCGTCCAGCATCAGCAGATTGGCGATCGATCCCTCGGTATCACGGCGCAGGGTGGCCCGAAGGTCCTGCGCAACCCTGTAGCGCAAGCCTTGTTTGCTCAGGACATTGAGTTGCACAAGGGTTTCCAGGAGGATCGTTGTAGACACACGCTGCAATTCAAGCCGGATAGCCAGCTCATCAATCGTCAGGTCTTCCTGGCAAAGCTCTTCAAACACACCTGCCTGTACCGCGAACATGACGGCGCGAGCCGCCCTGAAGTTGAACACCAACTGGTGAAGTTCTTGTGGTTTCATCGTCGATCCAGCCCCTAAGAATTACATGCCGTAGCTGATCGCCGCGCCAACCCCCAACAGGTCTGCACGAACAGCCGAAAGTTGACACGCGTACAACTCCAGCATTTGCACACAGGCGCTGATACGTCGTCCCAGGCCTGGATAGGCACTGCTGCTCATATCCGCGTCAAAGTTATGCACATCGCGGATAATCAGGTGATCCGGCATGTAGCAGATTTTTGTATTTTTATAAGTAGTTGCGCGTAGATCCAGCACCGGGTAACTCCCGCCCAAGCCACTGGAAATCGAAACTATCAAGGCCGGTTTATGCGCCAGCACCGGGTATTCGCTGGAAATAAAAAACTCCTTCAACACCGCCGGGGCCATGCCCGAATGTTCCGGCACTACAATAATGAAAGCCTCGGCCATGTTTGCAAGTTCATTGCTTTGCACGCCCACAGGCTGTACTGCCAAGTCCAGGACTGTCGGTGTAAATACTGAGGAGTCCCGCACATAACGTTCCAGGATTTTACTCACCCTTGAACTTTGCGAATCCACTCTTGGGCTGCCAGCGATAATCAGCACGTCCATAGTCGCCCCATCGTTGAATATCAAATAGTTTCCATCGGCCGGTGTTGTGTTTTCGAGATGGAAAGGGAGCGCCGGGCGCGTTTAGCCACCCAAACCGCCAACACACCTCCCAGCAGATTCAACGCCAGCAGCATCAGCAGGGCCAGATTGAAATCGTTGAACAAATAACCCAGCCAGTAACAACCGGTGTGAAGCAGCAGGACATATATCCCATCAATCGCCATGGCAGTCCGGGCTCTTTCAATCGCTGGCAAACCGTGGACTGCCAGGTACAGCATGCCCCTGCCAAATACCGTGATCGGGATGATCATCAAGTACGTCACCACAAAGGGCAGCGCCTCTGCATACCCACCCAACATGAAACGCGCCACGGGCTGGGCAAATACAATGAACGGCAATGCCACGGCGGTTTGCCACATCACGAGCAGCCCATAGCCGGACGTGAAGATCATCCCTACCTGGTCATCGCGCTGTTGAACGTATGCCTTGCTCAACAGCACCGTGGTGACCGCAGACACCCCCCAGACAGGAATCATGATCAAGGGCTGCAGTTTT
Source organism: Pseudomonas sp. WS 5027 (assembly GCF_012985695.1). NCBI lineage: Bacteria > Pseudomonadati > Pseudomonadota > Gammaproteobacteria > Pseudomonadales > Pseudomonadaceae > Pseudomonas > Pseudomonas sp. WS 5027. Next base: position 65,113 of record NZ_JAAQWU010000028.1, on the reverse strand, counting down.
GAAATAACCCCCATGGTTGCCACTTCTGCGTCTCCCAGTTTCGAGATCAGGTAAGTGGCCACGATTCCAGAGATCGGCCAGAAGGTCGCCGTGGAACTGGTCACCCAGGCCAGCCGGGAAATGTTCCCCGCCGCCTGAAGCATCTTGCCCACCCTCAGGTTGCGAGGACCGCTGACCTGGGTATGCCTGACACCAAAGTAAATGCACACCAGCGCCCCACCGGCTTGTGCCAGCCAGGCGGCATACACCGAACCGACCAGACCGAACCCGGCAAAACCACCCACGCCAAACATCAGCAGTGGATCGAGCACAATGTTCATCAGGCAGACCACCGCCACCACGATGGCCTGGGTCTTGAACAACGACAGCCCTCGCAGATACGCCGTGGAAATGGCAAATGTGAGGGTGATGATGAAGCCGTAAAGCCACGTCTTTAAATAGCCTTCACTTTGCTCATAAATAGAGGGTGCCGCCCCCATCGCCCCCAACACGGCCTCAAGGTTCAGGCCTGCCCCCAGCAACACGACCCCGTAGACCGCAGCGCCAATAAGCAGGCCCGGCAACAACACATCGATGAAGGTATTGCCCCCGGCCGTTTCCTGCCCCTTGGACACATGAACACTGATCGCCAGGGCAATGCCCATGGCAATCGTGTTCATCAACCACATAAAAGGGCTGGCCAGGCTGGCCGCCGTCAGTGGTTCATGACCAAGGTGGGCGATGAACACCATGTCAATGGCATTCGCGACCATCAGGGCACTGAACGACAACATGGTGTGCATGGCTTGGCTGTTGATTTCTTTGCTCAACCGCCACCCGTCCCGGGCCAAGGATGCTGGCTGTCTCACTCGGCGACCACCCGAAAGCCTACGGCATATAGCGAGGCATAGGGGGTAATACTCAGGCCATGTCGCCGCGAAACCCGGCAAAGATCGGCAAAACGGCCAAAACAACCGCCCCGGGTGATTCGATAGGTCGGCCGGCTCTCAGAGATCAAATCGTCCATGACAAAAGGACCATTGGGGTACGCATCGTAATCATTCGAGGTGTATTCCTCGACGTTCCCGCCCATGTCCATAAGGCCGAACGGCGATGCGCCCTGAGGGAAAACACCGACCGGCGTGGTGGCTAACAAGCCAAGCTCGGCGGTGTTGGCGTTTTCGGTCCTGGCCTCATTGCCCCATGGGTATTCGAACTCCCCGGCACCGGCGGCGTACTCCCATTGCGCCTCGTCAGGCAAGCGCACGGTCCTGCCGGTCTTGGCCGACAGCCAGGCGCAGAACGCATCCGCCGCGCTCGCACTTACCGAGTACACCGGATGGTTGGCGTAATGCAGCGGAAACGCTCGCAACGGCCAGGACGTAGGCACTTGCGCATTGGGGCAATCCTGTAGAAACGCCAGGTACTCCAGGTTGGTCACCGGATATTTCGAAATATTGAAGCTTGCCAGGGACACCGTATGGCGAGGTACTTCCTTGAGGATCCAATCGCGAATAACCCCGACATCCGCATATTCACGCACGACGGCATCGATTTGCGACTCGTCGATACCAATGCGAGCCTCACCTGCGGGAATAGACACCAAATGATTCAGCGCACCGGCGACGATCCTCGGATCGCCCTTGATCGCCAGCTCCATGCCCAATTGCACACGCTGGGACAAGTCCGTCGCATCTTCGAAACGGCACAGTAACGCAGCTGCCTCTGGCGTTTCCCGGAAACGACTCATCCGCTCCAGCGTTTCGCGCAACCCGGTTTGAGGTTGATAAGCCGCAGGTTGCTCACAGGGATCAAGCGGCGATGTGACCGTACACTTTTCTGCGACAACTACTTTTTCTCGTGCATTCATTGTTGTAAGTCCACACTGAAAGTTGAAGGTCAACCAAGCTCGACGGCATAAATACGCCCGTCATAGGACGACGCCAGGAAATGCTGTTTTTCGTCATCCCAAGAGAGGGAGGAAATACCTGCGGCACTGACTTTGCGCACAGTGCCCAACCACTGCCGGGCCTTGCAGTCGTATATATCGACGGTGCCGCCATAACTGCCCGTGGCGATAAAGTTGCCGTCCTCGTTTGACGCAATGCACTTGATGGAATGGGTATGGCGGCTGGGAATCGTTGCTCTGGGCTCGCCCCATAACTTCAGGGTCAGATCCCGGGAAACCGTGGCAACACCGTTCGCATAGGAACAGAGGTCATTCAATATGCCTTCATGGGCATGGGTGATCTTGTCGACCACTTCATAAGAGCGGATATCCGTGACGCCAATTTCACCATCGGCACATCCGGTATAAAGGCAGTTGCCATGCAACGAAATACCCTTGATCGCGTTTTCATGAATCTTGTGGCAAGACACAAATTCCAAGTGTCGATCGTTGACTTTGAAAATGATGATATCGCCGGAATAACTCCCCACCGCCAGACGCTGCTCGCCATCCAACTGAAAATTCACCCCGCAGTTGAGGGGCGCGTGATGGGCATAAGCCACACGGTTTTTCAGCACATCGAACACTTGCCCGGTCTGTCCGCCACAGACCAGGATGGGGCCGGTCTTCACCACAAAATTGCACAGCGATTGTGGCCCGCCCATGTCTTTGCCATCGGCCTTCAACAGGCCGGCATCGCCAATACTGTAGATAACGCCGTCTGCCGCATGGACCGAGTTCAAGCTGGCCGAGGGTACGAAGCCTTCGAGATCCCAATGGTTGCGGGCGATATCCCAAATCGCAAACGTAGAGCCAAACGTCGCGAAATAGATTTTGTCGCGGCTTTGAAACTCCGCCGAGCGCGCCCAGATTTCCTTCGGATATTCCGAACGTTTCCACTCCACCAGTGTGTGCCCCTCGATCGACCACAACACCGCGACCCCGTCATATCCCAGGCTCAGCAGGCTATTGTCGAACTTTGACTTCACCAGCTTCTTGACGCTGGAACGGTGTCCCTTATAGGTACTTAAAACCGTATTGCCACTAATTACCTGCAGTTCACCGTCATTGTTGCCAACGATAAACACCCCCGCTGACAGGGTCACCAAAGCGTCCATGTCGTGGCCTTCCGTCTCCTTGATGGCCAGGCAATCACCGGTGGTTGCGTCCCAGGCGCGAATGGTCCCATCGGTGCCGCAGGATAAAAGTTGCTGGCTGTCTGCTGTCCAATCGAAGCTCTCTACCAGGCCACTGTGCCCTTGCATCTTGCAGATGAAGTTTCCATTTTTATGGTGCACCGACAGACTGCTGTCGTAGGAGCAACTGGCTATTTTTTCACCATCGGGAGAAAACTTGGCCTGCATGACGTCATCACTGTGGCTGGTCATGACACATTGCAATTTAAACTCAGGCACGCTCCAAAGCCGGGCCGAACCATCACTGCTGGCCGTCACCAACAGGCTGCCGTCAGGGGAAAAATCACAGTAGTTGGCCAGATGATCATGCCAGCCGCGCTGCAGGGGTTGGCGCGTTTGCGCATTCCACAAAATAATCTGGTTATCGTAGCCTGCCGTCGCAATGTACTGCTGGCCAAACAATGAGAGACCACTGATAGGTGCTTGATGCTGAATCATTGAGAAACCCCCGCCTGCGCTGTGAACTGGTGATTGGTGACTTCAATTTTTGCTTTTATATAACCTTCGTTATGTTTGCCAATATGCATGGAAGTCGACCTGACCTCGGAAATCTCGATACCCAGGTTTCTCAGTTGCAACTCTTTTTCCGGGTTATTCGTCAGCAGGACTATTTTCGGACACCCCAAGGCTTGCAGCATCTGTGCAGCATCAAAGTAGTCGCGTAAGTCATCGGCAAACCCAAGCATATTATTGGCTTCATAAGTATCAACACCTGAGTATTGTTGCAGCGCATAGGCTTCCAGTTTTTTATACAAGCCGATGCCGCGCCCTTCCTGGCGCAGGTAAATCAAATAGCCACCCACTTCGTTGATAAGGCGTAGCGACTCTGAAAGTTGATCCCCACAATCACACTTCATGGAGTGAAAAATATCACCGGTCAAACACTCGGAATGCAACCTGACCAACGGAAGTTTTCGACCATCTGCCTTGAACCCGCCCAGCCGAATAGCAATATGTTCAACAGGATCTTTCAAATCGTCGAATGAAATGAAAGTGGCAACCACCTCACTGTCCAACATGAGCGGTATGTCGACTTCCTTAATAATCGTAGCCATTTTGTTTTTCCCTGGACGACAGTTATTCGGCAAGGCGATACGCCCTGCAGTTTTTATAGGAAGAGTACATTCACCAAGACACACTAAGCCGGGCACACTACCTCTAACGACTTGAAGTTCTGTACTCTGGATACCGATGCCGAAAGATGGCTGTGGCCACCCTCTTGCGACTGTTAGCTACTGTAACGTAGCGCCACAACAACTCTTGGGCACGCCAAAGAGCGCACGCTGAGTCATCGCCCCCAAGTCAATCTCAAGAGCAATCGCTTTTTCCTTGCCAATGACACGTACCGGCCCAAGCCGGGTGATCGCCAGGCCAGCCCTGATCAGCATTCGCTCTACCGCGACCGTTGTAACCGTCACATAACGCTGGATATGTTGCTCGATGCCATAGGCAACGATGGCCTTTACGGCCTCTAGGGTAAAATCGGAAAACCCCTTGTTGCCAGGATATCGCGGTGTTACGGCAAATCGGCTGAGCTCCCATACCTGGGAAGAAACCGGGGCTGGCCGCCCTTCGAGCAGCTCGGAGAAAGTATCCCTGAGCATGTAGGGGCCCGTCGTTGGCAATAAACGCCAGCACCCTTTGATTTCACTGCCACCGCCATCCTTGATCAGCATGTAGAAGGGTTCCAGTGCGTCATAGCCATCAATTTCCATATCGGCAATGATTGCAACATCCCAGCCCTTACGCTTTTTAAAAACGTCTGCGCGCAGCCGATGCATGGCACACAGTTGCTCACTATCTATTTCATCCCGCCGGCCGATTGTGAAATGCACTGGATTCCCTTCCCTAAGAACACTTAAACCTCAATCTATCCGCCTTCACGGAACCGTCATACTAGTAGGGTAACCAGTTGCAACAATTTTGGATCCAATGCATGATGCACGGTTATCCCCTTGAAAAAGCCACAGATAGCCCGCCGGCCTAGAGGCCAGAGCGGGCGTTTTGAGCGGTGTAGAGGACGTGTGGCCCTAGAGGCTGATCAACCCGAGCGAAACAGCTTTAACGGCGGCAGCCCGGCGGGACGCAACGCCAAACTTGGTATTGATACTCGCAAAGTGATAATTGATATTGGCTTCCGAACAACCACAAATCCTGGAGATATCCCAGGAACTTTTCCCGACGGCGCACCATTTGAGAATCTCCTTCTCGCGAGTCGTCAGGGAAATCACCTTGGCTCCCGTCAATTTGCTCGAACTGTCCAGAGCACTTTGCAAAATCACATCTTTAAGAATGGAAAGCTTCGGGATCATCGCATTGATATGCCGAGACGTTCCCGCAATGTCCTGGGCGTCAACCGCCAGGCTGAAAGTGCCAAACTGACCCTGAGGCCCATGCAGCGGAAAAGTTATACCCCTAGACAGTCCATAAGCGCTGGCCTCTTCGCGAAACTCACGTTCGCGGGGGGTGCAATACAACGATTCGTCCCAGACAACCGGGCGCACGTTTTGAAATGAATAGATCACCACCGGATCGATAGTTGCATAACGCGATTGGTCGTATCGATTCCGCCAGGCCATCGGATAATTGCTGACAATCATCGCCGAACTCAACTCGGCATCATATTTTGGCAGCAAGCCGATCAAGACTCTGGAAAACCCATATTTATCGTTTATTTTTTCGATAGCTGAAAACCACTGCTCCTGGGTTTCCAATCCATTCAACCGCACAAGCTCATCAATAAAGTCCATTTGATGATCACCTTAGGTGTTGTAGTAATTACCCGACCAGTCACAGGCGGATCCCTAATAATGACGGCTATAAATACGACTTTAAATTATGGCCAATTGCACTGATGAAATAGCATCACCTTGCGCAATAAAGACAAGTACCTTGTTTCCCCTGTAGTGCTACGAAAAACCTGGCATACCTGCACGCTCACAGCTCCTGATCTAGCCTGATCATCGCTGACCGACGATGAGCAAGCTAGCTGAGGTATACGACCTTCGCAAGCACGCAGGCAGTCAGCGGTTTGAGCTGGACTTTTCAGCGCCACCTGAGGATTCAACAATGAATATGAATCAAGTGACCTTGCCGGTGACGGATATGCCGGCCTGTGTCGCGTTCTATCTAACGCTTGGTTTTACCCAGGTAGTCTCTACCGATCACTACGCTAGGTTTTCCTGCCCCGGCAATGGTGCGACGTTCTCCTTATCCCTGGTTGAAGCAAATGGCAGTAACAACGCAGTGATCTACTTTGAACATGAGCCGCTCGATAGCTGGGTGAATGAGCTGATCGGCAAAGGGATAACCTTCGATCAAATGCCCACCGACATGCCCTATCTATGGCGCGAAGCAATCTTGCATGACCCGTCGGGCAACTGCATCAAACTCTACTGGGCTGGTGAAAACCGCTTGAACCCGCCCTGGAAGATCGTCCACTAGACACACTGGGGCACTGCCTCAGTGCCCACTTGCGTCCTCCCACTATCGGCCCACCCAATCCATCCCCCCAATCTATCGATTTGAGCTCTCCCCCACCCTCCCCGACTATTGGCGCCACTTCCAACAACAAAAACCAGGAACACGCCATGACTGCCCGATTCCACAACCCGGTAGACACCCGCTTCGGCTGGGGCTGCCTGCAAGACCTGGCCAGTATCACCGCACAGCAGACTGTCGCCCTCGTCACCTTTCCCGAAGCCCGTGCGCTGGGATTGGTAGAGAGGATCCAGGCACTGCTGGGCGAGCGCTTGGTGTATGTGATCGAGGATGTGCAGCCCAACCCCGATGTCGCTCAATTGCGTGACACCTATGAACGCTTCTGGCAGCAAGCCGGGAGCTGTGACGTGGTGCTGGCCGTCGGGGGTGGCAGTGCAATTGATACGGCCAAGGCATTGATTGTCGGGACCGAGTCCGGGCAGTTCGATGAGTTGCTGGCGTTGTTGGCGACCGGCCAACCGTTTGTGCCGGCCCATTGCAAGACATTGATCGCGGCGCCGACCACAGCGGGTACCGGCAGTGAGGTAACACCCTGGGCGACGATCTGGGATTCGGCCAGCCACAAGAAGTACTCCCTGCACCTGGACTGCACCTGGCCAGAGGTAGCGATTGTTGATCCACAGTTGATGCTCACGGTGCCAGCCGGGGTCACCGTATCCACAGGGCTCGATGCTTTATCCCACGCCCTGGAGTCGATCTGGAATATCAACGCCAACCCGGTTTCCGACACTTTTGCGGTGTCCGCCATCGAGGACATCCTGGAGTGCCTGCCGCAACTGCGGCGCGACCTTGGCAATCCAGAGTTGCGCTCACGCATGGCCCTGGCGGCGCTCAAGGCCGGCCTGGCATTTTCCAATACCAAGACCGCCCTGGCCCACTCCATTTCCTACGAGATGACCCTGCACCACGGCCTGCCCCATGGCATCGCCTGTTCCTTCACCTTGCCGCTGGTACTGGGGCTGGCATGGGGGCATGACGCGGCGCGCGATCACACGCTGCGCCGGGTGTTCGGCGATGACCTGGAGAAAGCCCAGACCCAGTTGCGCAACTTCCTGCACAGCCTGGACGTAAAAACCGAGTTCGCCGACTACGGCGTCACGCCCACCGAGGCCGACGCGATGATCCGCTTCGCCCTGCAAGGGGCACGCGGCAAGAACTTTATCGGTTCCAGGGCCGCCTAGGCCCAACGCAATTCAGTCTTTCCTCTTGCACCTGTAAAGCGTGCCACCCCGTCGCTGCGGTTTCGGGGGCGAATAACAATAAGGAAAACATCATGAATCGTGCACACACCCTGCCTGTCCCCGCCGTTCGCTCGGCGTCGTTCCGTGTTGCCCAGTGGCGCATGCTGCTGGCGGCGATGTTTTGTTACCTGTTTTTCTACACCGGGCGCCAGACTTTCGGTTTCGCCATCCCGGGGATACAGGCCGAGTTCGGCCTGACCAAGGAGGTACTGGGCTGGATCTCGGCCGCCATGCTCTGGGCCTATGCCATTGGCCAGGCGATCAACGGCAACCTGGCCGACAAATTCGGCGGCCGACGCATCATGACCCTCGGCGCGGTGCTGTCGTGTGGCGCCAACTGGGTCACCAGTTTTGCCAGCGGTTTTGCCGGGCTGATCCTGCCATGGGGCATCAACGGTTACTTCCAGGCCCTGGGCTGGGCGCCGGGTAGCCGCTTGATCTCCAATTGGTGGAGCGCCAGCGAGCGCGGCCGGGTCTATGGCTTCTATGTGTTCGCCGCCGGTTGTGCGTCAGTGCTGTCCTATGTGACCTCCATCGTGGTGCTGGAGGTGCTGCACCTGGAGTGGCGCTGGATCTTCCGCCTGCCGGTCCTGCTGATGTTGGCCGGGGGCATCCTGTTTTACCTGGTGGCCCGTGAACGCCCGCAGGATCTTGGCTTCGAACCCCTGGCCGATACCGGCGTGGCCAACGCCGAAGACAAGGGCCATGAAGTGGCCCACGGCGAAGAAGAAACCTCGGCACAGCGCTACAAAGCCGTGCTGAAAAACGCGCGCCTGATCATCGCCGCCGTGTCCCTGGGCTTCCAGAACGCTGCGCGCTACGGCTTGATCGTGTGGGTGCCGGTGCATTTTCTTGGCGCCAACTGGAAAAGCGGCGACAGCATGATTGATCCGAAGTGGATCACCGTCGCCCTGCCGGTCGGCATGGCCGTCGGCGCGCTGAGCAATGGCTGGGTATCCGACAAGCTGTTCGGCTCCAAGCGCTACATGGCGATCATGCTCTATATGTTCCTCGGCGCCGCCACCAGCCTGTGGATGTGGAGCCTGCCGCCCCATAGTGCAATCGGCCTGGTGGCACTGTTTTTGTGCGGGTTCTTTGTCTATGGCCCGGCGTCCAGCTTCTGGGCGCTGTGCCCGGACCTGGTGGGCGCCAAGCGCGCAGGCACCGCAACCGGTGTGATGAACTTCTCGTCTTATCTGTTTGCAGGCCTGGCGGAACCGCTGATCGGCAGTATGCTCGACAGTACCGGTAATACGTCGCTGATCTTCATCGTCGTCACCTCGGCCTGTCTGTGCAGCGCGGTAGTGGCCTTGTTTATCCGCCGTTGATGCCCCCTGAACAGGACACGTTATGTACCAGTACCACAAGTGGCTACGTTCCTTTCATGCGGTGGCGAAGACCGGCAGCTTCACCCTTGCCGCCGAGTACTTGAGCGTCGGTCAGCCAACGGTCAGCGAACAGGTGAATGCCCTGGAAAAGCAGTTCTCGGTGGAGTTGTTCCACCGCCGTGGGCGGTTTATCGAGATGAGCGCGGCCGGCCACGCGCTCTACGGGATCACCCAGGGCCTGTTCGGCCAGGAGGATGAGGCCATGCAATTGCTGCACAGCTTCAAGCAGCGCAAGACCGGGATGTTGCGCCTGGGCGCGGTGTCGCCGCCGATCGCCATGAACCTGACGTACGAACTGATGCAACGCCACCCGGACATCGAGCTGGAAACCTCGTTTTCCCCGGAGAAGGAAACCCTCGACCGCCTGTTCAACTTTGATATCGACGTGGCCATCCTGGCCCTCTCGGAGTTTGACCAACGCTTCGATACGCAGCTGTACCGGCGTTATCCGATCATCGCCGTGGTGCGCAACGACCACCCCTGGGCGGCACAGAAAGAAGTGCACGTCGCGCAGATCAGCCAGGAGCGCTGGGTCATGCGCGAGCGCAGCTCACGCACCCGGCAGTTGGTGGAAGAAAGCTGCAAGCGCCTGGGGGTGGACCTGAACTGCGTGATGCAGCTCAACAGTCGCGAGGCCATCGTGCATGCCATCGCCAAGGGCATCGGCATCGGCTTTGTGTCGGCGGTGGAGTACGCCGAAACACCGGGCACTACCCCGATCACCTTTGTCGATCACCCGTTTTCCATCGACTACCACCTGTGTTGCCTGGGGATCCGGCGCAACCGCCCGATGATCGCCGAACTGTTTGAGGCCAGCCCCATACCGGCTACCTGAATCGCCTGATTTTTTTGTACGCAACCGGCTTACCCCGTTTATCGGGGGACGGCCCACTCATACCCGAAACTGGAGATTGCTCATGCATTACCAACCACCTTCCAAGCTGCAAGCCGTAGTCCTGGACTGGGCCGGCACCGTCGTCGACTTCGGCTCCTTCGCCCCCACGCAGATTTTTGTCGAAGCCTTTGCCGAATTTGGTGTCGCGGTATCCCTGGAGGAAGCGCGCGGCCCTATGGGCATGGGTAAGTGGGATCACATCCGCACCCTGTGCAATCAGCCGCAGATTGCCGAACGTTATCGCGCCGTGTTCAACCGCCAACCGACCGACGAGGACGTCACCGCCCTGTATGAGCGTTTCATGCCCCTGCAGATCGAGAAGATCGCCCTGCACTCGGCGGTGATTCCCGGCGCACTGGAGGCGATTGAAAAATTGCGAAGCCAGGGCTTGAAGATCGGCTCCTGCTCGGGCTATCCGGCGGTAGTGATGGCCAAAGTGGTTGAACTTGCGCGGCAGAACGGCTACGTGGCCGATCATGTGGTGGCCACTGACGAAGTGCCCAACGGTCGTCCACATCCGGCCCAGGCCCTGGCCAACGTGATTGCCTTGGGCATCAGCGATGTGGCGGCATGCGTCAAGGTCGACGACACTTGGCCGGGGATCCTGGAAGGGCGCAGTGCCGGCATGTGGACGGTGGCGCTGACCTGCTCCGGCAACGCGCTGGGGCGGACTTACGCGCAATACAAGGCGATGCCGGCTGCGGAACTGGCTCAGGAGCGTGAGCGTATTACCCAGATGTTTGAGGGTTCGCGACCGCACTACCTGATCGACACCATCGTCGACCTGCCGGCGGTGATGGATGACATAAATGCGCGACTGGCGCGTGGGGAGACACCCCAGGGCACCTGATCCTGGCAGGCTGCTTGTCTGTGGCGAGCGGGCTTGCCCCGAGCTGGGCTGCGTAGCAGCCCTAACAAGTCGAGTTCGGTGCATCAGATATTCCGTAGCGGCTGGTTTGGGCTGCTACGCAGCCCAGCGCGGGGCAAGCCCGCTCGCCACAAAAGGCATGCCAGCCCTGACAGACGCGATGAATGATGTTTGGGCTATTGCGTCTGAAAGGTCTCAAGATACGCCAGCAGATTCTCGATCTTCTCCTGATCGCTGATCCCCCAGAAAATCATGCGGGTGCCGCTCACCACTTTCTTCGGGCTCTCGATATAGGCGGCAAGTTTTTCCCGCGTCCACACCACACCTGAGTTTTTCATCGCGTCGGAATACTGATAATCCGCCGTGGTGCCCGCCAGCCGCCCGATCACTCCATTAAGCTGTGGCCCGAAACCGCCGCGGGCGTTCAACCCGACACTGTGGCAACCGCCGCAGGTCTTGGTGAACAACTTGCCACCCACCTCGGCATCGCCTGCTGCCGCCGCACAAGTGTTGAAGAACACGGCAGTGAGGAAAAGAGTCAACAGGGCAGCGGGTTTCATCAGGGGCTCCAGGTCGGGGCTTCAAAAGCAAAGGCGGCAATTATGCCTGCTGTTTACTTGTCCTCGTCCACGTTATTGAAGCGTGCCCGGTTGATCTGCCAAGGCAGGGCTGGCTGTAGGCGTTCTCTCTTATGTTTTCCCCGGCTGAAAAAGTGCGTTTGCAGTTCCAGGAAGTGCCGATCGCGCCCAACCTGGCAAAACATTTAGACACAGCCATTCAATTGCCATCACTCTCCCCCTCTGTTTGCATGCGCACTTTCCATCAGCACGTCAGTTCAGGAGAGATCGATGAGAACCATGGTGGTCGGCGCAAGCAAAGGTTTGGGCAGGGCCTTTATGGAGGGCCTGGGTGGGGTGGGAGATACCTTGATCGGTGTCTCGCGCAGCCGTCCCACTGGCTTGGTATCCAGCACCGGCGCCGAAGTGTCGTGGGTAGAAGCCGACCTTGGCCAGCCAGCGCAGGCCGCGCAGCTCATCGAACAATCAGTGGCGCAGAACGGCCTCGACACACTGATCTACAACCTGGGCATCTGGGAAGAGCGGGCGTTCGATGACGCCTACAGCTTCCTCAAGGATGAAGACACCCAGGTGCAAGCCATCGTCAGTTGCAACATCACCGCTCCCTTGCTGCTGATCAAACGCCTGCTGCCCGTGCTGTTAAAAAGCCCCAACCCACGCATCATCCTTACTGGCTCGACCTCGGGCCTGCCCCAGAGCGGGCGCCCGGAAGTCACGTTTGGCGCGTCGAAATTCGCTTTGCGCGGCATGGCCGACGCCCTGCGCGAAGGCTATCGGCACCAGCGCCTGGGCGTGACTTGCCTGAATCTGGGCTACCTGAATACCGAGGACCCGTTGAGCACATCCCGACTTGAGGCTGAACAGCGCGGCGACGGGCAGTTGATCCCGGTACACGACGTGGTGCAGGTGGTGCGCATGGCCTTGAGCCTGTCATCGGCCAGCTTCGTCAAGGAGCTGACGTTGCCGGCCCTGCTCGATGAACGGTTCTGACTGAACAGACCGATTCTTCAGACCACCATGTAAAGCGCCATCAGGCACAACGGCACCAGCAGCAGCCCCAGCAACATCATGAACACCACACTCATGGCGTTGACCCGGGGCGTTCCAACATGACTGACAAACCCCATGCACAGGCGTCGCAGCAGCTCCGCGCCCCTGGCGAACTGGTAGGCCACGGTGATGGTCAGCAGTGAGAGGGTTCCGGTGACCGCGCAGTAAAACAGGATCGGCTCAGGCATGAAGTAGCTGGAGACAAGCCCTTCGGACGTGGCATAGATAAACGTCACGGGCTGAAACAGCGAAAGCGAATACAGCACATCGCGCAATGGACTGAAGGTGATCGTCGGCCGCACTTCGTCGGCGGGCAACAGGGCGTACAGCTCGTTCATATCCGACCAGCGAAACCAGTAAACCGCCGCGCTGAACAGCAGGTACGCCAACGCAATCGTCGCCGAAAAACACCACAGGAACCGCCACGAACCAAAACCGCGGCGCATCCCCACATTGATGCTCCATTTCGTCAATTGGATGGTCATGCAATCGATCACGATCGCTACGAGCAGGCCCTTGCTATAAAAGTCCTTGATCGCTTGCAGCACATTGGGCGGCGGCGGCACGTTGAACACGTGCTCAGGGTTTTTAAACAGGTAGAGATCCAGCAGCCACACGACAAAAAACACCAGCGACACCAGCAAGGTGTACAGCGGGATGCTGATCAACTGACGCCTGGCCAGCAACGTGCGCCCGAACACCCGCTGAAAAAAACTGGCCCACAGCTGAGCGATCCCGATAAACCAGTCACGGCCAAGGCTCATGCCGCTCAATGTCTTGAGTATTTCCAGGCGGCTTTTTTTGGTGGAAAACGCCACTGCCACCAACACCCCGGTACAGCCGAACAAAACGGTGGCAACCACGATCAACGCGCCGATCATTTCTTTCACACTGGCATTCCTTGCTGTGAGTTTTCGCGGCCCGCATCCTGACTTAAGCCCCCCATGGTTCGCAAGCGACGACCGTTTTACACATGCCGCAGATAGCGGCAAGCAACCACCCATCGAATAAAAAACATCCAATCGAACCTATCCACAGGCGGGCCACTCCACCTTACTCAACCCGGATGGTGGAGTAAGGATCATGGCTCAGCCATCGATATTGGTACTGGAAGACGACGAGATTATTCGGTCGTTGATGGTGGATGTACTGGAGGATTTCGGCGCAGTGGTGACCTCTTTCCCCTCGGCTGATGAAGGGATGATTTTCCTGGAGAGGAGCAGTGATCCGGTAGACCTGATTGTCAGCGATATCCAGATGCCCGGCCTGCTCAACGGGTATGACCTGAGCAAGGTCGTGGCCCATCGCTGGCCATCCTTGCCGGTGGTATTGACCTCAGGCAATACGGGCATGGCCGCGCAATTGGGTAACACGGTGAAGTTTTTGCCCAAGCCATGGAGCACTGAGCGGCTGATCGACTGCGTGCAGGCTGCGCTGGTGCAAGGGAAACCTCTGCACTAGCGGCGCACTATCTGGGCAATCGAACTTCGCGGCAGCGTGTGAGGTCTGTTTTTGAGTATCTGGCTATTTTTCTGACGATAACGTCAGATTTTTCGTTATGACTTCTCAGGTACGGACGATCGGCCATATAGAATTGTTGCCCACCCTTCACTCACGCGTCAGCCATGGCCCGCCCTGGCCGCCCCATCCGAGTTCCCTGCATGCATCCACCGGCCCATGACGTCGAGGCGCCCTCCCTGCTTGAAGCCTTGCGCTCAGGCACAGCCCAGCTCCATGTGGCCCTGGAAAAACGCTTACCGTTCTTTTCACCGAGGTTGGATGCGCACGGGTATGGCCGTTTGCTTGCGGCTTACTACGGTTTCTACCACCCGTTGGAATCGCGACTGTACGACAGCGCGATGATTCCTATGGGATTCGACCAGACGCTGCGAGTGAAAACACCGACCTTGCACAGTGACCTGATTGCCTTGGGCCTGAGTAACCAAGCAATTGTCGCCCTGCCCCTCTGCCCTAGCCTCCCTTTGCTCGGCACGCCCGCCGCGTGCCTGGGCGTATTGTATGTGCTCGAAGGCGCGACACTTGGCGGCCAGGTGCTGCGCCGGGAGATGGCCCGGCGCCTGGCGCTGGACGCCAGCAACGGTGGAGCCTTTCTTAATGTGTACGGCGTCGAGACCGGTCGACGCTGGAAAGACTTTCTCGACTACCTGGGCCACGTCCCGCTGGACGACCTTGGGCGTCAGCAGGCGGTGGACGCAGCCTGCTCGACATTCAGCTGTTTTGAGCAATGGCTCGACAGCCAGGAGGTACTGCTATGAAACCTGAGGATTTTGAAGAGTTGCTGGCCAACTGTGCCGACGAGCCGATCCGTTTCCCCGGCGCGATCCAGCCTCACGGCGTGCTGCTGACCCTGCGCGAACCAGACCTGCAGATCGTGCAAGTCAGCGCCAACGTGGCCAGCCTGTTCAATCACCAGCCCGACGCCTTGCTCGGCCAGCCGCTGGATACGCTGCTGGGCACGCAAAACACCCACGCCGTGCGCCAAATGGCCAGCCAACCCAGCTTTATCGACGCCCCGGCACTGCACGTCACCCTCAACGGTGGCCAGTTCGAAGGCCTGCTGCATCGTCACCAAGGCGTGCTGGTGCTGGAGTTCGAGCCGCTGCACAAGCACTTTCAGCCCAAGCCCCAGAATGGTCATGCCAGCAACCTGGGCAAGATGCTGCAACGTTTGCAGTCGGCGAAAACCCTGCAAGCCTTGTACGAAATCAGCGTGAGCGAAATCCAGGCCATGACCGGCTATGACCGGGTACTGATTTATCGCTTCGAAGAAGAAGGCCACGGCCAGGTCATCGCCGAAGCGTCCGCGCCCTCCATGGAACTGTTCAACGGCCTGTTCTTCCCGGCGTCCGACATCCCCGAGCAAGCCCGCGAGTTGTACCGCACCAACTGGCTGCGGATCATCCCCAATGCCGACTACGAGCCGGTACCGCTGCTGCCCAAGCTGCGCCCGGACACCGGACAGCCGCTGGATTTGAGCTTCGCCACCCTGCGTAGTGTGTCGCCGATCCACTGCCAATACATGAAGAACATGGGGGTGCTGTCGTCCATGAGCATCTCGCTGATGAAGGGCGACAAGTTGTGGGGCCTGATCAGTTGCGGTAACCGCGAGCCGCTGCATGTGCCCAACGACCTGCGTACCACCTGCCAGACCATCGGCCAGGTGCTGTCGTTGCAGATCAGTGCCATGGAAGCCCTGGACATCAGCCGCCAGCGTGAAGAAAAAGTCGAAGCCCTGGACGTGCTTAACCAGGCGATGAGCAACTCATCGGACGCTGTGTTCGACGGCCTGGCCCAATGCCCGCAGGTCCTGATGGACCTGGTGCAGGCCGGCGGGGTGGCAATCATTGAAGGCCAGCAACTGCACCGCTACGGCAACTGCCCGGAGCCGGCGCAGATCCGCGCCTTGCATAAATGGCTGCAAGAAACCGGGCAACCGGTGTTTGCCAGCCATCACCTGTCAGCGGTCTACCCGCCCGCAGCGGATTATCAGCCGGTAGCCAGCGGCGTCCTGGCCATGAGCTTGCCCAAACCGGTGGACAACGGCGTGCTGTGGTTCCGCCCGGAAGTCAAAGAGAACATCCAGTGGAGCGGCGACCCGAAAAAACCGCTGGCCCTGGAAAAATCCGACACGGGCCTGCGCCTTCGCCCACGCACCTCGTTTGAAATATGGAAGGTGGAAATGGCCGGTATCTCCACCAAGTGGAGCGCCGGTGACCGCTTTGCCGCCAACGATCTGCGCCGTTCAGCCCTGGAAAACGACCTGGCCCGCCAGGTCCTGCGCGAACAACAGGCCGTGCGCGCCCGGGATGAGCTGGTAGCCGTGGTGTCCCATGACCTGCGTAACCCGATGACCGTGATCTCAATGCTCTGCGGCATGATGCAAAAGGCTTTCAGTTCCGATGGCACCCACACCTCGCGGCGGATTTCCTCGGCCATCGACACCATGCAGCAAGCCGCTGGGCGCATGAATGTGTTGCTGGAAGATTTGCTCGACACCTCAAAGATCGAAGCGGGCCGCTACACCGTCAGGCCGGTGCCGTTGGACGTCAGCCAGATCTTTGAAGAAGCCTACTCGCTGCTGGCACCCCTGGCCCTGGAAAAGGGCGTGGACCTGTCGTTCAACAGCGAGCCCGGCCTGCAAATCAACGCCGACCCTGAGCGCCTGTTCCAGGTGCTGTCGAACCTGATCGGCAACGCCATCAAATTCACGCCACGCCAGGGCAATATCGGTATTTCGGCGATGAGCAATGGCGAGGAGATTGTGTTTTCAGTACGTGACTCCGGCGAGGGCATTGCCCCTGACCAACTGCCCCACGTGTTTGATCGCTATTGGACCCTGGCCGAAAACAATCCCACGGGCAGTGGCCTGGGGTTGTATATCACCCAGGGTATCGTCAAGGCCCACGGCGGCCGGATCGAAGCCCAAAGCGAGCTGGGCCGTGGCAGCGAGTTCCGCTTTACCGTGCCCAAAGTGCCGAAACAATCACACATATGATCGGGCATGCTGTGGCGGGCCTGCTTGCCACGGCATTGTCAGCGTCGTATTCATATTTTGAAGTGAGGTGTTTATAGCTCGGTCATCAACCTCCTAGGTAGCGTTGGCGTCGCCATGGCAAAGCCAGGCTTTCTTACAGAGGAAATACCGATGATCCCAACTATCACACCCTCCGTCGTACACCTGCATCAGTACCCCGCGCACTCGGACGAACCCGCCCTCACGCGCAACAAACGCTCCCTCGACCAACCCTTCGCCGCGGGCCCGACCAATGACGTCAACAGCCTTTCGGCCAACGACCGCCGCAAGAGCACCGGCACGCTGGACAGCCTAGGCCGCGGCAACCTGCTGTAGATAATCCAGGCAGGGGCCCCGCCCCTGCCGCTTTGACAAAACACCGACATCCACTGCGTTAAACTTTGCAATCATCCCCCGCACAGAGCCGTTTTTTCATGCTGCAACCCGACACATTGCCCGCCGTCCTCGCCGGCCCCTTGTTGCGTCGCCTGGAACCTGGGCGCCTGGTGTTGTGGCTAGTGGGCAGTCGAGCGCTGGCATTGACCCTGCGATTGCAGTTCACCCAGCAGGCGCGCCAACAGTTGCTGGATATCGACCTCGACGCCACCCGCTGCCAGGTGATCCCCGTGGGCCGCGCAGCGTTTATCCACCTGATCGATGTAGCGCTGGACACGCCGCTTCCCCAGGACGTGCCCATCAACTATGACCTGCTGACCCATGATGGAGCTGGCATCGCCGAGTGGGCGCCGCACCTGCTGTACGCCAATGCCCAGACCCCGGATTTCATCCTGCACAGCCGTATCCGCCAGTTGCTGCACGGCTCTTGCCGCAAACCCCACCATTACGCCGATGAAGGCCTGCTCTGCGCGGATCGCCTGTTGGCCGAAGATCGCAGCCTGGCCCAGCGCCCAGCCCTGTTGATGATGAGTGGCGACCAGGTGTATGCCGACGATGTCGCCGGGCCGATGCTGCGCGCCATTCATGGGCTGATTGCCCGCCTGGGCCTGTTCGATGAACACCTCGATGGCGCAGTGGTGGACGACAGCACTCGGCTCTACGACCACCCCGCCAGCTACTACCATCGCGCCGACCTGTTGCCGGCCCTGGAGAGCAACGAGACCCTGCGCGAACGCTTTTTTGGCGGCGTGAAGAAACCGATCTTCACCAGCAGCACCGCCGACAACCACCTGGTAACTTTCGCCGAAGTCATGGCGATGTACCTGCTGGCCTGGTCGCCGATACCCTGGACCCTGATCGCCCCGCAACCGCCCACGCGGTTAGCCCTTGAAGAACGGGCACGCTACGCCCGCGAACAGGTGCCTGTGGATAAGTTTCGCGATGGCCTGGCCGGCGTGGCCCGGGTCTTCGCCCATGTTCCATGCCTGATGATCTTCGATGATCACGACATTACCGATGACTGGAACCTCAGCGCCCAGTGGGAGCAGACCGCCTACGCCAACCCCTTCTCCAAGCGCATCATCGGCAACGCCTTGCTCGCCTATATGCTTTGCCAGGGCTGGGGCAACAACCCTGACGCCTTCGTCCAGCTCGTGGAAAAAACCCTGGCCCTGACCGCCACGGCCCAGGACCACGACAATCATCTGCACGCCCCCAGCCAGGACCAATTGCTGGAAGATCTCCTGAAATTCCAACAGTGGCACTACGTGCTACCCACCACTCCCGCACTGGTGGTCATCGACACCCGTACACGGCGCTGGCGCAGTGAATTCACCCTCAAGCAACCGTCCGGCCTGCTGGACTGGGAAGCCTTGAGCGAATTGCAACAGGAACTGCTGGACCACCCGTCGGCAATCATCGTTTCGCCCGCGCCGATCTTCGGCGTCAAGCTGATCGAAACCGTGCAGAAAGTCTTCAGTTGGTGCGGCTACCCGCTGTTGGTCGATGCCGAAAACTGGATGGCCCACCGTGGCGCCGCGCAAGTGATCCTGAATATCTTTCGCCACTCGCGCACCCCGGGTAACTACGTGATTCTCTCGGGGGATGTGCACTACTCGTTCGTCTACAAGGTACTGATCCGCCATCGCAATGTCGGGCCGCATATCTGGCAGATCACCAGCAGCGGCATCAAGAACCAGTTCCCGCCGCGCCTGCTGGAATGGTTCGACCGCCTCAACCGCTGGCTGTACTCGCCGCGCTCCCCCCTGAACTGGCTGACCCGCCGCCGCCGCATGCAGGTGGTGCCGTATATCCCGGAACATGCCGAAGCCGGCGAGCGCCTGTGGAACAGTGCCGGCATCGGACAGGTATTCTTCAACGAGCAAGGCCAGCCTGAGGCGATCTACCAGCACAATGCCAATGGTGCGCCCCCCACGCAGATGGTAGAGCCGCAATAACCTGGATGCCGCGAATAATGGCACTTAGCCATAAATTTGCAGCCTCTTCTATGCAGGCAAACCTCGTTGTACAGTACGCCCAGCCACGGAGTATCGGCGTTAACACCTGACTGGCCACAGTGAGCCAGCACCCTCGCAGGGAGCGCGCAGATGGGCGATATATCCGATAAGGATCCGTTGAAAGGTGAGCTTTTCGACGTCAATGCCGACCTGGTCCATGCCATCATGGAACTGGTCAGCGATGGAATCTGGGACTGGAATGCCAACACCGGGTTTGTCTATCGCAACCCCGGCTGGTACGAAATGCTGGGCTACGATCCCCATTCCCTGGAAAATACGGTCTTCACCTGGGAAAGCGTGATCCATCCCGACGATTACCCCCATGTGATGAAAGTCTTCGATGACTACATCAATAGCCGCACCCCCCACTATCAAGCCGAATACCGCTGTCGAAAAAAAGACGGCACATGGCTGTGGATCGAAGACCGTGGCTACATGATCGCCCGCAACCCTGATGGTTCGGTGTGGCGCATGGTCGGCGCACACCGCAGCATTCACGAGCGTAAACGCTCCCTGGAACAGCTTGAGCGGCGCAACCAATCCCTGGAAGCACTGGTGGCCGAACGCACCCGCGAACTGTCGCGGGTCAATCAGCAACTGCAATTGCAACTGAACGAAAACCGCTCCCTGGCCGAGCGCGATACCTTGACCCGCATCGCCAATCGCTATCGCCTGGAACAAGCCTTGCTGCAAGAGTGCGAACGCGCCCAACGGTTTCGCCTGCCGTTGGCGGTGATTGCCATGGATGTCGATGACTTCAAGCCAATCAACGACCAGCACGGACATGCCGTGGGCGATGCCACCCTGTTGCGAGTGGTCGAACGCCTGGAGCATTGCGTGCGCAAGGGTGACCTGCTGGCACGTTGGGGTGGCGATGAATTTATGGTGATCATGCCCAAGAGCACCGTGGAAGCCGCCATGGGACTGGCCGAGCGTATCCGCCGGGCAGTCCTCGAAATCCCCCCCGTGGGTGAGTTCAAGGTGACCTTGAGCCTGGGGGTCGTACAACGCCTCAACGACGAGTCGCCCGCCAACCTGATGGCGCGGGCAGACCAGGCGTTGTACCGGTCCAAGGCTGCGGGCAAGGACCGGGTTTCACAATAGCCCGCATGCCTGTGTCTGTGGCGAGCGGGCTTGCCCCGCGCTGGGCTGCGCAGCAACCCCATCCAATCGCCGCAACATGTCAAACCCAACCGGGTGCCAGATTTTAGGGCGGCTTCGCACCCCAACGGGGGACAAGCCCCCTCTCCACATTCACCGCGCCAGCCTGCCAACTGCGGCCAGAGCGCCCGTTGTGGCGAGCGGGCTTGCCCCGCGTTGGGCTGCGCAGCAGCCCCATCCAATCGCCGCAGCGTGTCAGACCCCACCGGGACCCAGATTTTGGGGCTGCTTCGCACCCCAACGGGGGACAAGCCCCCCTCTCCACATTTACCGCGCCAGCCTGCCGACTGCGGCCCGAGCGCCCGTTGTGGCGAGCGGGCTTGCCCCGCGCTGGGCTGCGCAGCAGCCCCATCCAATCGCCGCAACATATCAGACCCAACCGGGTGCCAGCTTTTAGGGCTGCTTCGCCCCCCAACGGGGGACAAGCCCCCTCTCCACATTTACCCCGCCAGCCTGCCGACTGCGGCCAGAGCGCCCGTTGTGGCGAGCGGACTTGCCCCGCGTTGGGCTGCGCAGCAGCCCCATCCAATCTCCGCAACATGTCAGACCCAACCGGGTGCCAGCTTTTAGGGCGGCTTCGCACCCCAACGGGGGACAAGCCCCCTCTCCACATTTACCGCGCCAGCCTGCCGACTGCGGCCAGAGCGCCCGTTGTGGCGAGCGGGCTTGCCCCGCGCTGGGCTGCGCAGCAGCCCCATCCAATCGCCGCAAGATGTCAGACCCAACCGGGTGCCAGGTTTTAGGGCGGCTTCGCACCCCAACGGGGGACAAGCCCCTCTCCACATTTACCCCGCCAGCCTGCCAACTGCGGCCCGAGCACCCATTGTGGCGAGCGGGCTTGCCCCGCGTTGGGCTGCGCAGCAGCCCCATCCAATCGCCGCAACATGTCAGACCCAACCGGGACCCAGATTTTGGGGCGGCTTCGCCACCCAACGGGGGACAAGCCCCCTCTCCACATTTACCCCGCCAGCCTGCCAACTGCGGCCCGAGCACCCGTTGTGGCGAGCGGGCTCGCCCCGCGCTGGGCTGCGCAGCAGCCCCATCCAATCGCCGCAGCGTGTCAGACCCCACCCGGGACCCAGATTTTGGGGCTGCTTCGCACCCCAACGAGGGCCAAGCCCCCTCTCCACATTTACCGCGCCAGCCTGCCAACTGCGGCCAGAGCGCCCATTGTGGCGAGCGGGCTCGCCCCGCGTTGGGCTGCGCAGCAGCCCCATCCAATCGCCGCAACATGTCAGACCCACCCGGGTGCCAGGTTTTAGGGCGGCTTCGCCACCCAACGGGGGACAAGCCCCCTCTCCACATTTACCCCGCCAGCCTGCCGACTGCGGCCAGAGCACCCGTTGTGGCGAGCGGGCTTGCCCCGCGCTGGGCTGCGCAGCAGCCCCATCCAATCGCCGCAACATGTCAGACCCAACCGGGTGCCAGATTTTAGGGCGGCTTCGCCACCCAACGGGGGACAAGCCCCCTCTCCACAGCTGACCTCCTGCCCAGCAGCCCCCACTCCCCCAGCCAATGCCTCCGCGCTAGTAACGCGCATCCACTGGCTTGCCGCCGTTCGGCCAGTCCTTGACCTTGTCCGGGAAGTCCGGGCGTGGTTTTTGCGAGAAGTAGGCGGCAACATCCACCGCTTCCTGGTCCGACAAGCCACCCTGGCCCAACGGGAATTTTTCATGGAAGCCGATTGGCATGTTGCGTTTGACGAACGCGGCCGCAGTGTAAGTGCGGGCCATGCCGGCACCGATGTTGAACGACTGGTCGCCCCACAACGGTGGGTACACCAGAGTGCCGTCCGCTCGGGCCAGGCCCTCGCCGTCGTTACCGTGGCACACCGCGCATTGCTTGGCGTAGACCTGTTCGCCATTGGCCAGGTCGGGCTTGATGGCCGGGTCGATCTTGCCGACACCACGGCCAGCTACCTTGTCCTCGGGCTTGGTGTTGTTTTTCATCCAATCGAAGTACGCCACCATCGCCAGCATATCCGCCGATTGTGGCGGCACCGGTTTGCCATTCATCGAGCGGCGGAAGCAACCGTTGATGCGTTCTTCCAGGCTCACCACCTTGCCAGCACGCGGGGCGTAGCTGGGGAAGAAGGCCGACACGCCCACAAACGGCGAACCATCCGCCACGGTGCCGGCATTGAGATGGCAACTGGTGCAGTTCAGGGAGTTACCGACATTGTCTGGCAGCAGCTCCTTGGTTTGCAGGTGCAGACGCATGCCACGTACCACTTGGTCGGCATTCGGTGCCGCCAGCAGGTTGGCCAGGCGCGGCGTCTCGAACGCCGAGGAGTCGGTGCTCACCGGGTTGAGCTGGTCACGCATTTTCTTCACCTGGGCGGTGCTGATCGGCTCCCCCTCGTTGCCCCAGCGCGTGCGCACAAAGGTGAGGATTTCCGCCACTTCGTTGTTCCCCAGGCGCGCAAAGCCCGGCATGGTGTAGACCCGTGGATGGGCTGCAGTCTCGGCGGTTTCCCAACCGGTGAGAGTGATGTGCAGCAGCGAGGTCGGGTTGCTGGCAACCACGCCGGCGTTGCCGGCCAATGCCGGGAACAGACCCTTCACGCCCGCGCCGTCGCTGCGATGGCAATCACTGCAAAACTGCATGTAGCCCAGGCCGCCACGGCTGGTGAACAAGTCCTTGGGCAGTTCGGTGGGGCCTTTGGCGACGGCCGGCATCGGCAGGTCGTCCTTGCCCGGTGGCAGGGATTTCAGATAGGTCGCAATGGCCGTCAGGTCGGCATCCGTGAAGTGCTGGGTACTGTGCTGGATCACATCCACCATGTTGCCCGACACGGTGGCAAAGCGGTTCTGCCCGGTCTTGAGCAGTTGCACGGTGTCTTGCACCGTCCATAGGTTGCGCAGACTCAAGGCGCGCCAATGCTCGACGGTTTCCCCGCCCAGGTAGTGCTCGCCGCTGCTGCCGGCGTCGCTCATGGCTTTTTCCTGGAAGGCGATGCCCCGTGGGGTATGGCACGAGCCACAATGGCCGAGACTCTGCACCAGATAGGCGCCCCGGTTGAGCACTGCATCCCGGGTCGGGTCGGGCTGGAACGGTTGTTTGTCGAGGAACATCAAATTCCACAACGCCAGGCCCCAGCGCTGGTTGAACGGGAAGCCCATGTCGGCTTCGAGGTTGGCCTGTTTCACCGGCTTGACCTCTTGCATCAAGTAGGCGAACAGGGCGCGCATGTCCTCTTCGCTCATCTTCGCGTAGGACGGATACGGCATCGCCGGGTACAGGTTCATACCCGCCGGCGTCACGCCTTCGCGCATCACGCGGTCGAACTGTTCGAAGTTGTAGTTACCGATCCCGGTCTCGCGGTCCGGGGTGATGTTGCTGGAATAGATGGTGCCCATGGGCGTGCTCAGCTCCAGGCCACCTGCCATCTCGGGGCCTTGCTTGGCGGTGTGGCAGGCGATGCAGTCACCAAGTTGGGCAACGTATTTGCCCTGGGCGATCAGTTCGGTATCGGGTTTGGCGGGTTCGTTGGCATACAGAGGAAGCGCAAGACACAGCGTCGCCCCCATCAAGGCCAAACGTGACAGAGAAAGGGCCATCGCATTATTCCTTTAATAACCTGGCCTGGGGGTTGGCCCCTGGGTACAGGTTTATCTTCGTTTTTATGAGGTCATCAGGCGGACAACCGGGGCTTTGTAAGCCCCGGTTTGTTGTAGCGGATTTTCGAGGGTGGCCCGTTGATATGGATCAGGGCCGGGGAAGGTTCAGGCGTTTTGCAGGTATTGCGCAGCGTCGAGTTCGATCATCACCGGCTGGCGGCTGCCGGCCAGGGTTTGCAACAGCTCATGCAAGGCCTGTGGCGTGGCGGCGGTGTGGTGCTCAACATGGCAACTGCGGGCCATCGCGGCAAAGTCCGGGGTCATGATATCCACGCCCAGCGGAGGGATTTCCCGGGCCTGCATATAGTCGCGGATCTCGCCGTAGCACTGGTTGTTCCACACCACCAGGATCACGCCGATACCTGCCTCCCGGGCTGCGATCAGTTCGTTGCTGGCAAACTGCAGGCCGCCATCGCCCACCAGCGCCACCACCGGTCGCCCGGGCTTGGCCAGCTTGGCGCCAATAGCCGCCGGCAACCCGTAGCCGAGAGTGCCGTAGCCAGTGCCGGCATTGAACCAACTGTTGGCCGCCGGCGCCTGATAGCCCACCGCGCCCTGATACACCGGCTGGGTCGAATCGCCGACGATCAACGGGTCGACCAGGCTGTCGCGCAGCAGGTCCAGCAAGCCTTGCAGCCCCTGCTGCTTGGCGTTCCAGGTCTCGCGTTCCAGGCGGTTGACCCGCTGCACGCTGTCCTGCGCCCAACGCCCGCTCGGGGCTGGCGGGCGGACCTCGTCCAGCAGCGCCTGCAACCCTTCGCGGGCATCACCCACCAGCCCGACATGGGCCCGTTGCACGCCCATGACTTGCATCGGGTCGATATCCAGGCGGATCAGCGGTGCCTTGAATTTCAGTGGGCCAAGGCCGAAGAAGTCGTAGTCGGTTTCCCCAAGCTCCGTGCCCACGGCGAGGATCACATCGGCTTCGTCAAACAGCGAGCGGCCATGCCTGGACGACTGCACGCCGTCCAGCAACAAGGGGTGGCCCATGGGCAACAAGCCACGGGCATTGGTGGTCAGGGCCACCGGCGCTTGCAGGCGCTCGGCCAGTTGCTGCAACACTTCGGCGCAATCACGGGCACCGCCACCGGCGAGGATCAGCGGCCGCCGCGCTTCATTGAGCAGGCTCAACGCCGCACGCAGTGAGGCTGGCGCGGGAGCCGGTGCACCCGGCAGGCTGCGCGGCATCAGGTTGAGGTCGATGGCCGGCATATCCAGCACATCCAGGGGAATTTCCAGATGCACTGGGCGCGGACGCGCACATTTGAACACGGCGAAAGCGCGGGCCAGCAGCTCGGGCAGTTGCTCCGGCGATTGCAGGGTATGGCTGAAGGCACACACGCCAGCGACCATCGCCCGTTGATCCGGCAACTCGTGCAAATGCCCATGGCCCAGGCGCAGATGTTCGCGGCGGTTGGTGGTGGAAATCACCAGCATCGGCACCGAGTCGGCATAAGCCTGGCCCATGGCGGTCAGAATATTGGTCATGCCGGGGCCGGTAATGATGAAACATACCCCCGGCTTGCCACTGGCGCGGGCGTAGCCGTCGGCCATAAAGCCGGCGCCCTGTTCATGGCGTGGGCTGACATGGCGCAGGCGGCTGCCGTGCAGGCCGCGATAGAGCTCGACGGTATGCACGCCGGGGATGCCGAACACGGTATCTACCCCATAACCTTCCAGCAGGCGAACCAGGGACTGGGCGCAGGTGGTCATTGCTCATTTCCTTCTTATTGTTCTGTGTCGATTGGCCAGACCTTAGGGCGCACCCGGAGGGCGGACAAGCAAAAAATTTACCGGCCATTGGCAAAAAAAATTCACGGATTGCCTGGCGTTAAAGCCCGCCTCCCAACTGCGACTTCACCCACTCGCCAAACGCCTGCACCACCGGTCGTTCGACTTTCTGGTGATCGGCCACCAGGTAATAGCCACGGTTGGATTCGATCTCGGTCTCGAACGGTCGCACCAGCAAGCCCCTGGCCAGGGCCTCGCCGCTGATCAGGTTGTCGCCCATGGCGATGCCCTGGCTGGCGATGCACGCCGACTGCACAAAGTGCGCATCGGCAAACACGATGCCGCGCTGCACATCGACATTCGGCGCCCCCGCGGCGGCCAACCATACGCGCCAGTCGGAGTAGTCGATCATATGCAGCAACGGTGCGCCGGCCAGGTGTTCCGGGTTCTTCAGGCCGCCCATGGTGTTGACCAGGCGCGGGCTGCACACCGGGAAGTAACGCAGCGAAACGATCTTCTGCACATGCTGGTTGGGCCAGTCGCCCATACCGTAGGCGATAAACAGGTCGGCGCCGTGGTCGCTAGTGTCGTCTGGCGTGCGCGGTGAAATCAGGTGCAATTCGACCTGTGGATAAAGTGCCTGGAAATCGGCGATATGCGTGCACAGCCAATAGGTGGCAAAGCCCGCCGGGCTGCTGATGCACAGGCGCCCGCTGACCTGCTGGCCATCGAAACGCTGCCCGGCCTCAAGAATATTGGCCAGCAATCCGTGGATATCCCGGGCATAGCGCTCGCCTTGCCAGGTGATGCGGATATTGCGCCCAGTGCGCTCGGTCAGGGCAAAGCCCAGGGTCTGTTCCAGGCTTTTGATCTGATGGCTGATGGCGCTGGGGGTGAGGTTCAGCTCGAGGGCGGCCTCGGACACGCTGCCCAGCCGGGCCACCGCGTCCAGCGCCCGCAAGGCGGTCATGGAGGGGTAACGCATGGATGTTCACCTGCTCAAAGATACCCGCACCATAGCCGTAATCGGCCGTCAGACATAGCCACCAGCAAAGCGGACAGTTGAATTAAATTTCAAGATCGACGGAAAAATGCTCGATTGACCTCAAGTGGCCAGTGGCTATTCTCGAGCTTCAGCACGGCACGCCCAAACTTGCCGGCGTTGGTCGTCAACGATGACATGGGCAGGCTGGATAAACGTGGTGTTCTTGCGTTTTTCGCTGGCAAGCCAGCTCCTACAGGGAGCGGTGTCCAGGTTGATCAATTTACAAAAATAAAGAGGGAAAACCCTTGAACCCAGTCACCCCGGTGGTCGCCATTGATGCTCTGCACAAGAGCTATGCCGCGCACCATGTTCTCAAAGGCATTTCCCTGCGCGCCAATGAAGGCGATGTGGTCTCGCTGATCGGCTCCAGCGGCTCGGGCAAAAGCACCCTGCTGCGTTGCATCAACCTGTTGGAAATCCCTTGCAGCGGCAGCCTGCGCATCAACGGCGAAGAAGTGCGCCTGAAAAAGGACCGCGCCGGCAACCCGCTGATCGCCGACCCGGATCAAGTCGCTCGCCTGCGCACGCAACTGGGCATGGTGTTCCAGAGCTTCAACCTGTGGCCCCACCGTACCGTGCTGGAAAACGTCATCGAAGCACCGGTGTATGTGCTGGGTGAAGACCGCAAGGACGCCATCGCCCACGCCGAGCACCTGCTGGAAAAAGTCGGCCTGGCCAGCAAGCGCGATGCGTTCCCCGCCTTCCTTTCCGGTGGCCAGCAACAACGCGTGGCCATCGCCCGCGCCCTGGCCATGCGCCCGCGCGTATTGCTGATGGATGAACCTACCTCGGCCCTCGACCCGGAGTTGGTCGGCGAAGTGCTGAAGGTGATCCAGGGCATCGCCGAAGAAGGCCGCACCATGATCCTCGTCACCCACGAAATGGCGTTTGCCCGCGATGTATCGAGCAAAGTCATGTTTTTGCACCAAGGGTTGGTTGAAGAAGAAGGCACGCCACAACAAGTCTTCCAGAACCCCACCAGCGAGCGTTGCCGCCAGTTCGTCATGGCCCAGGACAATCGCGTTTGAACTGCCGCTTCCATCCTTCAAAACAATAACTTCGAAAGGGTCAAGCCATGCACAACTCTCTGAAATCCCTCGCCGCCGGCTGCGTGCTCGCCGTGCTTTCCCACAGTGCCGTTGCCGCCGACAAAATTGTCTTTGGCATCGCCCTGGAACCTTACCCGCCGTTTTCCGTAAAAGCCGGCAATGGCGCCTGGAGCGGCTTCGAACCGGACCTGATCAAGGCCCTGTGCGAACGCCTGCAAGCCCAATGCCCGCTCAAGGAAGTGTCCTGGGACGGCTTGATTCCGGCGCTGCAGTCGAGCCAGATCGACGTGATCCTCAACTCCCTGAGCATCACCGAGGAGCGCGAAAAGGTCATCGCCTTCACCGCCCCCTACTACCAGACCCCAGCCATGTGGGTCGCCGACAAAGACCAGGAGCTGCTCACCACCCCCGAGGGCCTCAAGGGCAAGCTGATCGGTGTGCAAAGTTCAACCTCCAACGCCACCTACCTCAAGGCCTACTACGCCAAGGGTTCGACCCTGCGCTACTACAACACCCAGGACGACATGACCGCCGACCTGCAAAGCGGACGGATCGACGTCATGCTCGCCGACGCCCTGACCATCGAGCCGATGTTCAAGACCAGCGCCGGCAGCGGCCTGGCCGACAAAGGCCTGGCGCCCAAGGATCCATTGTTCGGTTCCGGCATCGGCGCCGCTGTGCGCAAGGGTGATGACAGCCTGCGCGAGCAGCTCAACACCGCGCTGGCGGCGCTGAAGGCTGACGGCACCTACGACAAAATTCGCAGTCGCTATTTCAGCGTCGATATTTCCGCGCAATAACGTCCAACGGAACGCGCCATGATTTCTTTGTCCGAACTCACCCAGCTGTTCGTCGCCGACGGCTGGCTCAACGCCCTGCTCCAGGGGGCGGTGGTGACCTTGCAGATTTCCGCCGGGGCCTTTGTGCTGGGCCTGGGCATCGGCTTGCTGGTGGCCATGATCAAACTCAAGGGCCCGCGCTGGATGGTGCGCCTGGCCAACCTGTACACCACGCTGTACCGCGCGGTGCCGGAGTTGCTGCTGATTTTGCTGCTGTATTACGCCGGCACCGACCTGCTGAACATGGCGATGGCCGCCATGGGCCGCGACAGCGTGACGGTCAATGGCTTTATCGCCGCCGTGCTGGTGCTGGGCATTGTCCAGGGCGCCTATTCGGCGGAGATCATTCGTGGCGCGATCCAGGCCATTCCCGTCGGCCAACTGGAAGCGGCGCGGGCCTTTGGCATCGAACGCTGGTTGCTGGTACGCCGGGTGCTGCTGCCCAGCATGCTGCCGTTTGCCATGGCCGGCCTGTCGAACCTGTGGCTGGTGCTGGTCAAGGACAGCGCGCTGATCAGCACCGTCGGCTACAGCGAGCTGCTCTCGGTGGGCAAGCAGGCGGCCGGTTCCACCAAGCATTACCTGGTGTTCTACCTGGCAGTGGCGGCGGTGTATTTCATCATCACCCTGATTTCCAACGGCGCCTTCCGGGTGTTCGAGCGACGGATCAACCGCTGGATGCCGCAGCACTAAGGAGCGCAGTGGATGGATTTTTCTTGGATCAACAGTTTTGGCAACGAGCTGCTGCACGGCCTGGGCATCACCCTGAAATTGCTGGCGTTGTCCGGGGTGTTCGGCTTCTTGCTGGCGGTGCTGGTGGCGTTGGGGCGCTTGTCGTCCAACCCGCTGATCAGTGCGCCGCTGCGCGCCTATACCGCGGTATTCCGGGGCACGCCGCTGCTGGTGCAGATCTACATCCTGTATTACGGGGTGGGCAGCGTGTTTGCCAGCTACCCGCTGATTCGCGGCAGCTTCCTCTGGCCGTACTTGCGTGAAGGTTTCTGGTACGTGGCCCTGGCGCTGATTTTGTGTGTCGGCGCCTATGTCGGCGAAGTACTGCGCGGCGCCCTGCGTGCCGTGCCCCGGGGCGAGCTGGAAGCGGCACGGGCCTTCGGCATGAAGCGCCTGATGGTGCTACGCCGAGTCTGGCTGCCACGGGCGCTGGAACTGGTAAAACCGACACTGGTGGGCGAGACCGTGCTGCTGCTCAAGGCCACCGCGCTGGCCTCCACCGTGGCCGTCACCGATCTGCTCGGCGCCGCCAACCTGGTGCGGGCGCAGACGCTGCGGGTGTATGAGCCCCTGTTGGCCGTGGCGGTGATCTACATTGTCCTGGCGTTCGTGATCGAACACGTCTTCTCGCGCTGGGGCAAAGTCCCGCAGCGCCAGGCTTGAATCAATTTAAGGAGAACAAGGATGCGTTATTCACCGTTTGTCGAGCGCATTAGTGGCGAGTCCGTCAGCGCCTGGGATATTCACTACGCCGCCGTCGAAGCCCGTGGTCGTGGCGAAGATGTGATCGTGTTGAGCGTCGGCGACCCCGACTTCGCCACCACCAGCGCCATCTGCGAAACCGCCGTCGACGCCCTGCGCGCCGGCGACACCCACTACACCCACGTACTGGGCCGGCCGGCGCTGCGCGAGGCGATTGCCGCCAAGCAAAGTCGCCTGCAGGGCATTGCCGTACAGGCCGAGAACGTGGCCCTGGTGGCCGGCGCGCAAAACGGCCTGTTCGCCACCTCACTGTGCCTGTTCAGCCAGGGCGATGAAGTACTGGTGCCAGAGCCGATGTACCTGACCTACGAGGCGTGCATCCACGCTTCCGGTGCGCGCATCGCAACCATCGAGCAACCGGCGGCCAATGGTTTCCGCCTGACCCGCGCAGCCCTGGAAAAGGCCATTACCGCCAAGACCCGGGGCATTGCCCTGGCCACGCCCTGCAACCCCACCGGCAACGTCTACAGTCGGGAAGAGCTGGAACTGGTGGCCGAAGTCGCCCGTGAGCATGACCTGTGGGTGATTTCCGATGAGGTCTACGGCCAGATCACTTACGACCAACCGCACCTGAGCATCGCCTCATTGCCGGGCATGGCCGAGCGCACCGTGGTGCTCAACAGCCTGTCGAAAACCCACGCCATGACCGGCTGGCGCGTGGGCTGGGTAGTAGCGCCGACCGCGTTGGTGGGCCACCTGGATAACCTGCTGCTGTGCATGCTCTATGGCTTGCCGGGGTTTATCCAGGAAGCGGCGATCAAGGCCCTGGAACTGGATGACGAAGTGGTCAGCGATGCGCGCACGGTGTATCGCCGCCGGCGTGACCTGGTGGTAGCCGGCCTTGGCGGCATTGCCGACCTCGATTGCCGGGTGCCACAGGCCGGGATGTTCATGCTGGTGGACGTGCGCCGCACGGGGCTGTCGAGCATGGACTTTGCCTGGCAACTGTTCCGTGCCACCGGCGTCTCGGTACTCGACGCCCAGGCGTTTGGCGCCAGTGCCGAAGGCTTTGTGCGCATCTCCTTTACCGTCGCCGACGACACCCTCAAAGACGCCTGCCAGCGCATTGCCGGGTTTGTCGAGGGCCTGCGCGCCAACCGCTGATTATGTGAACACTGGGATAGATGTGGGAGCTGGCTTGCCTGCTCCCACCTTTGATCTTTGCTCGTCTTGAATATTGAGGTTTCCCCCGTGACCGCTTCCGACCAATTCACTTCCACCCACTCCGTTGTCGGCGAGCACGCTGACCTGGTGTTGCACCACGGCCGTTTCTACACCCTCGACCCGACCCAACCGTGGGCCGACGCGGTGGCGATTCGCGGGGGACGTTTTATCGCGGTGGGCACCCTTGCCGACCTGCAACACCTGATCGGCCCGCAGACCCGCCAGCACGATCTGCTGGGCGCATTCTGCATGCCCGGCCTGCACGATATGCACACCCACCCCGACCTCGCCCTGGCCCCGCGCTACAGCGATGACCTGGACGTGGGCATCGAAGACCCCACCCCCGAACAACTGGCGGCGGCGATCCACGCCTACGCCGATGCCCACCCCGGCGATGGCTGGATCTACGGCCAATACTGGGTGCGCTACACCTTCCGCGAAGCCGGGTTGACCCCAGGTCGCGAATGGCTCGACAGCATCATGCCGGATCGCCCGGTGGCGCTGCCGGATCGCATGTGGGGCACCATGATGGTCAACTCCTGTGCCTTGAAACTGGCCGGCATCGACCGCCATACCGCTGACCCACGCAATGGCTACATGGAGCGCGACGAACTCAGCGGCGAGCCCAATGGCCTGATGATCGACGGCGCCTACGCGCTGATCCACGCGGCCATGCCGCCCACACCGGTAGCGGTGCTGCGCCGGGCCTATCGCGACGGCGTGCATTTCCAGAGCTCGCGTGGCGTTACCGCGACCAAGTATGTACACGTCTGCGAGCGGCGCCTGGACGCCCTCAAGGAGCTGGACGACGCTGGCGAATTGAGCGTGCGCGTGGAAGCGGCGATCAGTTGGCAGGACGATATCTTCCCGGTGCGCCGGCGCTGGGAACTGCTGGGCGGCGAGCGTCACTACTACCGCAGCGCACGGCTCAATGCCAACGCGGTGAAGTTCCACTTCGACGGCACCGTGGAACCCAAGTCTTCGTACCTGATGACGCCCTGGGCCGCCGATTCCACCTGGCGTGGCAAGCTCAACCTGACCCCGGAACATATCACCGACATGGTGGTGGACATGGACCGTCGCGGCCTGCGGGTGATCGCCCATTGCACCGGCGACGGCGCGTCCGATGTGTTCCTCGATGCCGTGGCCGAGGCGCGGCGGGTCAATGGCGATAGCGGCATTCGGCACCAGTGCGCCCACAGCACCTTGCTGCATCCGGGCAACCTCAAGCGCTTCAAGGCGCTGAACGTGATCGCCGAGTTCTCCCCAGCGGCCTGGTACCCGACGCCGTTTGCCAGCGGTGCCCGCTCCGGTTATGGCGTCGAGCGCCTCAAGCGCATCTACGACTTCAAAGGTGTGCTGGCCGAAGGTGGCCTGGCGGTGATGGGCACTGACTGGCCGGTGGCTTCGATTGACCCGTGGCTGGCCCTGGAAACCATGGTCACCCGGCAGAACCCGTGGAACCAGGAACCGGACTGCTTCGGCGAGCCGATCACCCTGGAACAGGCGCTGCAAGTGGCGACCCTCAACGGCGCCCACGCCATGGGCCTGGAGCACTCCACCGGCAGCCTGGAAGTGGGCAAGTGCGCCGACCTGATCGTGATCGACCGCGACCTGTTCGCCCAGCCGGCGCGCAACTACATTCACCAGACCCAAGTGCTGCTGACCTTTGTCGATGGCCGCCCGGTCTACGACCGTCTCAACGCGTTTGCAGACACGGCATTGCAAGCCGTGTGGCAAGGCCTGCCACCGGTGATCGAATGAATAACGACAGCATTGCCGTCACAGTGGTCTCGGGCTTTCTCGGCGCCGGCAAGACCACCCTGCTCAACCGCATCGCCCAGCAGCCGCAACATGGGCGCATGGCGGTGATCGTCAATGACTTTGGCGAGCTGAACATCGATGCGGCGATCATCGCCGAAGTCACCGATGCGGTGTTCAGCCTGCAGAACGGCTGTATCTGCTGCACCGTGCAAGAGGACCTGCTGGCGCAACTGGTGAGCCTGAGCCAACTGCGCCCGCGCCTGGATCGCATCGTGATCGAGTGCAGCGGCGTGTCCGACCCGCAGCGCATTGTGCAAACCCTGGGTTATCCACAGCTCAAGGCGCACTTGCATCTGGATACGGTGATCACTCTGGTGGACGCCAGCGGTTATGGCGCCCTGGAAGGTGAGTTCGCCCGTTTGTCCCGCGCTCAGGTGGCCTGTGCCGACCTGGTGCTGCTGAACAAGGCCGACCTGGTCAGCGCCGCCGAACTGCAAAGCCTGCGCGCAACTATCGGTGCGCGCACACGGGTGATCAGCACCGTGCAGGCGCAGATCCCCGACGCCCTGCTGCTGGGCGAACGCAGCCCGCGCAACGGCTTTACTCCCGTGCCGGCGCCGCACCATGAACTGTTTGAAAGCTGGACCTGGCAAGGCACCCAGGCGCTGCCGGCCAAGGCCCTGCGCGACTGGCTGGGGCAACTGCCCAAGGACGTGTTCCGCCTTAAAGGCCTGGTGCATTTGCAGGGCAACGACCAGCCCTTCTGGTTGCAACATGTGGGCAACCGCAGCCAGTTCACCCTGGCCAGCGGCGAGCATGCGCAAAATTCGGCACAACTGGTGTTTATCGCCCGACGCGGCAGTGACCTGCGGGAGCGGTTGGAGGCGCAATTGCAGGAGATGCAGGGCCTGTAGACGCGGATGACGATGAAGGCAGAGTGCCGCCTTGACCTTGCTACCCTGGCCCTTGAAAATGCCCGACGCTTTTTCGTCTCCCCGCTTACAGAAGTAGTGAAATTTCAATGTCTGATTCCCGTACCGAAGAATCCGTAGTCACCTTGCAATCCAAAGCTGAATACGAAAACGCCATCAATCTTTCACAGCATGTGCCAGCGGCCAAGAACATCAGTGAAATGGTGCTGGACGCGTTCCACACCTCCAAGGAAAGCGACCAGATCCGCGAATTGCGCGTCGCCATCCGCCAGGCCCACGACGCCTTTGACGATGACAAGGCCTACGACCTGATGGGCCAGCTCAAGCAGCTCAAGGACGCCGAAGCCGCCGACAACGCCGCCCTCGAAGACCTGAGCAGCAAGTTCTCGATCAGCCGCATCCTTTCCAGCTTCAAGGACGACCCCGAGTTCCAGGAACTGGTCTACGGCCTGGCGCTGAAGGTGCTGAACCAGACCCACCAGGCCATCAGCAACCCAAGCGCCGGCAAAGGCAAGGCCGCACGGGCGAAGAAGGAAGTGGAAGTGTTTGTGATCAGCAAGGATGGGATCAGCGTAACGCTGCCATTGCGCACACCGCGCTCCAAACTCAATGTTGACCGCGAGGCGCTGGAATTCCTCGGTTTCAGCTTTGTGGGTGAAGGCGATGAGGCCGAGCTTGAGAGCGAAACCTTTGTGGATAACTCCGGTGCCGAGCAGCCACTGACCCGCAAGAGCATCGTCAGCGCGCTGCAACAGCAGACGGCGTTTGACGGTTACAGCATCGCCCAGCAATAAGCCCTATCCCCCTCTAAATGTGGGAGCGGGCTTGCTCGCGAATGCGCAGTGTCAGTCACTTTATTTGTTGATTGATACACCGCTTTCGCGAGCAAGCCCGCTCCCACAGGTAAGCATCTCCGCGCTCTGGTTTTGCTGTTGCTCTGCTTTTGATCTTGATCTGGCCTTTGATCTTAGGCGCCCCGTTAAACCACGATGGCCGCAGGCAGGTATTGCGCAGTGGGCACCCCGGCATGGATGCCGGGGTAGCCGCGACACGGCCATGGATGGCCGATCGCGGCGGGCCCACGGAGCAATGCCTGACTGTGGGCATGCCGAGCCTAGGCGAGGCACCGAGTGGTGGGGCAAGAGCCCTTTGGTTACTTTGGGCTGGGCCGGCACTCCGGCTTTTCCAAAGTGACCCGCTGTAAGAGCGGAACCATTAGCCGCCGTGACCGCAGCAACGGATATGAACTCATCCTCCCAATAAACCACAAAAAAGCCCCGCTCTTCTCTCGAAGGCGGGGCTTTTCATTGCATCCCAACTCAGTGGGCGTAAGTCAGCAGCAACTCTTTCGGCACCTGGAAATCCAGGGACATCATCACGCTCAAGGCGGTGATGGTGAAGATCGAGAAGACGAATAACTTGCGCGCCCAGACGGTGTCATCCACCGCCTTGTAGCCGGTCCAGGCCATGTACAACCAGTACATACCCATGGCGGCGGCGACGGCGAGGTAGCTCATGCCGGCGTAGCCACTGAAGGTCAACATCAAGGTCGCCACGAGGAAGGCCAGGATGTAGAGCAGGATGTGTTTCTTCGCCACCTGGATGCCGCGCTTGACCGGCAATACCGGAATCGAAGCCGCCAGGTAGTCGTTGAAACGGAAGATCGCAATGGCGTAGGAGTGCGGCATCTGCCACAGGCTGAACATCACCAGCAGCACCAGCGCAGCCATGTCGAAGCTATTGGTCACAGCCACATAACCAATCACCGGCGGCATCGCCCCAGACAGGCTGCCCACCAGCGTGCCGTGAACCGACTTGCGCTTGAGGTACAGGCTGTAGAGGCCGACGTAGATGACAAAGCCGATCACGGCAAACAACGCCGCCAGCGGATTGGCCACCGTGTACAGCAATGCCACGCCGGCAACACCGAGGACGGTCGCGAAGATCAGTGCCAGTTTCAGGGAGATAAGGCCCTGGACCAGCACGCGATTCTTGGTGCGCTCCATCTTGATATCGATGTCACGGTCGATGCAGTTGTTGAACACGCAACCGGATGCCACAACAAGGGAAGTGCCGATCATTGCCGCCAGGAAGATGGCCAGATCGACATGCCCCTTGGAGGCCAGGAAGAAACCGCCTGCCACAGAAAGCACGTTACCGAAAATGATCCCCGGTTTGGTGATTTGGATAAAGTGCTTAAGCGACATCGGGTCTTACCTCACTTCGCCATCATGTAGGTGTGGATGCTGAACATGATCCACAACGACAGGCCAACCAGCAGCAGGATCACAATGGCCGTGAACACAAACGCAATCACGTTGTTGCGCTGGGCCTGGGAGCGATCCAGGTGCAGGAAG
The DNA here is from genome assembly GCF_012985695.1 of Pseudomonas sp. WS 5027. NCBI lineage: Bacteria > Pseudomonadati > Pseudomonadota > Gammaproteobacteria > Pseudomonadales > Pseudomonadaceae > Pseudomonas > Pseudomonas sp. WS 5027. The sequence continues at coordinate 28,365 of NZ_JAAQWU010000028.1, read as the reverse complement.
TAATACAGGTGGACAACCACCTGGATCACCGCGAACAACAGCACGATTGCCAATGTGGTGGCTTTCGGCAGGGTTGGGTACATCACCAGGCCGAACGGAATGATCGTCAGGATCACCGACAGGATGAAGCCGATAGCGTAAGACTTTACGCTGCCGTGGCTCGCATCATGGCTGTCATGGGAGTGTGCATTAGCCATTACAGAGTCCCCATCAAGTAGACAACGGTGAAGACGCAGATCCAGACCACGTCCAGGAAGTGCCAGAACAGGCTCAGGCAGCTCAGGCGGGTCTTGTTGGTCGACGTCAGGCCATGCTTGTTGACCTGGTACATCATGATCGCCATCCAGATCAGACCGGCGGTTACGTGCAGACCGTGGGTACCGACCAGGGTGAAGAACGCCGACAGGAAGCCGGAACGGCTAGGCCCGTAGCCTTCGGAGATCAGCAGGTGGAACTCGTTGATCTCCATGGCGATAAAGCCAAGGCCGAGCAGGAAGGTCAGGCCCAGCCACTTGAGCACGCCTGCCTTGTTGCCACGGAAGAACGCCAACATGGCGAAGCCGTAGGTGATCGAGCTGAACAGCAGCAAGGCGGTTTCGCCCAGTACGTAGTTCAGTTCGAAGATGTCGTGGCCCGATGGGCCACCCGCTACGTTGTTTACCAGTACCGCGTATACCGCGAAGATCGATGCAAACAGGATGCAGTCGGTCATCAGGTAGAGCCAGAAACCGTATACGGTCATCTCGCCCGAGTCGTGGTGATGGTCATCGTGCCCATGGTCATCGACATGGGCGTGTCCAGCATTGGTCACTAAGTTCGACATGGTTTAAGCCTGTTCCAACGAGGTTTCAACACGGTTGGCCGGAATCTTCTTCTCGGCTACCAGGCGAGCGTGCTGCTCGGCTTCGATGCGCTCGATCACGTCGACCGGCACCATGTAGCCTTGATCATCACGAGCCGCGTGGATCACGAAATAGATCACGGTGCCAGCCAGGCTTGCGATAGCCAGCCACCAGATGTGCCAGATCATCGCGAAACCGAAGACCGTCAACAACGCGCCCATCACCACGCCAGTGGCGGTGTTGTTCGGCATGTGGATCGGCGAGTAGCGCACAGGACGCTGGTACGCCGTACCGTTTTCCTTGGCTTCGGTGAACGGGTCGATGGTCTCGGCCTTAGGCAGCACGGCGAAGTTGTAGAACGGCGGTGGCGACGAGGTCGACCATTCCAGGGTGTGTGCATTCCATGGATCGCCGGAGTCGCAGGCGTTCTGCTTGCGGTCACGGATACTCACGTACAGCTGGATCAACTGGCAGGCGATACCGACAGCGATCATCACCGCACCGAACATGGCGACGTACAGGTACGGCACCCACTCAGGGTTGGTAGTGGCGTTCAGACGACGAGTCATACCCATGAAGCCCAGTGCATAGAGCGGCATGAAGGCGACGAAGAAGCCGGTGATCCAGAACCAGAATGCAGCCTTACCCCAGCCTTCGTGCAGCTTGAAGCCGAACGCTTTCGGGAAGTAGAAGCTGAAACCAGCGATGTAGCCGAATACCGCACCACCGATGATCACGTTATGGAAGTGAGCAATCACGAACAGGCTGTTGTGCAGTACGAAGTCAGCACCCGGGATGGCCAGCAGTACGCCGGTCATGCCGCCGATGGCGAAAGTCACCATGAAGCCCAGGGTCCACAGAACCTGGCTGGTGAAGCGCAGGCGGCCGTGGTAGATGGTGAACAGCCAGTTGAATAGCTTCACCCCCGTCGGGATCGAAATCAGCATCGTCGCCAGGCCGAAGAAGGCGTTGACGCTGGCCCCCGAACCCATTGTGAAGAAGTGGTGCAGCCAGACCATGAAGCCCAGCACCGAGATCGCGCCGGAAGCGTAGACCATCGAGTGGTGACCAAACAGGCGCTTGCCGGTAAAGGTCGAGATCACTTCGGAGAAGATACCGAACGCTGGCAGGATCAGGATGTACACCTCAGGGTGACCCCATGCCCAGAACAGGTTCACGTACATCATTGGATTGCCACCAAGTTCATTGGTGAAGATGTGGAAATCCATGTAACGGTCAAGCGTCAGCAGCGCCAGGGTAGCGGTCAGGATCGGGAACGAAGCCACGATCAGGACGTTGGCCCAGGTGCAGGTCCAGGTGAAGATCGGCATGTCCATCAGTTTCATGCCTGGGGTACGCATTTTCAGCACGGTGGCCAGGAAGTTGACCCCCGTCAGCGTCGTACCCAACCCGGATAACTGTAGCGCCCAGATGTAGTAATCCATCCCCACGCCCGGACTGTATTGCAGCCCCGACAACGGCGGATAGGCAACCCAACCGGTCTTGGCGAATTCGCCGACGCCCAGGGACAGGTTGATCAGCACGACGCCGGAAACCAGCAGCCAGAAGCTCAGGGAGTTGAGGAACGGGAACGCAACGTCACGCGCACCGATCTGCAGCGGCACTGCCAGGTTCATCAGGCCGGTGAAGAAAGGCATCGCCATGAAGATGATCATGATCACACCGTGGGCGGTGAAGATCTGGTCATAGTGTTCAGGCGGCAGGTAGCCAGGCGAACCTTCGGTGGCCATGGCCAACTGGGTACGCATCATGATGGCGTCGGCAAAACCACGCAGCAGCATGACCATGGCGACGATGATGTACATCACGCCGATTTTCTTGTGGTCGACCGACGTCAGCCACTCGGTCCACAGGTAGGTCCACTTCTTGAAGTAGGTGATTGCCGCAAACAGCGCCAGACCACCCAGCGCGATCATGGCGATGGTCACCATCACGATCGGCTCGTGGAATGGGACCGCTTCCCAACTTAATTTACCAAACATCGTTTACTCCTCTGCCCCGGCAGCTGAATGCGAATTTGCGTCCGTCCCTTCCACAGCAGCCACTTCTTTCTTCTCGTGCTTGACCGGCTTGCCTGGCTTCATCCCTTCATACTTGTCGATGATTTTCTGAAACAGGTCCGGCGTGTACGAGGAGTACAGCTCTACAGGGTTGTTCTGGCTTGGCTTGGCAAGGGCTTCGTATTCAGCTTTTTCAAGCTGTTTTGGTGAGCTCTTGGCTTCTTGTACCCAGGCGTTGAAGTCTTCCTGGGAGGTGGCGATTGCTTTGAATTTCATGCCGGTAAAGCCCGCGCCACTGTAGTTGGCGGAGATACCGTCGAGCTCGGCGTTCTGGTTGGCAATCAGGTGCAGCTTGGTCTGCATGCCCGCCATCGCGTAGATCTGGCCACCCAGGCCCGGGATGAAGAACGAGTTCATCACCGCATCCGAGGTCACTTTGAAGTTGATCGGGGTGTTGGCCGGGAACACGATCTTGTTGACGGTGGCGATCCCTTGCTCGGGATAGATGAACAGCCACTTCCAGTCCAGCGCGACCACTTCGATAGTGATTGGCGGCACGTCGGACTCCAGCGGACGGTAAGGGTCCAGCTCGTGGGTCGACTTATAAGTGATGTAGCCCAGGGCGATGATGATGAGTACAGGGACCAGCCACACCGCGATTTCAATCTTGGTGGAGTGCGACCACTTCGGCGCGTAGGTGGCCTTGGTGTTGGACGCGCGGTATTTCCAGGCGAACGCGAAGGTCATCACGATCACTGGCACCACGACCAACAGCATCAGCAAGGTAGCAGTGATGATCAGGTTACGTTGTTCCACGCCGACCTGACCCACAGGGTCGAGCAGCGTCCAGTTGCAGCCTCCCAGCAATAACATGCCGAAAAGCGGCACTATGCCTAGTAATCGGGTGTACCTGTTTTTACTCATCTCACGACCTCTAAAGCAGCTTGCGCAATGCAGTTGGGTTTTGATCGCCAACACTTCACCCTGCCAAGGGTTGGCATTTCTCTTCGATTGAATAAGGGCCTGCCCGGCGCTTCATGCGCTGATCGACACGTCCAGGTCTGGCGGTGATTTCTTATTCGATTTCGTTGGTCAAAGGCCTTGTTACAGACCAATTCCATTTGGTGCGGATAGTTGAAAGGCTGCCGGCACCTGGGGTCGCATGAAGCAATGTTTTCGCCTCTCGACCGCCCTATTTGCTCAGGGTTGAGCAGCACCGGACACTCAGTGCGGGCGATTGTAGTTAGCTAGCGATGTATAAACCATGACTTATAAAGAAATAATTTTTATCGATTCCAGCAATAATCCTGCGCCATTGTTGCAAAGGTTCGGGATCGTATCGCGTTTGATTCTCAACAAAAACCACAAAAAATGCCGTGTTATTGCCCATTGTGTCGCATCCAAGGGGCCCTTCCAGGGTCGCCAAACCCCAGGCAAGCCCGCTAAAAACAAGGCATTGGTAGATCCCCGCAAGTTCTGTAACGCACGCCGTTCGCGGCTCGGCCACAAGCAGAAAGTGACAGGTAAAAGCAACTGCTGGAGGGTGGATTAACCGTTAAAACCAGGGGTAGGAAACCTCCTGCGGCACCTTCACTGTGACAACGTGTCGCACTTCGCGCACCGCCAATCTTGTCCAGCGTCACGATCCATTCACAAAATGCCCGCACACAAAAAAGCCCCGGCCTGCATCAGCAGGACCGGGGCTTTTTGTCGGACGATTTAAGCCCTGTGCTTGCGATTGCGGTAAATGCCCAGGGGCACCAGGATCACCGTCAATACGAACGCCACCAGCGCCCACTGGGCCAGGGACAAGCCCAGTACCGGCGGGTACGGCGTGCTGCAGAAACCATCGACCTGGAAGCCCAGAGGGAAGATCTTCGCCAGGGGCAGGTCATCGACAATCGGCTGCAGTACATCGACACCGCAACTGATGGCCGGATAGAGCTGGGTATACACATGATGCCCGGCGGCGGCGACACCACCGAGGGCGCTGAGCACCACCAGCACTTCAAAGACCGTGACACTGCGCTGGGTGCGCATCGCCGCGCCAATAAAGGCAAAGAGCGCAATCAGCAACAAGGCATAACGCTGCAGGATGCACAGTGGGCATGGCGCTTCACCCAGCACTATCTGCATGTAGAGCGCGCCACCGATCAGCGCCAGGCAGATAATCCCCAGCAACACCAAAAAGCGCCGCTCACGCGCTAACCGCATTTCGTCAATCATCCCCGTTTCCCTTTGCCTAATGATGGGTGTGCCAATGGCCGCAAGTTTACACGCAGGAGGTGAAAATTTAGCAGTAGGCAGCGGGAGGGTAGGCAAAACGGGTTAACGGCACATTAATGTAGTGGTCTTTCGGGCCTCTTCGCGAGCAAGTCGAATCGTCGCACCGCCGCTCCCACATTTGAATGTATTCACAGATCAAATGTGGGAGCGGCGGTGCGACGATTCGACTTGCTCGCGAAAAGGCCAATGCGGTGTTGAAGAGCGGCCGCTTATTCCAGCGCCGCCGCCGGCCCGAAGAACTCATACCGGCTCTGCTTTTCAGGCACACCCAAAGCCTTGAGGTGACGTTTGATCGCACTCATAAAGCCCTTGGGCCCGAGGAAGTAGGCGTCCACATCACGCTCCTCAGGCAACCACGCCGCCAGTTGCTCCTGGGTCAGCATGCCGAGCTTGTCCGCCGCTGGGCTGATGCCGTCGTCTTCGGCGTAGCAGTAGAAACGCTGCAGTTGCGGGTGACGCGCGGCCAGGGCATCGACCCAGTCGCGAAACGCATGCACGCCACCATTGCGCGCGCAGTGGATAAAGTGCACCGGGCGCTCGGTCGCCAACGCCGCTTCCAGCATCGGCAGGGTTGGCGTGATGCCCACACCGCCGCTGATCAGCACCAGGGGTTTGTCGCTGTCCACCAGCGTGAACTCCCCCGATGGCGGGAACAGGTCGATGGTCGCCCCCACGTGCATCTGGTCATGCAGGTAATTGGACACGCGCCCGCCCGCTTCGCGCTTGACGCTGATGCGGTACAGGCCCGCGTCGGTACGCGCCGACAATGAATAGTTGCGGCGCACTTCTTCGCCATCGAGGATCAGCTTCAGGCCGATGTACTGGCCGGGCTCGGCAGCGAGGATCGGGCCGTTGTCCACCGGGGCAAAGTACAGGGAGATGATTTCACTGCTCTCCTCCACGCGCTTGACCAGCAAAAACGACCGCGCCCCACGCCAGCCGCCAACGGCCTGGGCTTTTTCGTCGTAGATGGCACTCTCTGCGCCGATCAGGATATCGGCCAATTGGCCATAGGCCGCGCCCCACGCACTCATCACTTCTGGTGTGGCGATTTCATCACCCAACACCTCGGAAATCGCCCGCAGCAGGCAGTTGCCGACAATCGGGTAGTGCTCCGGCAGGATTTGCAGGGCAACGTGCTTATTGATGATTTTGGCCACCAGGTCGCCCAACTGGTCCAACTGGTCGATGTGCCGCGCGTACATCAGCACCCCATTGGCCAAGGCGCGAGGCTGGTCGCCGCTGGCTTGGTGGGCCTGGTTGAACAGCGGGCGCACTTCGGGGTACTCGGACAACATCATGCGGTAGAAGTGGGTGATCAGGGCTTCGCCACCGCTTTCGAGCAGCGGCACAGTAGATTTGACGATGGCACGGTCTTGAACGCTAAGCATGGGGAGACTCCTGAGCCTTTTAGGCTTCTGAATGATTACCTTGTGATACTCAGCATTCGTGCCAACAAATAATTCCTTATTTATCAATGAGTTAATTTATATGTAGTCAATATGACTTCCCACGCTTTATAGTCATTCGGACTACAAGGAGTCATTATGACTGCACATTCCCTGCTCACCACCCTGCTGCCATTGGTAGCCGACCTGTCCCGCGAACTGCCGGAAGGCGAGCGCTACCGACGCCTGCTGCAAGCCATGCGCACCCTGCTACCCTGCGACGCCGCCGCGCTGCTGCGCCTGGACGGTGAATGGCTGGTACCGCTGGCCGTGGACGGTCTGAGCCCGGACACCTTGGGCCGACGCTTCAAGATCAGCGAACATCCGCGCTTTGCGGTGCTGCTGAGCAGCCCCGGCCCCACCCGCTTTGATAGCGACAGCGAACTGCCCGACCCTTACGACGGCCTGGTCGATGGCCTGCATGGGCACCTGGAAGTCCACGACTGCATGGGATGCCCGCTGTTTGTCGACGACCATCCCTGGGGTCTGCTGACCCTGGATGCCCTCGACACCGAACGCTTCGAACGTGTCGAACTGGACGCCTTGCAGGCGTTTGCCAGCCTCGCCGCCGCCACGGTCAATGTCGCCGAACGCATGGAACACCTGGCCCTGCGCGCCGAGGACGAACACCAGCGCGCCGAAATCTATCGCCAGGCCAGCGGCCAGCAGCACAAGGAAATGATCGGCCAAAGCAAGACCCACAAACGCCTGGTGGAAGAAATCAAACTGGTGGGCGGCAGCGACCTGACCGTGTTGATCACCGGCGAAACAGGGGTCGGCAAAGAGCTGGTGGCCCAGGCCATTCACGCGGCCTCGCCCCGTTCGGAGAAACCGCTGATCAGCCTCAACTGCGCCGCGCTGCCAGAGACCCTGGTGGAAAGTGAGCTGTTTGGCCACGTTCGCGGCGCGTTCACCGGCGCGCTGAACGAACGGCGGGGCAAGTTCGAACTGGCCAATGGCGGCACCTTATTCCTCGATGAAGTCGGTGAGTTGTCGCTGACGGTCCAGGCCAAGCTATTGCGGGTGTTGCAAAGCGGGCAGTTGCAGCGACTGGGTTCGGATAAGGAGCACCAAGTGGACGTGCGCCTGATCGCCGCCACCAACCGTGACTTGGCCGAAGAAGTGCGCAACGGCCGTTACCGCGCCGATTTCTATCACCGCTTGAGCGTGTACCCGCTGCAAGTCCCGGCCTTGCGTGAACGCGGGCGTGACGTGCTGCTGCTGGCCGGTTTCTTCCTGGAACAGAACCGCTCGCGCATGGGCCTGGGCAGCCTGCGCCTGACCAGCGATGCCCAGGCGGCGTTGCTGGCTTATGGCTGGCCCGGGAATGTGCGAGAGCTGGAACACTTGATTGGCCGCAGCGCGCTGAAGGCCCTGGGCAATTGTCGGGAACGACCGAAGATCCTCAGCCTCAGCGCCAAGGACCTGGACTTGCCCAATGAGTCTGCCCCCTTGATAGAAGAGCCCGCCGAGCTTGCGCTGGTGAACGGCGACCTGCGCCAGGCCACCGAGCATTACCAAAGACAAGTCATCAGCGCCTGCCTGGAACGCCATCAGCACAACTGGGCCAGCGCCGCCCGCGAACTGGGACTGGACCGCGCCAACCTGGGGCGCATGGCCAAGCGCCTGGGCCTGAAGTAACGCCGATCAAACTGTGGGAGCTGGCAAGCCAGCTCCCACATCAGATTTGCTTCGGCTCCAACAGCGGACTCACAGGCGTAATCGCCCGGGGCTTACGAAACACCAACACATTCCCCAGCATCACCAGCACCAACCCACCCAGCGCGGGGGCGGTCCACTGGTAGCCTTCGAGCAGCGCCGAGACGTTCAGCGCCACCACCGGAAACAACACCGTGCAATACGCCGCTCGCTCCGGGCCCATGCGGCCGACCAGGGTCAGGTAGGCGGTAAAGCCGATCACCGAGCCGGGGATCACCAGGTACAACAACGAGCCGATATAGCGGGTGTTCCATTCCATACCGAACGGAATGCCCTGGACCACGCAATAAAGGGCCAGCATCGAGGCACCGTAAGCCATCCCCCAGGCGTTGGTGGTCAACGGCTTGAGTCCGGCTTTCTGTTGCAGGCTCGACAGCATGTTGCCCGCCGAAAAACACAGGGTGCCCAACAACGCCAGGCCCAGGCCCATCAGCGTCTCGGGGCTGGCGCTATGCCCGGCCAGTTCCGGCCAGAACAGCAAACCCAGGCCCATCAAGCCCAGGCCGCCGCCCAACAGAACATTGCGCGCGACGTTCTGGCCGAAGAACACTCGGGCATTCAACGCATTCCACAGCGTCGCGGTGGAGAACACCACGGCCACCAGGCCACTGGGGATCCACTGGCTGGCGGTGAGGAAGCACATGAAGTTCACGCAAAACAGGCATAAGCCCTGGGCCAGGCAGATCAGGTGCCCACGGCGGTTCATCACCTGCAACTTGCGACTGAGCAGCAACAACACAAACAGCACCAGTGCCGCCAGAGCGAAGCGATAGACGATGGATGCCGCAATCTCCACCACGCCCAGCTGCCATTTGAGGGCGATCCAGGTCGTGCCCCAGATCAGCACGGTCAGTAAGTACAGGGATAGGTTCATGGCGCACTCCAGTGGTTGAGCCACAGTTTCACCCCGACTGGTTGCCCGGCACTTGCAGATTCTTGCGCTTTTGTCGGGCCGAGGGATCACAGCGCCAGCCGCCGGGAGTAGGATGCAAGGCGTCGGAGAGAACCCCATGTCTGCACTGGAAAACCTACAAGTCTTCAAAGCCCTGAACAGCTCGCCCAACGCTCGCCTTGAGCTGAGTGCCGAGCTCGGTGACGGCTTGTCTGCGGCTTTATGGAGTAACCATCACGATTCCCAGGACTACGAGGCACCCAGCCATCACACCTTGTCTTGCTATGTCGGCGGTGGCACCGAGACATTTCGCCGTGGCCAGCCCGGCACCAAGGGCGGCCCCGACAAATTGTGCATCCTGCCCGCCGAACATCAGTCGGCCTGGGTGATCAACGGCGAAATCCGCCTGGCCCACGTGTACTTCAGCCCGGAGCAATTTGCCCTGGGTTGCGTCACCCTGCTGGACCGCGAACCCCGGGCGTTGCAACTGCGTGAAAGCACGTTTCTGGAAGACCCGCAGCAGGCCGGACGTTTTCACCAATTGATCGGCCTGAACTGGCAGGAGCCCGCCGAACGCCTGCTGACCAGTAGCCTGGCCCATGAAATGCTCAGCCACACCCTGCTCAGCCAGGTCGGCCTGCGCGAAGGCTTGCGCCTCAAGGGTGGATTGGCGGCACACCAACGCCGGCAGTTGGTGGAATACATCGAACAGCAACTGGCCGAGCCGCTCAGCCTGGGGCAATTGGCGGGGTTGTGTGCGTTGTCGGAATACCACTTTGCGCGGATGTTTCGCACAAGCTTTGGCCTGCCGCCCCATCAATATGTGCTGGCCCGCCGCATGGTGCGGGCCCAGGCCATGTTGCGCAGCGGGTCACTGCCGTTGGGGGAGATTGCCCTGGCGTGTGGGTTTTCCAGTGCTAGCCACTTTACCAACCGCTTTCGCCAAGCGATGGGAGCGACACCAGGTGAATACCGGCAAGCGTTCCAACCCCGCCCCCTGTAGGAGCGAGCTTGCTCGCGAAAAACCTGAGGGCGATGCGGGGCGTCAGGTTCACCGCGTTATCGTTAACGACCTTCGCGAGCAAGCTCGCTCCTACAAAATACCAGCAGCCGCTCCAACCCCGCCCACTGTAGGAGCGAGCTTGCTCGCGAAAAACCTGAGGGCAACGCGGGGAGTCAGGTTCCCCGCGTTAGCGTTAACGACCTTCGCGAGCAAGCTCGCTCCTACAAAGGACTGTCGCCACACGGTCTTCCACAGCCTTGATCCGGCTGCCCTCCACCACGTAGTTATTGGTCAGCATCGAAAACACCAACCGCCGCCCACCCGCGTCGGTGATGTAGCCCGTCAACGACGACACCCCACCCATCGAACCCGTCTTGGCCTGCAGGTTGCCTTGCGCCGCTGTCCCGCGCAGGCGGTAACGCAGGCTGCCGCCGCTCAAGCGATCCGGGTCGCCGGCGATGGGCAACGCGTCGTACCAGGCGTTGAACCACGGCTGCTTGCCCATGGCCAGCAGCAGGTCGGTGAAGTTCTGCGCCGACACCAGGTTACGTCGCGACAACCCCGAGCCATCCACCTGGTTCAGCGTCGCCGGGTCCAGGCCTTGGCGGCGCAGAAAATCCGCAACCGCTGCCACACCCGCCGCCGCCGTGCCGGCATTCGCCCGTTGACGCCCCATGGCCTTGAGCAGCGCTTCGGCCATGCTGTTGTTGGACAGTTTGAGCAACGGCCTGATCAGCTCCTGCAACGGTGCCGACTGGTGTGTCGCCAACACAGTGGCGGTCGCCGGACTCACACCACCGATCACGCGCCGGCCCTGTACGCTGATCCCCTGCTCCGCCAGGGCCTGGGTAAACAGATTGGCCACCAGTTGCGTCGGCTCCCACACGCTGACCCATTGCCGGCTTTGCGTCCCCGGCTTGAGGGTGCCACTGAGGCGCAGCAGGTTGCTGCCATGTTGGCGATTGAGCCCATAGCTGTTGCCCGGGCCACTGACGGCCAGATTGCTCAGTTGCACATAATCGGTAGGTGGGCTGAGGGTGACACTCAGCGGTTGGCCGACCGCCACGGGCGCCTTGGCCGTGACGATCAAGGTGCCCGCATCAAAATCAGAATTGGGTGACACGGTCAGCGCGGAAATCTGCGCGCCGTAATACTTGTCCTCGTCGTCATGGGCCCAATCCACACCCAGGCGCTCGGCGTCGAACCAAGTGTCATCGAACACCAAATCGCCCTGGATCTGCTGGATGCCCTGCCCGGCCAGGCTCGCCGCCAGCGCCTGGTAATCGGCCCACTGAATCGTCGGGTCGCCCAGGCCGCGCAGGTACAGATTGCCCATCAGGCGCGCGCCTTGTTGGCTGCCATTACTCAGCAACTGCGTAGAAAACCGATACTGCGGGCCCAGTACATCCATGGCCGCCGCCGTGGTCAGCAGTTTCATGCTGGACGCCGGCACCAGCCGCGTGCGTGGATTGTGCTGGTACAGCGTGCTGCCGCTGCGGGCATCGCGCACCATCAAGGAAACGCTGGCACCGGCCAGCGCCGGGTCGGCCAGCAATTGGTCCAGCGCCTGTTCGCTGGTTGTCGAAGACGTGGCACAGCCACCCAACAACAGGCTCACGCCCACCAGCATGGCACTGGTGTGTATCCATCGTCCCAACTGCATCAAACCGTCCCGGCAATCATCAAAGAGCGCAACGCTAGCAGCTCAGGCCGCCAGCGTCATCGCCGATGATCAGAACTCCAGGGTGCTGGACAACGACACTTGGCGCGCATCGCCCATGGACACAAACAAACGGCTGACGGCCGAGGTGTAGTAAGTACGGTCAAACAGGTTCTTCACGTTGAGCTGGAACTTGACCTTCTGCCCGTCGACCTTGGTGTCATAGGTGGCAAACGCATCCGCCACGGTGTAGCCCGGCAGGTCAAAGCTGTTGAGGGCATCGCCGGCACGCTCGCCGACATAACGCGCACCGGCACCGACGCGCAGCTGGTCGCCGCCCACGATAGTGCCGAAGTCGTACACGGCTGAAACAGAACCGGAATTCTTCGCCACGTTTTGCAGGCCTTTGCCTTTGTAGGTCGGGTCTTCGGTGACTTCGGCATCGGTGTAGGCGTAGCTGCCGATCAGGCTCCACTGCTCGGTCAACTGCCCGCTCAGGTCCATTTCCAGGCCACGGGAACGCACCTTGCCGGCGACGCTATAGATCGAGGTCGCGCCCTCGGTGATCGACACCAGCACGTTGCGCTTGTGGATATCAAACAACGCCACGTTAGCGGTGATACGCCCCGGCATATCGAGTTTGGCTCCCAGCTCCCAGGACTTGGACTGTTCCGGGGCAATGCTGCCGTCGATCACCATCTTGTTGTTGAGCGGCGCAATGGTGGAGTTGGGTTTGAACGACTCGGTGTAGCTGCCATAGAACGACAGCGCATCGGTATAGCGGTACACCAGACCGGCGCGGGGCACCCACTTCTGGCCGTTGCTGTCGGTGTTGGCCGTAAACGGGCGGCCTTTGCCGGCGTACTGGTCGTACTCCTGGAAGCGTGCGCCACCGACCAGGATCCACTGGTCGCTAAGGTGGATGGCATCCTGGAAAAACACCGAGTCGCTGCGTAGCAGATCGGTCTGGTTGCTGTCCGGCGCGCTGACCGTAGTGCCCGCCACTTCGCGGCCATACACCGGGTCGTTGTAGTTGAAAACGCTGCGGCTGGCCTGGCGGATCAGGTCGGCACGGTAGATTTTGCGGTACTCGTCATCCAGGCCGAACACCAGGTCATGGCGCATGCCGGCCACGTCCACCTTGCCTTCGAGGCTGACGGTGGTGAAGCGGTCGGTGGTCAGCGCGCCCTGGGTGCCGTCCATGTTGCGGTTCAGGGTGCCATTGGCGTTGACCTTGCTCACGCGCACCTGGCTGGCGTCGTAGGTTTCGCGGTTCCAGCTGTAGCCGAAATGGGCCTTCCAGTCGTCATTCAGGTCGTGGTCGACCGCGAAGCGATACAGGTCGGAGCGGCCTTCCATATTGTTGAACGGCTCGTCCAGGCGGCGCGTGGCGGGGATGTCCAGCGGGTGATTGGTCTTGGGGTCGATGGCGGTGCCACGGTCGAACGGCGAGAGGAATTCGCGGTGCTCGTAGGCCAGCAACACTTGGGTGGTGTCGCCGTACCAGGCCAGGGACGGTGCGATCAGGCTTTCGCGATAGGTGCCAAAGTTGCGCCAGTAGTCTTCGTCCTGATGATCGACGATCAAGCGGTAAGCCAGGCCGCTGTCGCCGATGGGGCCTGTGGTATCGAGGTTGCCACCGCTGCCGTTCTTGCCGCTGCCATAGGTCGAGCCGCGCACGGTAAGGGCGGTGGATGGGGTCAGCTCGGGTTTCTTGCTGACGATATTGATCACGCCGCCCGGGTCCTGGATGCCATACAGCAACGACGCCGGGCCCTTGAGCACTTCGACGCGCTCGGCGGTTTCGTTCAGCGCCCGGCCCTGCACCACTGGCATGCCGTCGCGCATGACCGAGCCATTGCGGTTGTCACCAAAGCCACGCAGCATCACCGCATCCTGGGTACTACCCAAGGTGTTGGCCTGGGTGATGCCGCTGATATTGGCCAATGCATCGTCGAGGTTGCGCGGCACTTGGTCGCGCATCACCTGGGCCGGCACCATGTTCACGGTTTGCGGGGTTTCCAGTAGCAAGCCCTGGGAGCGCATCACCGAACTGGTGGGCGGTGGCTGGTAGCTGGTGGCTTGCTGCGGGTTCACGCCACTGATGGTCGTGGCGCCGAGGTTGACCGCGCCTTCGGTCGGCAGCGGTTCAAGGGCCAGGGTGCGCGCGTCGATCTGGCGGAAGGTCAAGCCGGAACTGCCCAGCAGGCGCTGCAGGGCCTGGGCCGCACTCATCTGCCCAGTCACGGCCGGGGCATTGAGGTTGTAGGGCGCTTCGTCGGTGTAGACCACACTGATGCCGGTCACGCGACTGAAATCGCTCAGTGCCTGGGGCAACGGTTTGGCCTGGAGTGCGAAGTTGAAGACCGTGCTTTGCTGTTGCGCATCCGCCGCCTGCGCCAGGCTCAGCGGCCATACTGCCAGACCTGAAGCGGCCAGAAGGGAGGCTCCCAGCCACTGTTTAACCGAACCGCCTGCCACCGACTTTGCCCTGGACTTCATGCTGGAGAACCCGTGTAGATAACGCTGTTAATGCGAATTGATCGCAGTTTCAAGCACTACACGGATGGCGTGGGGTTTTACCTCAGGTGAAATTGAAAATAATTTTACCCTCAGCCTTTGTTCTTGTTTTTGCCCCACCCCATTCCCTGTGGGAGCTGGCTTGCCAGGGGTGTGGATAGTTTTTAGCGAACGACGATCAGCCGGCCCAGCACGCTGTGCTGCTCAAAACCCAGCACCGCTTGCAATGCATTGAGCACCGCCTCGGGGTCCTTGCTCGGGAAGCTGCCGCTGACCCGGCGGACGCCGAGTTCGTCGTTGAGCAGCAGGATGCGGCCGGGGTAGTAACGGCCAAGGTCCTTGACCACATCGGCCAACGGCGCCTTGTAGTAGTTGAGCCAGCCATCGCGCCACCCTAGGCGTGATTCACTGTCCACCGCATGCCGCTCATCAGCCACACCCTCGGCGTAGGCCACTTGCTGACCAGCCGTCAGAATCTGCTGAGTACCCTGGGCAGAAGGCGTCACCCCTACTCGTCCCGACAACACCGTCACCTGGGCGCCCGCCGGTTGCAGGCGCACTTCAAACTGCGTGCCGAGCACCCGCACTTCGCCACTGCCAGCGTGCACCACAAAAGCTTGCCCGGTGTGGGTCACATTGAAAAAACCGGCGCCGCGGCGCAGTTGGATATGCCGCTCACCGTGGCTGAAATCCACGGCAATCGCGCTGTCGGCATCCAGGGTGACTTGGCTGTGATCGGCCAGGGTCACGGTTTTGACTTCACCTGGAGCGCTGACGTAATCGGCACCCAGATCATCGGCCCAGCGCTGCGGCTGCCAACCCGCGCCCATCGACACCATCAACACCAGGCAAGCCGCCATCGCCAGTGCCGTAGACCAGCGGCGCACGCGGGAGTGTTTCGCGCCGTCCATGGCTTTGAGGTAACGCTGCAGGGCCAAGGCGTCTTCATCGGCCAGGGTGCTCGCCGGCACTTCGCTCAATTCCCACAACACCTGGGCCTGGGCATAGGCCTCGACATGGGCCGGGTCGGCGCGCAGCCAGCGGCTGAAGGTGGCCTGGTCGCCACTGCTCGGCGCATCGTGCAGCAGGCTGAGCCAGGCCAGGGCGGCCTGTTCCTGGGCGGGCGTCGGGGTGACGTTCACGGTGCTTTCCCTGGCGAGCGTGGTGGTGGGGTTTCACGAAGGCTGGCTTTGCAGGCTTCGAGGGCGCGCATCATATGTTTTTCCACGGCACTTTGGGACAGGCCCATGGCCTTGGCGATTTCTGCGTATTTGCGCCCGTGGATGCGGTTGAGCAAAAAGATCTGCCGCGTACGCTCCGGCAAACTGCGCAGCGCCGCTTCCACATGGCGCAGATCGTTGCCCGCTTCCAGCGCGGCCTGGGGCTCGCAGCTGTGATGATCCTGCTGTTCCGGCAACCAGCTTTCATTGCCACGCACCCGCGCACCTTCGCTGCGCAAGTGATCGATGGCGATATTGCCGGCGCAGCGCAGCAGGTAGGTGCTGAGTTCTTCGACCTGCACTAGGGGCCGGCGCCAGAAACGCAGGAACAAGTCCTGCACCAGGTCCGCCGCCGTCGCCCGACAACCTACGCGGCGGCTGACCAACGCCTCCATCTGTGAGCGCTGGGACAAAAATACCTGCAGGAAATGTGCGCGCCCGCCCGACGATTCTGCGTGGGGCTGATCCTGGGGTTCGGGCGGGGTGCTGATCATCGACAGGGCTCAGAGGGTCGCCAAAGCCGCGACGGGGCTGGCCAGCAGGCCGACGCCCGCGAGGATCAAGGCCAGCCTTGGCCGATACGGCAACAGCAACACCAGCAGCAGCCCACTGAGCATCAGCACCGCGCACCAGTCCACCAGGCCCCGGCTCCAGCCGGCCATGTGCACCGCCGGCCAGATCGACAGCGCCAACAGCAGCCATCCGCCCACGCGCAACCCCAGGCGCCGCCGTGGCGAAGGTTTGCTGTGCAGCAACTCGCCGTGGTGACGATCCAGGGACAGGCACAGCGCAACAAAGCCTGCGTAGCACAGCAACAAGGCCAGCAACATCAGTGCACCTCGCCTTTGAGGGTCAGTGGCCGGGCACGCTCGGCCCGAGGTTGAGCGGCGCTGCGGTGTTGCATTTTCCAGGCGGCCCAGGCCAGGAACAGGCCGCTGCCCAGGCACGTCAGATCAAAGCCGGCCATGGCCCAATCGCCCTTGGCCAGGGACACACCCAGGTGCTCGGAGGTGGTCAGCGCATTGAGCAGCGGCACCGCCATGAACAACACGGCGCCCAGGCCCAGTTGCTCGACCCAGGCCCGGCGGCCACGGCGCAGCATGGCGTGAAGCAAGGTCAGGCCCCAGGCGATAAAGAAGCTCTGCACTTCCCAGTCCGAACGCTCGGCGAAGGTCGCAGGCAGCAGGCGATTGGCCCAGAAAAACACAGCAATGGCGATGACCAGCCCGGACATACTGGCCAGGTTCAGCACTTCCACCAGGCGCAATTCAAACGGCATCACTGCGGCTTTGGCATGCTTGAGTTGACGCTTGCCCAGCCAGATCACCAGGCCGGTGCCAATCATCGCCGTGCCCGCCAGGCCGCAGATAAAGTACAACCACCGCAGCACCGGGCCGGCGAAATGCCCCATGTGCAGGCCGTAGAAGCTGCCCCCAATCGCCATCGGCAGCGACTGCTCGGCACTGACCCGCAGCAGTTCGCCCGTGTTGCCATTGAAGGACACGGTGCTGCCGAAATCATGCACCACCCGGTCAGAGCCGGCGCGGGAGACATTGACCGAGGCATTCACATCGCCAGGGTTGTTCACCGCCAGTCGCCCCACATGCCCACCGCCCCACTGCGCCCGCGCCTGTTCCACCAGCGGCGCCAAGGGCAGCAGTTTGCCCGGCTGGCCGAGAGCCGGCGCGTTGTCGGTGGCCGGGAACAATTCATTGAAGAAGGCGCGAGTGTCGCCGTCATAGGACGCGAGGATGCTGGCGGGCATGACCATGGTCATGAAAATCACCAGACTGCTGTAGGTGATCATCAGGTGGAACGGCAACACCAGCACGCCGACCGCATTGTGCCCATCGAGCCAGGAGCGCTGGCCCTTGCGCGGGCGGAAGGTGAAGAAGTCCTTGAAGATTTTCTTGTGGGTGATGATCCCGGTGATCAGCGCGACGAACATCACCATCGCCGCGATGGTCGACAACCAGCGGCCCCACGGATGGGGCATCTGCAACTGGAAGTGGAACCGGTAGAAGAACTCGCCGCCCATGGTTTCACGGGCCTGGAGTTGTTCGCCGGAGACCGGGTCGAGCATTTTCTCGATGAAATTGCCGCGCCGGCCAGGGTCGATCTTGTCTTGCCACATCACCGATAAACCGGGGTCGCGGCTATCGGGCAAGCCGATAAACCAACGGGCCGCCGTGGGGGCGTGCTGTTCCAGGTAGCGCTGCGCCACGGCCACGCTGCGCGCATCGTCCACGGCATGGGCGGGCACTTCCGGCTGCATCCAGTGGGTGATTTCGCCCTTGAAGTAAGACAGGGTGCCGGTGAGGAAAATCGCGAACAGCAACCAACCGAAAATCAACCCGGCCCAGGTGTGCAACCAGGCCATTGCCTGACGGAAACCCTCTTTCATGGGCGCCCCATCCAATAGGCCAGGCCAGCCAGGGTGGCCAATATCGCGCAGGGCACCAGCACGCCAAACCAGGCGCGGGACGCACTGCGGCAGGCAAAACACCAGATCACCGCCAACAGGTAGAACACAAAGGAACTGAGCATGCCGCTGACCACCGCATCGGCACGCGAGAGTGGCAGCCAGAAGGTCATGCACACGCTGGCCAGGGACGCCAACCCATAGCCGCCGACGACAGCCGCCAGCAACCGCGACGTCACACCGAGGCGATAGGAAAGAGGAAGTGAGGCTTTGCTTTTCATGCCGCTGGCGCCTGGCTTATCAGGGGCGGGAGTTTAATGATAAATATTCTCATAAGCAAAAGAGAACGACGAACATCGAATGTGCCATCGCAGGCAAGCCAGCTCCCACAAGTGAGTGGCGGCTATAAAAGCGGCTATCGGTCTTCTGCCGATTGCTGAATGCCATCTCGCCCCCTACAATGCGAACAATTCTCGTTACCTGAAGCATGCAGATGCTCCCGGAGTGTTCGCGTTGCGGCCGTCCAATACCGTCGAAGTCCTGTATCACGACCATCACCACTGGCTGACCGGCTGGTTGCGACGCAAGCTTGGCTGCCCGCAAAGTGCCGCCGACCTGGCCCAGGACACGTTTATCCGGGTGTTGACCGCCCGCGAAACACCGACGCTGATCGAGCCCCGCGCCTTCCTCACCACCATCGCCAAGCGCGTGCTGTTCAACCACTACCGCCGCCAGGACCTGGAACGCGCCTACCTCGATGCCCTGGCGCAAATGCCTGAGCTCGCCGCGCCGTCGGAAGAAGAGCGGGCGATCATCCTGCAAACCCTGATGGAGCTCGACCAATTGCTCGACGGTTTGCCAGTGCAGGTCAAACGCGCCTTCCTGCTGGCTCAACTCGATGGCCTGACGTATGGGCAAATCGCTGCCGAACTGGGGATATCCATCGCCACCGTCAAACGTCATCTGAATAAAGCCGCCATGCGCTGCTATTTCGCCCTATGAACCCCGCCGCGAACTTCTCGACCCAAGTCGCCGAGCAGGCCGTGCAGTGGCTGATGCAAATGCAGCAAGGCCCGCTCAACCCGCGCCAACAGGCGAACTGGCAACACTGGATGGATGCCCACAGCGAGCATCAACGGGCGTGGGAGCATATACAGCGGGTCAACCAGCGCTTGCGTGGGATGCCCTCGCCCCTGGCCCATGCGGCGTTGAACGCACCGCAATCCAGTAGCCGGCGCCAGGCCCTGAAGCTGTTGTTGATTCTGGGCGCCGGCTCGGCAGCGACCAGGGGCTTTCGCCAGCAGCACTTGATCCCGCCATTGACCGCCGACTACCGCAGCCCCCTCGGCCAGCGGCGCAAGGTACAACTGGCCGATGGCAGCCAACTGCAACTCAATACCGCCAGTGCGGTGGATGTGCAATTCGATGGTCCACAACGCCTGATCCGCCTGCTCGAAGGCGAGATATTGCTGCGCGCCAACACTCCGCTGCAGATCATCACCGGCCAGGGCATCGTCACCACCCAGGCGGCGCAGGTGAATGTGCGCCAGTTCAACGATCACACCCAGGTCGCGGTGCTGGATGGTCAGGTGCAGATGTCACCCAAGGCCTACAGCGGCCTGCCCCTGACCCTGGAAAAATCGCGCCTGGCCAACCTCACCCGCAAAGGCTGGGATACGCCGCGCCTTACGGACGCCAACACTGGCGCCTGGGCCGACGGCATGCTGGTGGCGTCGCACATGCGTCTGGCAGATTTCCTCGAAGAACTGAGCCGTTATCGCCGCGGCCAATTGCAGTGTGATCCGCAGGTAGCCAACTTGCTGATCTCCGGCAGCTACCCGCTGGACGATAGCGAACGCATCCTCGACCTGCTGCAAATCAGCCTGCCGGTCAAAGTGCGGCGTTTTACCCGTTACTGGGTCAGCGTCGAAGCCCGCGTTTAAATTATTTTCGGCAACCGTGAGCCGTTTTCCGTACCTCGCGTGACAGAGAGGGAAAGCCACCCAGTTTCCCACCTCTGAGGAACGTTCTTCATGCCCCAGCAACCGACTCGTCTGACGCCACTTGCCCGCACGCTGCGCCACTTGCTGCTGGGCGCCAGCCTCAGTTTCAGCGCCCTGCCCTACGCCATGGCCGCCGAGGCCAAGCCTTATCACATCGCCCCGACGTCCCTGGAAGCAGCGCTGAATCAGTTTGGCCGTGAAGCCGGCGTGCTGATTTCCTTTGGCTCGGAAGTGACCGCCGGCGCGCAAAGCCAGGGCCTGACAGGTAGCTACACCACCGAACAAGGTTTGAACGCATTGCTCAAGGGCACCGGCCTGCAAGCCCGCGCCGAAGGTAACAACGCCTACAGCCTGCAACCACTGAACGCGCCGGCCACTCTGGAGCTGAGCACCTCAAATGTCGTGGGCGACTGGCTGGGCGATGCCGCGCAAACCAACGTCTTCGAACACCCCGGCGCCCGCGATGTGATCCGTCGCGAAGAATTCGAGCGCCAGGGCGCGACCCAGGCCCGGGACGTACTCAACCGCATTCCAGGGGTCAACGCTCCGGAAAACAACGGCACCGGCAGCCATGACATGGCGCTTAACTTCGGCATTCGTGGGCTCAATCCACGCCTGGCATCGCGCTCGACGGTATTGATGGACGGGATTCCGGTGCCCTTCGCCCCGTATGGCCAACCGCAACTGTCGTTCGCGCCGGTCAGCATGGGCAACATGGATGCGGTGGACGTGGTGCGCGGCGGTGGCGCCGTGCGTTACGGGCCGCAAAACGTCGGCGGCGTGGTCAACTTCGTGACCCGGGCGATTCCCGATGCGCCGACGGTCAAGGGTGGCCTGCAGACCGAGACCAGCCCGTCCTCCAGCCATGATGGCTTCAAGACCACCGGCAATCTGCTGGCAGGCGGCACCACCGACAATGGCCTGGGCGGCGCCATCCTGTATTCCGGCACCCGCGGCGGCGACTGGCGCGAACACAGCGACACACAAATCGACGACCTGATCCTCAAGGGCAATTACCAACTGGACGCAGCCAACAGCTTCAATGCCATGGCCCAGTACTACGAAGGTCAGGCCGACATGCCCGGTGGCTTGAGCACTGCGGCCTACAAGGCCGACCCATATCAGTCCACCCGCCCCTACGACAAATTCTGGGGCCGCCGTACGATGTTTAACGTGGGCTACCGCTACCAGGAAGATCGCCGGGAATTCACCGTCAACAGCTTCTTTACCAAGACCCTGCGCAGCGGTTATCTGGACCAGGGCAGCTTCCTTTCGCTGTCCCCGCGCGAGTACTGGGTACGCGGCCTGGAAACGCGCCTGGCCCAAGGCTTCGACCTCGGCCCCACCAGCCACGAAGTCGGTGTGGGCTACCGCTACATCAACGAAGCCGGGCATGAATTGCGCTACCGCACGCCGATTGCGGCCAACCAGCAACTGCCCAACACCGACAGCCGCAACGACCGCGACACCCGGGGTGGCACCGAAGCCAATGCATTCTTTATCGACGACCGGATCGATATAGGCAAGTGGACCATAACCCCTGGCATCCGCTACGAGATGATCAAGTCGCAACAGACCAACAACCTGACCAACGTCAAATACAAGGGCGACTACAACACTGCCTTGCCGGCGCTGAACGTGCTTTATCACCTGACCGACGACTGGAACCTGTATGCCAACACCGAAGGTTCCTTCGGCAGCGTGCAGTACAGCCAGATGCCCAACCGCGTTAGCAGCGGCGCGGTCAAGCCGGAAAAGGCCCGCACCTGGGAAGTCGGCACCCGCTACGACAACGGCGCGCTGCGTGCGGAAATCGGAGCGTTCCTGATCAACTTCGACAACCAGTATGAAAGCAACCAGACCAACGACTCGGTGATCGCCCGTGGCGAAACCCGGCACCAGGGTATCGAGTCCAGCCTCAACTATGCTCTCGATGGCTTAAGCCCGACACTGGCCGGTTTTGATGTGTACGCCAGTTACGCCTACGTCGATGCAACCATCCGCGAAGACGGCCCGAACAAAGGCAACCGCGTGCCCTTCTCGTCCAAGCACAAAGGCACCCTGGGCGTGGGCTACACCGAAGGTGCGTGGAAGCTGAACCTGGACAGCACCTACCAGAGCAGCCAGTTCGCCGACAACGCCAACACCCGCGCCGAAAGCGTGGATGGCAGCACCGGGCGCATTCCTGGCTACATGCTGTTCAGCAGCCGCGCGGCCTACGACTTCGGGCCGCAGTTGTCGGATCTGAATGTTGCGGTGGGAGTGAAGAACATCTTCAACACCCAGTACTACACCCGCTCGTTTGACGACAACAACAAAGGCAAATACGTGGGCGAGCCGCGCACGGTGTATGTACAGACCTCGGTCGCGTTCTGACGGCCGGACTGCCGGCTTATTGTAGGAGCGAGCTTGCTCGCGAAAAGCATAAGAGCACCGCGTGCCAGCAGGATCTGCGCGTTATCGTTTACGCCCTTCGCGAGCAAGCTCGCTCCTACAGTGAAGCGTTCATCAGCCACAAAAAAACGGGCCTGCATCTGCAGGCCCGTTTTGTATGGGGTTGAAAAACAGTCAGCAATCAGCTGTTAAGCGCAGCCTGTTCGTTTTCCAGGAATTCCTCTTCAAGCCCGGCTTCATCGACTTGGTTGTTTGGCGTGCGTTTCTCTGCACGCGGCTTGCCTTGCAGCTTACCGAACAGATGCTCCAGCGCGTTCTCCAGCTTGGTGGCCGCCCCGTCGATCGCTTGTTCCAGGGTGTCGGCTTTATGGAGGACCGAAATCGGTTGATGACCCTTTGGCCGCGCTTCCAGGCGGCAACTCAAATCATGGGGGCCCGGCTTGTCGCCGTTCTCATCCCGCAGGTAAACCTCGACGCGGGTCAGGTCCTCTTCGTAACGTTCGAGCGTGCTCTCAATGGTAGTACGTACCCACTCCTCCAGTCGGATGCTGCATTCAATATGGTTGTCGCTGTTGACTTGGATTTGCATAGTGTTTCCCTTATTTCAGCTAGCTCGCCAGAGGTCACAACTGCAACACCGATGCGGCGAAACCATGACCTCTTGACTACACAATTGAGCACCTGACGGAACAATTCAACCCCTACGCAAAGATAAATCCTACATTACAAATTAAGTCTGACATCCGCCCAAAGCGCTGTTATGGTCGGGAGTTGGGTACACCCGCCCAACTGCGAAAATCCTCACAATTGACCCTCTCCCAAGGGGTGCAATCCGCGAAAAATCCCTGCTTCTTCCACCAGCCAGTCATGCACCGCACGCACGCCGGGATGGTTCAGCGCGCCTGGCGCATAGAGCAGCACGTAGCGCTTGTGATTCGGCACCGCGAGACCGAACGGCACGATCAAGGTGCCGCGCTCCAATTCATCATTGAGCAGGGTGCGCCGGGCAATCGCCACGCCCATGCCGGCAATGGCGGCCTCGATGGTCAGGTGGTTGCGATTGAAGGTGTGGCCGCGCCGCACGTCTGCGTCGTGATAGCCGATAGCATTCAGGTAAAACTCCCACTCCGCGTACTCATAACTCCCACGCCAGGCAGTGATGTCGTGCAATAGCGGGAAATGGGCCAGGTCGGCCGGGCCGTGCAGCGGTGGCCGACCACGCAACAGGCTCGGCGCGCACACCGGGAATATCTGCTCATCAAGCAAGGCTGTGGATAACAAACCCGGATAGCTGCCGTCGTTAAGGTCGATGGCCAGATCGAAGTCGCCTTCGTGCAAGGCAATGCTGCTGTCTTCGGCCACCAGTCGCAGTTGGATATCCGGGAAACGCTGCTGCAAACGCGGCAGACGCGGCGTCAACCATTTGCCGAGGAATGACGGAATCGAGCGCAGGCGCAAGGTGCCGCTGATCATCCCCGCATCCAGGCGCTGCAACTCGGCATCGATGCTGCCGTAGGCCTCATTCACCGTGATCGCCAGCCGCTGCCCCTCGGCACTCAACTCCACGCCGCGCGCCCGGCGATGAAACAGGCGAAAGCCCAGGCGCTCTTCCAATTGGCGAATCTGCTGGCTGACCGCCCCGGGAGTGATGTGCAGTTCTTCAGCGCAACGGGTAAAGGATAAATGCCGTGCGGCACAGGCAAATACGTGCAACCAGACATAGGTCTGAGCATGCAGAGGGCGGGCCATAGAGTTTAGTCCTGCTAAAGGGTGTCTTAGGATAATTCGTTGGTCAGTGCCGATCTAGAGGGGCAGTATCGCGCCACTTCCGCTTGTCCTACAAACAATGGCAGCGATTTCCTACTCCATAGCTTGTAAGGCTTTAGCATGGCTATCAGCGTTTTTGATCTATTCAAGGTGGGCATCGGCCCGTCCAGCTCCCATACCGTGGGCCCCATGCGGGCAGCGGCAACCTTCGCCCAGTCCCTCACCGACCAACAATTGCTGGAGCAAACCCAGCGCGTGGAAGTGCGCCTGTACGGCTCGCTGTCCGCCACCGGCGTGGGGCATGCCACCGACCGTGCGTGCGTAATGGGGTTAATGGGCGAATGGCCAGATCGGGTTGACCCTACCTCGATCGGGCCGCGTATCCAGCAGTTGCGCGAGTCCGGCCGATTGTTGCTTGCCGGCACCCAAGAAATTTTCTTCAACTGGCAGCACGATCTCCTGCTGCTGGAAGAAAGCCTGCCCTACCACCCCAACGCCATGTCCCTGCATGCCTACGGGGCAAACGGCCTGTTGAGCGAACAGACCTACTACTCAGTGGGCGGTGGTTTCATTATCGAGGCCGCGGAAGCCGAGTCGGGCGTTGCTCCCACCAGCGATGTAGAACTGCCCTACGACTTTTCCAGCGCCGTCGAACTGCTGGCCCTGTGCAACAAGCATGACCTTCGGGTTTCCGAATTGATGATGGCCAACGAGCGCGCCTGGCGCAGTGACGAAGACATCCGTAGCGGCCTGCTGCATATCTGGTCGGTAATGCGCGAGTGCGTCGAGCAAGGCCTGCGTGATGAGGGCATCTTGCCCGGCGGCCTGGATGTACCGCGCCGCGCCGCCAAACTGCACCGCAGCCTGCTGGAAATCGGCAAACCGAATGTGATCACCTCGACCTTGTCGGCCATGGAATGGGTCAACCTGTTCGCCCTCGCCGTCAACGAAGAAAACGCCGCCGGCGGGCGCATGGTCACCGCGCCGACCAATGGCGCGGCCGGGATCATTCCGGCAGTCCTGCACTACTACATGAAATTCAACGCCGACGCGTCTGATGATGATGTGGTCAATTTCTTCCTGGCTGCCGCCGCCGTCGGCATCCTGTGCAAGAAAAACGCCTCGATCTCCGGCGCCGAAGTCGGCTGCCAGGGTGAAGTCGGCTCGGCCTGCGCCATGGCCGCCGCGGGTTTGGCAGATATTCTCGGTGCCACCCCCGAGCAACTGGAAAACGCCGCCGAAATCGGCCTGGAGCACAACCTCGGCCTGACCTGCGACCCCGTAGGCGGCCTGGTCCAGGTGCCCTGTATCGAGCGCAATGCCATCGCCGCCGTCAAAGCCATCAACGCCACGCAAATGGCCCTGCGCGGCGACGGCAAGCACTTTATCTCCCTCGACCGGGTGATCCGCACCATGCGCGATACCGGCGCCGACATGCATGACAAATACAAAGAAACTTCACGGGGCGGCCTGGCTGTCAGCTGGGTGGAGTGCTGAGGAGCACGACGACCCGCCCCATACGTGAGCCCGCGCAAAAATAATAACGAGGCAATAACGATGACCGATGTACGTACACCTGCTGCCGAAAATCCCGCTTCTGTCACGCAAACCGTAACCACCGGCTGGAGCAAGCACGACACCACCTGGATGCTCGGCCTCTACGGCACCGCCATCGGTGCCGGCACCCTGTTCCTGCCGATCAACGCCGGGGTCGGAGGCTTCTGGCCATTGATCATCCTGGCGCTACTGGCCTTCCCCATGACCTTCTTCGCCCACCGTGGGCTGACGCGTTTTGTGCTGTCGGGCAAATCCGGCGACATTACTGACGTGGTGGAAGAACATTTCGGCGTTGGTGCCGGCAAGCTGATTACCCTGCTGTACTTTTTCGCTATCTTCCCGATCCTGCTGGTGTACAGCGTCGCGCTGACCAACACCCTCGGCAGTTTCATGGAACACCAACTGCACATGACCCCGCCGCCACGGGCGATTCTGTCCCTGATACTGATCCTCGGCCTGATGGCCATTGTGCGCTGCGGCCAGGGCGTGATCGTCAAGGCCATGAGCGTGCTGGTCTACCCGTTTGTCGCCGCCTTGCTGTTGCTGGCGCTGAGCCTGATCCCCAACTGGAATGGTGCGTTCTTCGCCTCCGCCAGCGAGGGCATGCCCCTGCCGGCATTCTTCAAGACCCTGTGGCTAGCGATTCCGGTGATGGTGTTTTCGTTTAACCATTCACCGATCATCTCGGCCTTCGCGGTGGACCAGAAACGCGTGTACGGCGCCCAAGCCGAACGCAAGAGCAGCGGCATCCTGGCCATGGCCCATGGCATGATGGTGCTCACCGTGATGTTCTTCTGCTTCAGTTGCGTACTGGCCCTGTCGCCCGCCGACCTCGCCGCCGCCAAGGCACAGAACATCTCGATCCTGTCCTACCTGGCCAACCACTTCCAGACCCCGGTTATCGCCTACGCGGCACCATTGATCGCGCTGGTGGCCATCACCAAATCCTTCCTCGGCCACTACATCGGCGCCAGTGAAGGCTTCCAGGGCCTGATCGTCAAATCCCTGCGCGGGCGCAACCGCACCCTGTCGGCGCGCTGGCTGGAACGTTGCACCGCCGTGTTCATGATCCTCAGCTGCTGGGCCGTCGCCACCTTCAACCCAAGCATCCTGGGCATGATCGAAACCATGGGCGGACCGATCATCGCGTGCTTGCTGTTCCTGATGCCGATGTACGCCATCCTCCGCGTGCCATCGCTGCGCCAGTATTCGGGTCAGGTGTCGAATGTATTTGTAGTGCTGGTGGGGCTGATTGCGCTGTCTGCGGTCATTTTCTCGCTAGTGCCCTGAAACAGACCACCCTGTAGGGGCGGGCTTGCCCGTGATGGCGGTATGTCAGTCACTGAATGGTTGGCTGATCCACCGCAATCGCGGGCAAGCCCGCTCCCACATGGGCAACTCATCGCCTGAAAGATTGCTGTACGGCACGCCCCTTGCTGTAGACCCACTGAAGGAAAACGGAGCTTGTGACCGGTGGTCAGGCAACACGAACCAATCCCCATACCGGTCGTCAATCAGTGCATGTTCTTATCAGGCGGTAACGCACCATGGACAATCCTTTTCAGCTGATCACCGACACGTTCACCCCAAAATACCGGGTCAACCTTAGCATCCAGCGCCTGGACGGCAGCATCATGCTGACCCTCTCCAACGACAGCGGCGTGGTTGCCAAACGCATGATCAGCGCCGAACAGCGCAATGACCCACAACGCCTCAAACGCCTGGTGCAAAGCGTGCAATTCGGCATTGCCATTGAACAGGGCCACAGCGCCATGGAGATCCTGGCGGTGATGACCGATGGCGATAGTCACAAACTGCTGCAGCGCCCGCCAAGCAACCGGCCGCCGATCACGGCCGGGCTCTGACTCAGGACTCGGACTTTTCCTTGACCGATGGGTAACGCGACGACGCAAAGCGCACCACCAGGATGGCAAACGCCAACAACAGAATCCCACCGCACAGGTAAATGATGCCCAGGTCCGGGGCATTGTGGTGGGACACGTCGCCGATCAGCAGGCGGGTCAATGCGGTGATTGCTACGTAGAGCAGGAAGCGGATGGGCATGTGGTTGGTCTTGACGATTTAGCCGGGAATTTTTCAAAAAAAATTTAGTATTTTTCGATCATATTAATTTTCCGAAACTACGGGGCAGGTGGAGTCAGATGACGAGGCTGAACTGAACCCTAGACCTTTAATTCAATCCTTGACACATTGCGCCCTACGTGAAAGAAAACTGACGATTGCGGTTCATAAAATTGCCAAGGCCATCTTCCAATGCTAATACAGCTTCTCACAAGCCTTCTGCCCACACTCACCCCGAAGAATACTAAAGTCCACTTGGCTCAACATAATGGGTTAGAACACCCTATGGATGTGTACCTAGAAGGTGGTTTTGATAAGTGGCAATCGTGGCAAACTCGTAAGAATTTTGAATGTCAGTACGTCATAGGACTGGTGGAGTTACCCGGCACGAAGAGGTGGCTGCTAGTGTGCTGTTCGCGAAATAACCTACTCTACTTGCACGATCTCAAGCGCCTCACGAGCCCGTTGGATTTTGCTCAAAATCTCCTCTCCCTTTGCGTTCCAAACGTACCGGGTCGGCTGAGCATTT
>NZ_JAAQWU010000027.1:0-77089 GCF_012985695.1 Pseudomonas sp. WS 5027 | reverse complement strand
CTCTTTTCGGTCACTTGATTGACCGCTTGGATTTTGAATTCTTCGGGGTAACGCGGGTTGCTCATGGCACCTCCTAATTAGCCTCAGTTTAAGGCAAAGAGGTGTCTACGAAACCCGGGGCGATTCAGTAATCGGCAAGACTGTGATGGCCGGCGTACTCAGTAACCCCAGCGAGGCCGCCAGCTACCATGAGGACTATTTGCAGGTCATGGAAGAAGGCGTTCCCTGTGTGCAGGACCGTTGCCTGACGATGGGCTCGGGCCAGGTCCTGATGATCTACCACTGGATGTTGCCGTACCGAGGCAGTGACGGTGAAGTCAACGGAATGATTGGGGGCTGGATCGATATCAGCGAACGCCAGCACTTGCTGGAGGCCTTGCGTGAGGCCAAGGAGCATGCCGACGATGCCAGTCGCGCCAAGACCACCTTCCTGGCGACCATGAGCCACGAAATCCGCACACCGATGAACGCGATCATCGGTATGTTGGAGCTGGCGCAAAAAAAAGCCGATCAAGGTTACATGGACCGAGTCTCCATCGAGGTGGCCTCCAACGCTGCCCACGGGCTGCTGGACCTGATAGGTGACATCCTCGACATCGCGCGCATCGAGTCTGGGCGACTGTCCCTGGCGCCGGAGCGGGCCAATCTGCTGGTGCTGGTCGAGTCAGTGGCACGCATCTTCGAGGGCTTGGCACGGCAAAAGCAACTACGGCTGATCCTTGACCTGGACGCCACGCTCAACTGCCAGGTCCTAGTGGACCCGCTGCGCTTCAAGCAGGTCGTCTCCAACTTGCTGAGTAACGCCATCAAGTTTACAGCGGTGGGGCAAGTACGATTAAGCATCAGCGCGGAGCCGAGCCGCAATGATGAGCGCTTGGCGCTTTGCCTGAGGGTAGAGGACAGCGGCAGTGGTATTTCCGTTGACGACCAACAACGCTTGTTTAACCCGTTCAGCCAGGCCAGCAACCACGGACAGGCGGCTCGCAGTGGCTCGGGCCTGGGGCTGATGATCAGTCGTACTCTGTGCGAAATGATGGGCGGCACCCTGACCTTGAGCAGTGTGTTAGGGCAAGGCACTCAGGTGGAGGTCCGTATCGCTTTGCCAACCCTACTGCCGGTTGATGAGCCCGCACCATCCTCAGCGTTGGCGACTCAACCGGTCCAGGTACTCAATGTATTGGTGATCGACGATTACCCGGCCAATCGCTTGTTGCTGACCCAGCAACTGAGTTTTCTCGGGCACCAGGTAAGCGACGCCGCAGACGGCGCCCATGGCCTGCGTGCCTGGCGCAGTCAGCATTTCGATGTGGTGATTACCGACTGCAGCATGCCGATCATGAACGGTTACGAACTGGCACGGGCCATACGTGATGAAGAGCGCAGCAATGGGTTTGCACCAGGGATGATCCTCGGCTTGACCGCCAACGCCCAACCTGAAGAGAAGGACCGCTGCCTGGAGGCGGGCATGGATGACTGCCTGTTCAAGCCGATCAGCCTCAACGACCTCAATGCTCGATTGGCGTCCCTGATACCCGCCAACGCGGTCGCTCCCTTAGAGCAAGAGACGCCGCCACCGACCATCGACGGCATCGACTTGACCAGCCTGATACACCTGAGTCGTGGTGATGACGCTGCTATCAGAAACCTGTTGCAAGACCTGGCAACCAGCAATGAACAGGATATGGCGCAACTGATCCGGTTGTTTACCCAGCATGACCTGAACGGCTTGAGTGATCTGGCACATCGCGTCAAAGGCGGTGCGAAGATTATCCAGGCGCATGCCTTGATCGAATGTTGCGAGGCGCTGGAGGCCAGCTGCAAAGGGTTGAACTCCGCAGTCCTGACTGACGCGGTCGATGCGCTGCAGCAAGCGATGGAACAACTGGGGCAGCGGCTGGAGATCTTCTTGGCCTGATACTCACTGCACCTTGAAAAAGCCGCCTCCACGATGCGGCTTTTTTTATTAGGCATGCAGGTGGCAAGAGTCAAAATTCTGCTAGGAATTTTCCTACAAGCCGAAGGGATGGATACTACTTGGGTGATCTGCTCCTCAAGGGAAGATGCATCTGTCGCACAAGACATGTGTTGTGTTAGTTGCTCACCCGCTTCGGCGTTTGGCAGCCCAACAAGGCTTGGCGATGGTGTTCATAACCTTACCTTTGGAGCTGTACCATGAAAGTTCAAGCACTCACCCTCGCTGCTCTGTTTTGCGCAACCGGCGCCCAGTTCGCCACTGCGGCTGATGGCACCATCAATTTTGCCGGCGAACTGCTCAACCAGACCTGCACCATCTCCGTTGGCGGTGTGGTCAGCCCAGCTGTCGCCACCGTCACGCTGCCGACCATTTCCAACAGTTTGCTCGACACTGCCGGCAAGACCGAAGGCCGTACGGGCTTCGATGTCACGCTCAGTGGTTGCACCGGTACGGCAACCACCGCAGCCGCATTCTTCAACTCTGGCTCAACTGTTGATCCTGCCACCGGCAACCTGAACAACACGACCGGCACCGCCACACTCGTTCAGTTGCAACTGATCGACGCCGTGACCGGTAACGCCATTCAGGCAGGCAACACCAACCAGAAGACCAACACCACGCGTAACACCCTGGCTTCCGGCGGCGTGCGTATGGACTACGCCGTGCAGTACTTCGCCACCGGCGCAGCCACCCCTGGCACCGTACTCAGTTCTGTGACCTACAACATCGACTACCAGTAAGCCGCTTTCACGTCGGCGCACCGTGATCCGGTACGCCGATGTTTGGCAGGTGAGGAGTGTTATGTCTCGCGTGAAGAATGTTCGTTTCAGTGCCTGCTTGATCCTGGCCTCCCTGGTCTGCTCCCAGGCCATGGCCGGAGTAGTGATCACAGGGACTCGACTGGTATACCCAGCCAGCCAGAAAGAAATTACCGTCAAGCTCAACAACAACGGAATGAAGCCGGCCCTGGTGCAAGCCTGGGTCGACACTGGGGATGTGCAGTCCAGCCCCACCAGTTCCAAGGCGCCGTTTGTGCTATCGCCGCCCGTCTCCCGTATCGATCCAAACAAAGGCCAGAGCCTGCGCTTGATGTTCACTGGTGCGCCGTTGCCTGCCAGTAAAGAATCAGTGTTCTGGTTCAACATTCTGGAGATCCCACCCAAGGCCGAAGGCCCGATGGAAATGAATGTGCTGCAAATGGCCTTCCGGTCCCGGATCAAGATTTTCTACCGCCCCGACGGCCTTCCAGGTTCGCCCAGCGACGCGCCACAACAGGTGCAATGGAAAGTGATTGCCGACGGTGCGGGTTATGCCTTGCAAGCTTTCAACCCAACGGTCTACCACGTGTCTTTGGTGGAGCTGGCCTTAGTCGCGGGTACCCAGCGTTACGAGGCTGACGGCGGCATGGTTGGACCGGGCGAAAGCACCCTGTTCACCTTGCCGGCGCTCAAGTCTGCGCCGGGCGCTTCGGCACAGGTCGAGTTCAACGCCATTAACGATTACGGTGCACTGGTGCCGACCAAGCAACCGCTTAAGCCCTGATCGTCACGCGATCGTTCCTGCGCACGAGTACCTTATGACGACTATTCCACGCCTGGGCGATTGCCCGCAGGTGCAACCTCGCTTTGCCCTCAATCCAGTGACAGCGATGATCGTCAAGGCCCTGGCACTGTTGCCGGGCGCGATGGTCGCGCAAGGGGCATGGGCCGAAGACGTGCAGTTCAACGACGCCTTTTTGCCTGAAGACTCCCGCAGCCTGGACCTGACCCAATACGAGAAAGGCAACCCGGTGCTGCCTGGCGAATATCGGGCAGACATGGCGATCAACGGCAAGTTGGTGACTCGTCAGGATATTCGTATTCATGCTGCTGAGGACGGGAGCGACCCGATGGTCTGCTTCAACCCAAGCATGTTGGAACTGCTGGGTGTGGACATGCACAAGCTGTCGCCTGAAGCCATGGCAAGCCTGGAAAGTGGGGCGCCGTGCCTGGACATCGGCCAGTTGATCGACAGCGCCACGGCCAGTTTTTCGCCGTCCACCCAGTTACTGGACATCAGCATTCCGCAAATCGCCCTGCGCCGGGATGCCAGGGGCTATGTCAGCCCGGAACTGTGGGACCGTGGCGTCACTGCTGGCACCCTTAGCTACACCTTCAACGGCAACCACAACAGAACCGACTTCGGCAACTACGACTCGGCTTACCTGGGGCTGAACGCCGGCTTGAACCTGGGTGACTGGCGCTTGCGACATAACGGCTCGATGAGCTGGCAGAAGGAAACAGGGCAGGACTACCAGACCCTCAATACCTACGCGCAGCGTGACGTCACCAGCTTGCGCAGCCAACTGACTGTGGGCGAGTCCAATACCAGTGGCGAGATCTTCGACACCCTGGCGTATCGCGGTGTGCAGCTGGGTACGGACGATCGCATGTTGCCTGAATCCCAGCGCGGTTATGCGCCGGTGATTCGCGGTATTGCCCGCACCGGTGCACGGGTAGCAGTCCGCCAGGCCGGTAATCTGCTCTATGAAACCACCGTGGCGCCAGGCGCCTTTGTGATTGATGACCTGTATTCCACCGGCTACGGCGGCGACCTGGACGTGACGGTCTATGAAGCCGACGGCAGTGAACAGCGTTTTATCGTGCCTTACGCCGCCGCCGCACAACTGCTGCGCCCTGGCACTTCACGCTACAGCGTCACGGCCGGTGAGACCCGCAACAACTTCACCTCGAACCAGGCAAGGTTGGTGCAGGGCACCTATCAGGTGGGCTTGAGCAATATCTTCACCGGTTACACCGGCGCACAAGCCAGCGATGATTACCGCTCGCTGCTGGGCGGCCTGGCATTCAGTACGCCGATCGGCGCGGTATCGATAGACGTCACCCAGGCGCAGACCCAATTCAAAAGCGGCCAGGACAGCGGCCAAAGTGTGCGCATGAGTTACAGCAAAAATATTATCAGCACCGGCAGTAACTTTGCCGTGGCCGCCACGCGGTTCTCCACAGAAAAATACCTGGATTTCAGCAATGCAACGTTACTGCTGGATGCTGAGCGCAATGGTATCGACACCAGCTTCTACGCTCGCCCACGCAGCCGGTTGTCGCTGACCGCCAACCAGAGCCTTGGGCCTTGGGGCCAAGTGGCGTTCAGCGGTTTCTCACAAGACTACTGGAACCAGCCGGGTCGGGATGTGCAGTACCAATTCAGCTACAACAAGCAGGTTGGGCGGGTCAGCTATGGCGTGAGTGCCAACCGCAGTCGGGTCGGCTTAGGGGAGATGGATAACAGCCTGCTGTTCACTATGAGCATGCCCCTGGAGTTTGGCTCCTCGACCAACCAACCCCAATTGTCGACGCGCTTACTGCGCGATACCAACAGCCAGTACAGCGAACAAGCGACCCTCAGCGGCACTGCCGGCGAGGATCGCCAGTACAGCTACAGCCTGACCGGTGGCCATGAAGGCGCTACCGGCTCCAACAGTACGTCGCTCAATGGTCAATACACCGGTTCCAAAGCCTTGGTCGGCGCGACAGTCAGTCGTGGCGAGGGTTATGACAGCCTGTCCCTGAATGCCAGCGGCAGCGTGGTCGCCCACCCCAACGGGGTGACGTTCACGCCATATCGCGGCGAAACCTTGGCGGTGGTCACGGCCGAAGGCGCTGAAGGGGCCAAAGTGGTCGGCTTTCCTGGCCTCAAGCTCGATGGCCGTGGCAATGCCGTGGTGCCGTACCTGCGCCCTTATGAGTTGAACGAAGTGGCCATTGACCCGTTGGGCACCTCGTTGAACATCGAGCTCAATGAAACCAGCCAACAAGTGGCGCCGCGCGCCGGTGCGGTGGTGGCCCTCAAGTACGGCACTCGCAATGGCCAGGCACTTTTACTCAATGTGACCCTCGGCGATGGCAGCCCATTGCCGTTCGGTGCCAGCGTGATGGATGACCGTGGTGTGTCGGTGGGCGTGGTCGCTCAGGGCGGTCAGTTGTATGCCCGAGTCAAGGAGGATGCCCGCAGACTCTTGATCAACTGGGGTAATCAGGCCGGTCAACAGTGTGCATTGCCATTACCTCCCGGCACCAACGACGGCAAGCAACTACGGCAGGTAGATGCCGTGTGTGCGGTCGTTCAATCAGATAATCGCGTTGCTTCTGTGAGCAGTGCAGGAGAGAAAAAATGATGATCTTCAACCGTTTGGTTGCCGTGGTGGGGTTGTCCCTGGTCGCGAGTGTAGCGATGGCCAACTGTAACTACTCGAGCACTCCCGGCAGCTTGGTTGCCACCCAGCCGTTACTCGGTGGCAATCTCACGGTTGGCCGGGATGTGCCTTTGGGCGCGGAGATCTATCGCCAGACCTTCACATCAGCGGTCAACTACACGATCGCTTGTTCCGCAGGCATCTATAACATTGAGACGCGACGCTCTTTGCCGGTCACACCCTTGGCGTTGTCTAGCTGGGCAGGGACGCCCTATGGCGGCCATGTCTATCAGACTGGGGTACCTGGAATCGGCGTAGCTATCTGGTTCGCGGGCACCCCTCTGCCCTCCTCCAGTAACGTCGCAAACTGTGGTGGCGGAACCAGCGGGTGCAACCTGAATATTACCGGTGCGCTAAGTTTTGATATGTCATTCATTAAAATTGGCAATGTCTCGCCCGGGACGATTCAGGGCTCATCCCTGCCTACCATGACCCAGTCTCGCGTCAGCAGCAACAACCTGGCGGTTCAACGGGTCAACTTTTCCGGGAGCATCAACATCGTTTCGCGCACCTGCTCGACACCGGACGTCAACGTGCCGATGGGCAGTCATATGCTCAGTGAGTTCTCCGGGCCTAACACTTTTACGCAGTGGAAGGACTTTTCAATCGCTCTGAACAATTGCCCGGCCTTCAACGGGTATTACCAGACGAGCGGCCCGCGTTGGGCCAGTGACGGAACCGCCAGCAACCTCGACTCGCGCAAGAATAACGTGCTGCAAGTACGCCTGGATCCGACCCGCACGCCTCTCAATGCGTCGCTGGGCATCCTGAGCCTCAACCCCAGCGCGCCCGGCGATGATCCCGCCGCCACAGGGGTGGGCGTGCAAGTGGCTGATAGTCACGCAACGCCAATGCCGCTGTCCACCCTGCGTGCCAGTGGCATCACCACGCGCGCCGAAGAAGGTGCCAGCTACAGCATCCCGCTGAAGGCTCGGTACCTTCAGACCGAAAGCAGCATTACCGCCGGCCCGGCAAATGCCACGGCCACGTTCACCATCAATTACTACTGAGCCCCCGGGGGCGTCGCTCGGAAATTTCCTACAAGATTTTGGGCGTTTTCACGCGAATTGCTTCGCTCAATTACGCACACTCCTCCCCTCCCATTAGCAAGCGAGAGAGCCGTCATGTCCTTCACATCGCTCCGGGTGTTGGTACTCGAAGACCACCTTTTCCAGCGTTCCGTGGCCGTCAACCTACTCAAACAACTGGGCTGTGGCGAGGTCCTGGAGGCGAGTAACGGCACCGAAGCCCTGGCTGTGCTGCAAGGCGTGGGCTCTGTGGACGTGGTGGTCTGTGACCTGCAAATGGAGGGCATGGATGGGCTGGAGTTCATTCAACGCATCAGTGCGCACGGCCAGGTCGGCGCAATCATCGTCAGCAGTGGGTTGCCGGGGGATGTGCGCCGTGCCGTGAGCCAGATGGGCGCCTTGCTCGGCGTCAACATGCTGGGCGATACCGGCAAACCGTTGCAGATAGAAACGTTGCAGCCATTGCTTGAGCGGGTCCTGAGCACCAGTTGCGAAGTGCCTCAACCACAGCCGAGCCTGGAACTGGCCGACGAGCAACAGGTGCGGCGCGCCATTCTCGATCAACAACTGCAAGCCTATTACCAACCCAAGTTCGATTTGCACAGTGGCGCAGTGTTGGGAGTGGAGGTGCTTGCTCGCTGGAACCATCCCTTCCAGGGCGTGCTGTCACCGACGGTGTTTCTGCCGGCGATGGAGCGAAGCGGCCTGATGGACGAGTTGTTGTTTTGCCTGATGCAACAAGCGCTGGCCCTTCAACGGCAGGCCTTGAACCTGGGAATAGCTCTGGACTTGGCCTTCAACCTGCAAGCGGCACAATTGACCGAGGTGGAGCTGACCCTTCACATCAAAAGAATCCTCACCACCCACCAGACGCCCTGCGCCAGTGTGACGTTCGAGCTGACTGAAAGCGGATTGCTTGAGGTGCCGGCCGTTTCCCTGGAGAACCTGGTGCGTTTGCGCATGATGGGCTGTCGCTTGTCCATCGATGATTTCGGCGCCGGGTTCTCTTCGCTACAGCGCCTGTGCCAGTTGCCGTTCAACGAAATAAAACTCGACGCGGAGTTCGTCCGTGGCCTGCTGCATGAGCCGCGCTGCCGGGCGGTCATCGGCAGTACCCTGGCCCTGGGGCAGACCCTGAGCATGTCCGTGGTGATCGAGGGCATTGAAACGGCCGAACAGCATCAAGCGTTGCTGGCATTGGGTTGCACCCAGGGGCAGGGGTATTGGCATGCACGGCCCATGAATGGCGCCGACCTGCTGCGCTGGTTGCAGCGCAATGCCGGGCGGCCTGTATCCAGCAACCATGCTGGAGGCCATCGATGATTAACAAAGCGCTGCGCATCATGATTGCCGACCCCGAACATGCTCAACGCCTACGCCTGGAGCGAGATTTCAATCGCCAGGGCTATTACGCCATTGCGCCGGTTCCGAGCCTGGAAGACCTGCTTAACTTGGTGGAGTACGGCGATCGCGGCTTTGACCTAGTGCTGATCAATGGCAGTCTTGTCGGCAGCGAGGGTTTCAACCTGCACGATTTCTGCCTGGACCATCCCTTGATGGGGCAGGCGCTTATCTACGACCTGCCGCCACCGCAGTTTGCGACCTTTAGTGCTATGCGAAAGCTCTCAGATGCCAGCTAACGTCACAGTTGCGCCTTGGGCAGAAGACTTAATGCCGCTTGCAAGGCTTGACGTTCTAGCAACCGAACGGTGTCCCAATGCAGTCCGAACATCGGCGCCACGTGTAGCGTGGGAAGACGTTCACAGGCTTGATGACCGCCACTGCCAGACGCCGCGTCATGCGGGCATGGCGATCCAGCCAACTGACAGCCTCCATGCGTTTGCCACAGTCGCGGCAACCAACACGCCGGAGCAAAACTTTCAGGCGCACCGCATGACCGAGAATGGGCAAATCACGAATGACTCGCTCGCAATACTCATGCGTGGATGAACAGGGTTTCTTGCAGTGCATCGGGCGTTTTTTATCGGGTGCTGAAAAAGGGTGTGTTACGCACTAGAGGGTAACCGCTCCGGTTATGGCGGCTACGCGAGCACGTCCTGCACTTGCGCGATCAACCACTGCAAGGCGCTGTCCCCGCCGCGGCGCTTATGCCAGGCCAGCACAAAACCGAAGGACGGAATATGAAACGGTGGTGGCACCACCAGCAGATGCCGTGGATCGATGTTCCGCAGCCCCTGTGAGGACACGGTAAGGATCAGATCGGTGCCCTGGATCAACTGCGGCGCGACGCTCCAATGCGGCAGGCTGATCGCCACATGCCGCCGCTCACGGATCGCGGTCAGCGCCCGTTCGATTTCCGGGGTGCCACTGCCGCGCATTTCCAGCAGCACATGGGGCCGCGCCAGGTAGGTGGGCAAGTCGAGCACACCATCAGCGGGCAAACTATCGCGGTCAACCAGGCAGGCGTAGTGCTCTTGGAACAATGGCGTGCTGCGCAACTCGCCCGGCAGGTCGGGGAAGACCCCGGCTGCCAGGTCGATCTCGCCACTCAGTACCCCTTCCTGCATGCCTTCGCGACTGGCGTGGGTGACGGCCAGATCAATCCCCGGCGCCTGCTCGCGTAGCGCCCGCACCAGCCCGGGCAACAGCAACGCCGCGCCGTAATCAGACATGGCCAGGCGAAAGGTGCGCCTGGCCGAAGCGGGCTCGAAACGGTTCGGCGCCAGCAGCGACTGCACTTGGGCCAGCGCATCGGCCAAGGGCGCAGCCAGTTCCAATGCGCGAGCGGTGGCGACCAGACCGCTGCCCTGGCGCACCAGCAACGGGTCGCCCAGCAGATCCCGCAATCGCGCCAGCGCATGGCTCACCGCCGGTTGGCTCAGGTGCAGGCGCTCGGCGGCGCGGGTGACGTGCTGCTCGCTGAGCAACGCGTCGAGGATCACTAGCAGGTTAAGGTCGATGCGGCGCAGATCATTCATGACGTGCATGTTCAACATAAGAACTTGGAATTTAAATCTGCGCGACGAATACCGTAGAGTCCAGTAAAACCTTTGGGAGAGTGATCATGACCACGTTGCATTGGCTGGGCTTGTTACTGTTGGCGGTGATTGCCGGGGCGGTGGTGCCGTTTCAGAGCGCGATCAACGCTAACCTCGGGCGCGGCCTCGGGCATCCGCTGTGGGCGACCCTGGCCTCGCTGCTGGTGAGTATCCTGGTTTTGCTGCCGGTGATCCTGGCTTTACGGTTGCCGCTGCCAAGCCTGGGTTTTATCAGCAAGGCGCCGCTGTGGATGTGGACTGGCGGCGCATTTGGCGTGTGTTTTATCTCCCTGGCCCTGGTCCTGCTGCCCAAACTCGGGGCTTCGGGATTTATCGCCCTGGCCCTGAGCGGGCAGATCCTCGCCTCGTTGTTACTTGATCACTTTGGCTTGTTTGGTTTGGTAGAACGGCAACTGACAGCGCCCCGCCTGCTCGGGGTGCTGATGTTGATCGGTGGGGTGGCATTGATTCAGTTCAGTGCCGCGCCCGCCAAGGCATTGGCCGCTGCGGGTTAAACCCGGGCCATCACCGCCGCTCGGCGGCCAGGCGATTGATATGGGCAGGTTCGATCACCGGTTGCGGCGCGCCATGCCGGACCACGGCCAGCATCGCCCGCCCCACCGTCTCGGTACTGACCACCCAGACCGGCCGCACGCGGCGCACCAGCGATAGCAGCGGCCCGATCAGGGTGTAGATCGTCTGGTAAAGCCGGGTTTTCGAACGCACGCCATGCAACGGCTGGATAATCCCCGGACGGAACAGGTAAACCGCCTTGAACGGCAGGCGCAGCAAGGCATTCTCGGTCTTGCCCTTGACCCGCGCCCACATCACCTTGCCCCGCTCGGAGCTGTCGGTGCCCGTGCCGGACACATACACAAAGGTCATCTGCGGATTTAGCCGCGCCAGGCTGCTGGCGGCGACCAGGGTCAGGTCGTAGGTCTGGCGGGTGTAGGAGGCTTCATCCATCCCCACCGACGACACCCCCAGGCAAAACAGACAGGCATCAAAGCCTTGCAGCAAATGTTCCAGGGGTTGGAAGTCGAACATATCGGCGTGCAACACCTGATGCAGCTTGCCATGCTCCTGGGTCAACGCCGTGCGCCCCACCGCCACCACTTCCTGCACATCAGCGGCCAGTAGACACTCACGCAACACGCCCTGGCCGACCATGCCGGTGGCGCCGAATAGCAGAACTCTCATAAGGGTGGGCCTCGGTGGCAAGCTTCAAGTTAAGAGCTGTACGAAGTGTTCAGGTTAACAGCTTGTCGCTTGAAGCTTGCCACTGCTGGACTCAAAACGCGCTGCGGAAAATCTCCTCGATCTGCCGCTGATCCGCCCGCCGTGGGTTGGTCAGGCCGCACGCATCCTTGAGGGCATTGGTTGCCAGCAGTGGGATGTCTTGCAGCTTGGCCCCCAGTTCACGCAGGCCAGCCGGGATGTCGACATCCTGGGACAGGCAGCGGATCGCCGCGATGGCCGCCTGCGCGCCCTCTTCGGGGGTGGCGTGTTTGTCGGCCACACCCAGGGCGCGGCCGACATCGCTCAGGCGCGCCGCGCTGACGCTGGCGTTAAAGCTTTGGACATGGGGCAGCAACACCGCATTGCACACGCCATGGGGCAAGTCGTAAAGGCCGCCCAGTTGGTGGGCCATGGCGTGGACAAAACCCAAGGAGGCGTTGTTAAAGGCCATGCCCGCCAGAAATTGCGCGTAGGCCATGTTTTCCCGGGCCGCCATATCGCTGCCGTCGCGTACCGCCAGGCGCAGGTTGGCGCTGATCAGTTCGATCGCCTTGATCGCGCACGCATCAGTGATCGGGTTGGCGGCAGTGGAAACATAGGCTTCGATGGCGTGGGTCAGCGCGTCCATACCGGTGGCGGCGGTCAGGCCCTTGGGCATGGCGACCATCAGCGCCGGGTCGTTGACCGACAGCAATGGCGTGACGTTACGGTCGACGATGGCCATTTTCACGTGGCGGGTTTCGTCGGTGATGATGCAAAAACGGGTCATTTCGCTGGCAGTACCCGCGGTGGTATTGATCGCCACCAGGGGCAGTTGCGGCTTGCTCGATTGGTCGACACCTTCGTAGTCGCCAATATGCCCGCCATTGGTAGCACACAGGGCGATGCCCTTGGCGCAGTCATGGGGCGAACCACCGCCCAACGACACCACAAAGTCGCAGCCACTGGCCTGCAGCAACGCCAGGCCGTTCTCGACGTTTTCCACGTTGGGGTTGGGTTTGGCGCCGTCATAGATCACCGAGTCGATGTCCTGCATCGCCAATTTCTCGGCAATCA
This sequence comes from Pseudomonas sp. WS 5027, assembly GCF_012985695.1. Taxonomy (NCBI): domain Bacteria; kingdom Pseudomonadati; phylum Pseudomonadota; class Gammaproteobacteria; order Pseudomonadales; family Pseudomonadaceae; genus Pseudomonas; species Pseudomonas sp. WS 5027. The sequence continues at coordinate 64,540 of NZ_JAAQWU010000027.1, read as the reverse complement.
TGCTGGCCACGCCCGCCTTGGCCAGGCCGGCGTCGGTGACAATCAGGGCCTTGCGAAAACCGTAGTTGCGGATCGCGTTCATGGCTTCGTCGAGGCAGTCGATGCCCATGATGTTGACGGCGGGAATGAAGAAGGTGCTGCTCATGATGAATCCTCGGGGATGCGTTGATGCCTACAGCATCAACCCCACCCGCCTGCGGCATCTTGACCAAGATCAACGCCCGCCCGTGATAAAGTCACCGCCCAGCCGTTTTTGAGTAGACCCGCCGCAATGAAGGATTTCCAGGATATCGACGCCACCCTTGAAGACTGGAACGCACTGCGCAGCAGCACCACCTTCGCCGCCATCCTGATCGGCAACGGTGCCAGTCGCGCGGTGTGGGAAGATTTTGCCTACGACTCGCTGTTTGAAAACGCCCGCACCGTCGAAGAGAAGCCCTTGAGCGCCTCTGAATTGAGCGTGTTTGACGCGATGCAGACCCGCAGCTTCGAGCAGGTCCTGGGCGCCCTGAAAACCACCAGCCGCGTCAACAAGGCCCTGGCCGTCAGCTCCGCCGCGCCGCGCAATCGCTACTACGCGATCAAGGAAGCGCTGATCAATAGCATCCACGCCGTGCATATCCCCTGGCGCCTGGTGCAGCCGTCGACCCTGGCCACGATCAATCAGGAACTGGCGAGTTACAAGACGGTGTTCACCAGTAATTACGACCTGCTCAACTACTGGTCGATCCTGCACACGCCCGGCATTGACGACCTGTTTCGCGGCGCCGATTCACGCTTTGACCTGCGCGATAGCGCCACCGCCGCGACGCGCATTTTGTACCTGCACGGTGGCCTGCACCTGGTGCGCAACCTGGACGGCTCGGCGCGTAAATTGCCGTCCACCGACAGCTCGTTGCTCAGCAGTTTTGCCATCAACAACACCATCAAGACCCTCGACGATGTGCCGCTGTTTATCAACGAAGGCCCGAGCAGCGAGAAGCTCAAAAGCATTCGCAGTTCGGATTACCTGTCGTTCTGCTATGAGCAGTTGCTGGGGCAGGCAGGCGCGCTGTGCATCTTTGGCCATCACCTGAGCGAACAGGATGGGCACTTGGTGGAGGCGATTCGTCGGTCGCAGATCAAGACCCTGGCGATCTCGGTATTTGGCCGCAGCGACGGGTTTATCCAGCAGCAGAAGCGTCGGTTTGCCGCGCTGTTTGAGGGGATGGAGGTGGAGCTCAGGTTCTTTGCGGCACGCAGCCATGCGCTGGGCAAGCCCGCGCTGTCGGTGCCTGTCGAGCACTGATCCCAGCCTCACTGGAGACCCCATGTGGAAGAGGGCTTGCTCGCGATAGCGGTGGGTCAGACGCTGGATGTGTTGAATGACACACCGCTATCGCGAGCAAGCCCGCTCCCACACAAGCCAGCTCCTACATTGACCGTGTTCCAGGCCTATTCTTCAGCGCTGTGTACCACCACCAGCAACTGCGCTTGCACCTCACCCACTGAACGGATCCGGTGGGGCTTCTGTGCATTGAAGTGCAACGCATCGCCGCGCTCAAGCAACACCCGTTCGCTCATGAAGTCCACTTCCACCCGGCCTTCATGCACGAACAGAAACTCCTCCCCCACATGCTCCTTGAAGGTCTTGTCGCTGAACTCCGATGGCGGATAGATGATGAAAGGCAGCAGGCTGCGCTCGCTGACCTGATGGGCCAGCACCGCATAACCCGGAGAGGTATCTGGCCGCTCGTGGCTGCGCACCAGGCTGTAGCTGTCGAGGCTGACACTGTCTTCGCTGAACAACTCTTCGACCTTGACGTTCAACGCCTTGGCCAGTTTCAGCGCAGCGGCAATCGACGGGGTGTTCAGGCCACGTTCGACTTTCGACAGGTAACTCTTGGTCATCCCGGATTTTTCGGCCAATGCCTCCAAGGTGACTCCGAGTTTTTTTCTCAATAATTTCAAACGGATAGACATGCGCAGCGATTAATCCAAGCAGGATGCGATGATTATTGCTTGCCAATGACACAAGGTGTCATATAGCCTCTTTAGTGTCATTTGCAGAACCCAACGACCTTGCGAGCAGCGGGAACCAGCAAATCGACGTCCATTGAACCACCCAAAGGACACCGATATGGCCAAGACATTAGCACTCCCCAAAGACCAACTGGTCAAGCAAGCGCTGACCCAGATGCAAAGTACCCTGGCGGATAATACGTGGACCGACCGGCAAAAGCTGGCCCTGACCTGCCGTATTCTGTTCGAGAACGGCCACGACTCGGGCCTGGCCGGGCAGATTACCGCCCGTGGCCCGCAGCCTGGCACCTACTACACCCAGCAACTGGGCCTGGGTTTCGATGAAATCACCGCCAGCAACCTGCTGCTGGTCAACGAAGACCTGGAGGTGTTGGAAGGCCACGGCATGCCCAACCCGGCCAACCGTTTTCACAGCTGGGTCTATCGTGGCCGGCCGGATGTGAACTGCATCATCCACACCCATCCGACCCACATCGCGGCGCTGTCGATGCTCGAAGTGCCACTACAGGTGTCGCATATGGACCTGTGCCCGCTCTATGAAGACTGCGCATTCCTCGAAGCCTGGCCGGGTGTGCCGGTAGGTAATGAAGAAGGCGAAATCATCACCGAAGCCCTGGGCAACAAGCGCGCCATCCTGCTGTCGCACCACGGCCAGTTGTCCACCGGAAGCACCATCGAAGAAGCCTGCGTGATCGCGCAATTGATCGAACGGGCGGCCAAACTGCAATTGCTGGCCATGGCCGCCGGTACCATCAAACCGATCCTGCCGCAGTTGGGACGCGAGGCCCATGACTGGATCTCCAAGCCCAAGCGCCACGGCGCCGCGTTCAACTACTACGCTCGGCAGAACCTGCGCCAACACGCCGATTGCCTGAACTGAAGCCTTTTTCGACCGGAGACATTCCATGTCCAGCCCTACTATTCACGGCATCATCGGCTACACCATCACCCCGTTCAGCGCCGACGGCAGCACCCTTGACCTCGACGCCCTGGGCCGCTCCATCGACCGTTTGATCGACAGCGGCGTGCATGCAATCGCCCCGTTGGGCAGCACCGGTGAAGGCGCCTACCTGAGCGATGCCGAGTGGGACGAAGTCAGCGCCTACAGCATCCGCAAGGTCGCCAAGCGTGTGCCGACCATCGTCAGCGTGTCCGACCTCACCACCGCCAAGGCCGTGCGCCGCGCACGCTTTGCCGAAGCTGAAGGCGCTGATGTGGTGATGGTGCTGCCGACGTCTTACTGGAAGCTCACTGAAGCGCAGATCCTTGCGCACTACGCCGCTATTGGCGATAGCGTCGGCGTGCCGATCATGCTCTATAACAATCCGGCCACCAGCGGCACGGATATGTCCGTGGAATTGATCCTGCGCATCGTCAACAGCGTTGATAACGTGACGATGGTCAAGGAGAGCACCGGCGATATCCAGCGCATGCACCAGCTATACCGCCTGGGCGAAGGCCAGGTGCCGTTCTACAACGGCTGCAACCCGCTGGCCCTGGAAGCCTTCGCCGCCGGGGCCAAGGGTTGGTGCACCGCTGCGCCGAACCTGATCCCGCAGCTCAACCTGGACCTGTACCAGGCAGTGTTGGCCAACGACCTGAACCAGGCGCGGGAGCTGTTCTATCGGCAGTTGCCGGTGCTCGACTTCATCCTCAAGGGTGGTTTGCCGGCGACGATCAAGGCGGGTTTGCGCATGACCGGGCTGGAGGTAGGTGATCCGCGACTGCCGGTGTTCCCGCTGGACATGGCAGGACAGGCCCAATTGCAGAAACTGCTGACCTCATTGAGCTAAACCACAACCCTGTGGGAGCGGCGGTGCGACGATTCGACTTGCTCGCGAATGCGGTCGATCAGCCAATACATTTATCGACTGATACACCGCTTTCGCGAGCAAGCCCGCTCCCACATTGGATCGCATAGGCCTTTAAATTTACGGAGACAAATAGCAATAGTTCTCGATATCATTCGCGACTTTTCTGCAGCGTGCTGCGTCAAGAAGGATATCCATGTCTCGTTTCAAGCCCGACCCGTTGTCGGCCGACGCCTTTCGCAGGTTTTATGCAGATATCCTGCATTACCTGCGCAAACGCACGGACAACGCCAGCGACGCGGCGGACATGACTCAGGATGTCTTTACCCAATGGCTGGACTACAACGACCGGACCAAGGTCGAGCAGCCACGGGCTTTTCTGTTTCAGATGGCACGCAACCTGTTGCGTGACCATTGGCGCAAACAAAAGGTGCGGCACAGCGTCCACCCTGAACAGGCCGAATGGGACGCCGAGCCTGTCACCGACGAGCAAAACGATCCCATGGCCGCCGCTCAACGCCTCCAACGCCTGGAACAGTTGAAAGAAGTCCTCGCCGAACTCTCGCCCCGCAGGCGAGAAGCCCTTATGCTGCACCGCTTCGAAGGCCTGAGCCAGGCGCAGATCGCCGAGCGCATGGGAGTTTCGATCAGCATGGTGGAAAAGCACATCGCCTTTGCCCTGCTGCACTGCAAGCAGCGACTTCAAAAAGACCCGGGCAAGGAGCAGCCAGAATGACCCGTTTGAGCAACCGCGACGGCCATGGAATTGATGAGCACGACACCATCGATGCCCAGGCAGCCAGTTGGTTTGCACGCAATCGCAACGAATGTGGCGCACTGGACCGCAAGGCCTTCGCCGCCTGGCACGCCGTGCCGGCCCATGCGCGCGCCTACGCCGAATTCGAACAGTTGTGGGCCGATCTTGGCGAACTGCAGCAATTGAACAAACCCGTGCCTTTGCCCACGCGCAAGCCCGCGCCTTGGCGCCCGGCGCTGGCGGTGGCTGCTGCCCTGGTCTGCGCCTTTCTCGCCAGCAACCTGGGCGCCCCGCGCGGGCTTTATCACACCGAAGTCGCGGCGCAGGACAAAGGCATGCGCACCCTGGCCCTGCCGGATGGCAGCACCTTGTACGTCAATGCCAGCACGCGGTTGCGGGTGGACTTCGATGCCCATCGCCGCGTGATCCACCTGGACCATGGCCAGTTGTACGTGGAGGTGGCGCCCGACAAGGAGCGGCCGCTGTTCGTGCGCGCTGGCGAGGCCGACGTGCGGGTGGTGGGCACCGCGTTCGATGTGCGTCGCGGTCAGCGACAACTGGTGGTCAGCGTGGCCCACGGGACCGTCGCCTTCGCCCCTGACCAGAAAGCCAGCGCCGTCATGCTCGGCGCCCAACAACGGGCGACCTACAGCTACGCCAAGGGCTCCATGCAACAACAGACCCTAGCGGCGGGCGAAGTCGCCGACTGGCGCAGTGGGCACTTGTCCTTTCGTAATCGTGAATTGGCCAGCCTGCTGGATGAGCTGAGCCTGTACCGGCCCAAGGCCGTGGTGTTGGCCGATGGCCCAGTGGCGCACCTGAAGGTTTCCGGCAATCTTGATGTCAATGACCCGGACGCGTTGCTCAACGCACTGCCTGCCTTGCTGCCGGTGAAAACCGTGCCCTTGGCCGACGGTAGGATCCGTATCGAAGCGCGCAAGTAACACCACTTGAGAATATTTTGCATTCGCATATGAGGATTTTTTTTCCTGCCGCGTCTTCCTCCGGTCTGCGTTTGATACGCATGCCTTTTTTGGCTATTTAGCCGCCTTGGGGGATTTCATGTTTCGCGCGCCTTGCCTTGCCCTGCACCTGTTTCTTCGACCGACACTCATCACCGCCTGCCTGGCCGTCAGCCTCACGGCCCAGGCCGAGTCGCTCAAACTGCAACTGCCCGCCCAACCCTTGGCCACCTCCCTGAGCCAAGTGGCGCAACAGGCAAAAATCCAGCTGCTGTTCGACGAAGACCTGCTCAAGAATATCCAGGCGCCCGCGATCAACGGTGATTTCAGCCCCGAAGTGGCGATCCGCACTCTGCTCAATACCGGCGCGTTCACCCTGATCAAAGTGGGCAACACCTATGTCGTGCGCCCCGAGGAAAGCCGCACCACCAACAGCACCAGCTTACAACTGGACGCCTTGAGCGTGATCGGCACCGGCAACGAAGTCGATGCCAGCACCGTCGGCCGCTCCACCCTGTCCCAGGCCGATATCGACCGCCTGCAACCCAACAACATCGCCAGCCTGGTGCAGACGCTACCGGGTGTGACCATGGGCGGTTCGATGAAACCGGGCGGGCAGATCATCAACATTCGCGGTATGGGCGAGGCCGAAGACGTGCCGATGACCGTCGATGGCGCGGCCAAAAGCGGTTTCGAGCGCTATCAGCAAGGCACCGTGTTTATCGAGCCCGAGATGATCAAGAGCGTCGAGGTGGAAAAAGGCCCGCACTCGGCCTTCACCGGTAACGGCGGGTTCGGCGGTACGGTCAACATGGTCACCAAGGATGCGCCGGACCTGCTCAAGGACGGGCGCAACAGCGGAGCGATGCTCAAATACGGGTACGCCAGCAACGACCACGAACAGGTCTACACCGGCGCCGTGTATGGCCGTACCGAGGACGGCCGCATCGACGCCCTGGCCTACCTGACCAAGCGCGACGGCGGCGACATGAAGCTGGCCGACAAGCGCGACTACGACAGCAAGGAATACCCGATCAACCCGCAGCGCCTGCCCAACAGCGCACAAGATGTGGACGGTCAACTGTTCAAACTGAACATGTACCTCACCGATGAGCACAGCCTCGGTTTCTCCTACTCCCGGGCCAACAGCGAACGCTGGACGCCGTTTTCGGCCAGGAGTTACCCATCGCCACCGCGCAAGGCCGATATCGACCGCTATGGCTATGACGCTGCCGTCAGACGGTTCCTGGCCAACCGCCACACCGTCGATACCACTTGGTCGGGCAAGTACGAATACCAGCCCCTGGGTAACCCGCTGATCGACATGAAGCTCAGCTATTCGGAGTCCAACACCGACCAGACCGACACACGCGACGCCACGGCCGTGACGAGCTTATCCACGGGCGGGCGCAAGATGGACACCGCCTACACCGACAAGATTCTCGAACTGCGCAACATCAGCCGCTTCAACACAGGCCCGCTGGACCATGCCTTGACCACCGGGGTGCAGATCCGCAAGCACATCCGCGACACCGAAAGCTGGATGCCCGGCGCCAAGTACGAGACGCCTGAGTACAACTACGGGCATTTCCAACCGGCGTTCATGCCTCACGGCAAGGTCGACACCAACGCGTTCTACATCCAGGACGCGGTAACCCTGGGCGACGTGACCATCACCCCATCCCTGCGTTATGACCACGTGCTCAACCGTGGCAAAGCCAACGATGCGCCGTACTACAGCAACCCCGATCCAGCCTACGGCCATGACTATAGCGACCGCACCTATGCCGGCTGGTCGCCACGCCTGGCGGTGTTCTGGAAAGTCACCCCGGACGTGGTGATGTTCGCCAACTGGAGCAAGACCTGGCGCGCGCCGGTGATCGACGAACAATACGAAGTCCAGGGCCTGGGCAGCCGCACCTCCACCAGCCGCAACCTCGACCCGGAACGCATCACCGCCATCACCGTGGGTAACGTCACCAGCTTCGCCAACGTGATTGCCAGCGGCGACAGCCTGCAACTGCGCAGCACGTTGTTCCACAACAAGATCGAGGATGAGATCTTCAAGGCCACTGGCCTGGGCTGCCGGGAACAGAACTACATGGAAGGCTCGATCGCCAAGGTCTGCACCGACGCAGCGTCGAAGACCAACTACCGCAACGTCGGCAGCATGACCATCAAGGGCTTCGAGCTCGAAGGCTATTACGATTCCACCTACCTGTTTGGCTCCCTGAGCTACTCGTGGGCCACCGGCAAACGCGAAAACCCCTACACCAACCCGTGGGCGACCGACATCCACGTCTGGGCCCGTGACATTCCACCGGCCAAATGGGTGGCCGTGCTCGGCACCAAGATTCCCGCGTGGGATGCACAGGTGGGTTGGCAAGGCCAGTTCGTGCGCAAGACCGATCGCCTGCCCAGCGACAAATATTCAAGCGGCCTGAACAGCGGCTTCGGCGACAGCTTCTACGACCAATACCCCAACGCCAGCTACGACACCCAGGGCCTGTTCGCCAAATGGACACCGCAACAGGCGTACCTCAAGGGCACCGAAGTCAACTTCACCGTCGACAACCTGTTCAACCGCAGCTACATGCCCGCCTTGAGTGGCGACAGCGCCACCAGCGTCGGGCGCAATGCCAAGATCAGCGTGACCCGGTTCTTCTAACCCCCTGCGCCTACAGGAACTGTACGGTTCAATCTGCACCCAGCTGTAAGCCCGCGCCGTGCGGGCTTTGTGGCTAGATGGGCAGCATCTTCCAGCCCATTCGATCCGGGTGCTCCCATGAGTTCGCGCGAAAACACCGGCATGGCCCTCGGCCTGCTCGGCGTCGTTATCTTCAGCCTGACCCTGCCCTTCACCCGCATCGTGGTGCAGGAAATCCATCCGTTGCTCAATGGCCTGGGCCGCGCCTTGTTCGCGGCGGTGCCGGCGGCCTTGCTGTTGCTGTGGCGCCGCGAAGCCTGGCCGACCTGGCGCCAGGTACGCGGCCTGAGCCTGGTGATTGCCGGGGTGATCCTCGGCTTCCCGGTGCTGTCGGCCTGGGCCATGCAAACCCTGCCCGCCTCCCACGGCGCCCTGGTCAATGGCCTGCAGCCTTTGTGCGTAGCGTTGTATGCGGCGTGGTTGTCCCATGAGCGTCCGTCCAAGGCCTTCTGGGCCTGCGCGGCGCTGGGCAGTGCGTTGGTGCTCGGGTATGCACTGATCACCGGCGCGGGCAGCATCCAGGCCGGTGATTTGCTGATGCTTGGGGCAATTGCCGTGGGTGGCCTGGGCTATGCCGAAGGCGGTCGATTGGCCAAGGAGATGGGCGGCTGGCAGGTGATCTGCTGGGCGTTGGTGCTATCGACGCCGCTGTTGATCGGGCCGGTGACCTATCTGGCGCTGCAACACGAAGGCGCCATCTCGGCCCGCACCTGGTGGGCGTTCGGCTACGTCTCGTTGTTCTCGCAGTTCCTGGGGTTCTTTGCCTGGTACGCCGGGCTGGCCATGGGCGGGATCGCGCGGGTCAGCCAGATCCAGTTGCTGCAGATCTTCTTCACCATCGCCTTTTCCGCGCTGTTTTTTGGCGAGCACATCGAGCCGATCACCTGGCTGTTTGCCTGTGGGGTGATCGTGACGGTGATGCTGGGGCGCAAGACAGCCGTGCAGCCAGCGCCCGTTCCCAAGCCGCATGCAATCTAAGTGTGGGAGCGGGCTTGCTCGCGAAAGCGCTGGGTCAGTCGCCGTATGTATTGACTGATCCACTGCTTTCGCGAGCAAGCCCGCTCCCACATTTTTGGTTCTGCGTGGTGCTCAGGGCAGGTAGTTATCGGCGCGCAGCAGGGTTTCCAGGCAGTGCTCGCTGATCTGGTAGAACGCCTTCAATTCGCGGATTTTCTCCAGCAACTGCGCGTTATCCGAAGGCTCGGCACGCTTGACCGCCAAAATCATCTTGTTCTTGTTGGTGTGGTCCAGGGAGATGAACTCGAACACCTTGGTCTCATAGCCACAGGCTTCCAGGAACAACGCGCGCAAGCTGTCGGTGACCATTTCCGCCTGCTGGCCCAGATGCAGGCCGTATTGCAGCATCGGCTTGAGCAGCGCCGGGCTCTGGATCTGCAAGCGGATCTGTTTGTGGCAGCACGGCGAGCACATGATGATCGACGCCCCGGAGCGGATGCCGGTGTGGATCGCATAATCGGTGGCGATGTCACAGGCATGCAGGGCGATCATCACGTCCAGCTCGCTGGGCGCCACGCTGCGCACATCACCGCACTTGAACACCAGCCCCGGGTGTTCCAGGCGGGCGGCGGCGTTGTTGCACAGGGTCACCATGTCTTCGCGCAACTCCACGCCCGTCACCAGGCCTTCGGCCTTGAGGGTGTTGCGCAGGTAGTCATGGATGGCGAACGTCAGGTAGCCCTTGCCCGAGCCAAAATCCGCGACCCGCACTGGCCGGTCCAGTTGCAAGGGGGATGAGGTCAGCGCATGGCTGAACACCTCGATGAACTTATTGATCTGCTTCCACTTGCGCGACATCGCCGGGATCAGCTCGTGCTTGGCGTTGGTCACGCCCAGATCGGCAAGAAACGGCCGCGTCAGGTCAAGGAAGCGGTTTTTCTCGCGGTTGTGCTCGGCCGACGGCGCTTCACGCAGTTGCTGAGGTTTGCTCTTGAACAGCGAGCTTTTGTTCTTCTTGCTGTACTCCAGCTGCGCTTCGTCGGTCAACGACAACAGGTGCGCGTTCTTGAACGAGGTCGGCAGCAGCTCGGCAATCAGCGCAACGCCGTCGGCCAGGGCGAAGTTCTTGGTGATATCGCGGGTCTTGTAGCGATAGACAAAGGACAGGCATGCCTGCTCCTTGACCGTGACTGGCTTGATGATCAGGCGTTGCAGGTCAACCTCATCACCCACGTACTTGGCCAGCACCAGCTTGATAAAGGCATTCTGCTCAAGGCTTGCGCGCAGCAGTTCGATGAACTGGGCGTGATGATCCGGCGCGGGGCTGGCAGGTGTAGGGGTGACAGACATGAACAAAAACGCCTCGGGCAGGGAATGCCGGGCATTTTAGGGGGGATGGGGGCTCAGGGCACGGAGTTATTTGCCCAACGGTCAGCACAATTCAAAATGTGGGGACCGCGCATAGTTATCCACACAACGTTCAGACACCGACGACTTACCCTGTGGCGAGCGGGCTTGCCCCGCGCTGGGCTGCGAAGCAGCCCCAAAAAGCCCGGCGCGTTTTTTCAGATAAACCGCGATGGCCGGGTTTAGGGCTGCTTCGCAGCCCAGCGCGGGGCAAGCCCGCTCGCCACAGGGGAGTTTGTCAGTGTCTGAAAGTTGTGTAGATACCCATACCACCGGTTACTTGAGGACGATCAGCCGGTTGGGCAGCTCGTTACGGGTGTGGGTCTGCGGCACATGCACCTTGAGCAGTTCGCCACAGGCCTCGATGCAGGTGATAAACCCGCTCAACGTCTGCCCCTGTTTCACCTGCTGGGTAAACGTCTTGACGATGGCATCCCAACTGCTGTCATCCAGGCGCTGGGAAATCCCGTCATCCACCAGGATCTCCACGTAACGCTCGGCCTCGCTGACAAAAATCAACACGCCGGTGCTGCCCAGGGTGTGGTGCAGGTTCTGCTCCAGGAACTGCCGGCGTGCCAGGTTCGACGCGCGCCAATGCCGTACCGAGCGCGGGATCAGGCGGGTGGTGATGGCCGGCAGGCGGAACACCAGGCACAGCACAATGAACGTCGCCCATTGCGCCAGCAGCAGGGTGTGCATGGTCAACCACCCCGACAGGTAATGCACGATCCCCGGCACCACCAACGCCACCACGCTGGCCCACAGCAGCGGGATGTAGGCGTAGTCGTCGGCGCGGGCGGCGAGCACGGTCACCAGTTCGGCGTCGGTCTGTTGCTCGACCCTGGCGATCGCTTCAGCCACTTGGCGCTGCTCGTGTTCTGTCAGTAAAGCCATGGTTGTAGATGCTCTTTAGTTATTGTCATTACCAGCCACCCGAAGCCCCGCCGCCGCCAAAACCGCCACCGCCGCCCCTGAAGCCACCGCCCCCGCCACCACCGCCGCCACGCCCACTGCTGCTGAGAATCGCCAGCAAAATGGCGCCTACCGGCAGGCCCATGCGATTGCACAACCACAACACCACCAGCAACAGAATGAACAAACCGATGGAAAACACCGGGTTGTCCTTGGCGAAGTTAGGGTCAGCCACATGGGCCGGCACGGCCAGTGGCTCGCCGCCAACTACCTGAATCATGGCGGCCACGCCGTCGCTGATGCCCTGGGTGAAATTACCGGCCTTGAACTTGGGCGCAATCACCTGGTTGATGATCACCCATGACTGCGCGTCGGTGAGTACGCCTTCCAGGCCGTAGCCCACTTCGATGCGCAACTGGCGCTCGTCCCGGGCCACGATCAACAGCGCGCCGTTGTCCTTGCCCTTCTGGCCGATACCCCAGTGCCGGCCCAGTTGATAACCGAAGTCTTCAATGGGCAGGCCTTGCAGGTCGGGCACCGTGACTACCACTATCTGGTCGCCGCTGGTTTGCTCCAGCGCCTGCAATTGCTGGCTCAGTTGCGCACGCACCGGTGGGTCGATCATCTGCGCGTTGTCGACCACCCGCCCGGTCAGCGCCGGAAAATCCGGCGCTGCCTGGGCAGTCAGGCTCACGGCCAGCAGCAGCGCCGCCAGCCACCCAGCACGCAGGGTCATCAGAATTTCACTTGTGGCGCTTTATCGGCATCGGCGCTGGTGGCCTCGAAGTTGGCGCGCACCGGCAAGTCGCTGTACATCACGCTGTGCCACAGGCGGCCAGGGAAGGTGCGGATCTCGGTGTTGAAGGCCTGCACAGCGGCGATAAAGTCGCGACGGGCCACGCTGATGCGGTTTTCGGTACCTTCAAGCTGGGATTGCAGGGCCAGGAAGTTCTGGTTGGCCTTGAGGTCCGGATAGCGCTCGGACACCACCATCAAGCGGCTGAGGGCACCGCTCAGGCCTTCCTGGGCTTGCTGGAACTGCTTGAGTTTTTCCGGGTTGTCGAGGGTGCTGGCATCGACCTGGATCGAGGTCGCCTTGGCCCGCGCTTCGATCACGGCGGTGAGGGTATCTTGCTCATGGGCCGCGTAGCCCTTGACCACTTCCACCAGGTTGGGGATCAGGTCGGCGCGCCGTTGGTACTGGTTCTGCACCTGGGCCCAGGCCGCCTTGACCTGTTCGTCCAGGGTCGGGATCTTGTTGATGCCGCAACCGCTCAGCACGCTGCTGATCAGTAGCAGGGCCGCGGCTTTCCAGCCCCATCGAATAGTCTGTGCTGCTTGCATGGTGTGTCTCCTGACCAACCTTATGGAATTTGACGACTGACCCTATACATCACGCGCTTGGGGCATAATCGGCCACTACTGGATTACATCGAGCCAATCAGCTAAAAGATGCCCTTCTTTATGGATAGTTCATAAAGAGCCAGAAGTGTGCGGTATTTATCCACACAACACCCGAACAACAATAGTCGCTCCCCACATTTTGGCCGAGCAGTGTTTACGTGACGCTGCGCAGTACGCCGAAAAAGGATATTCATGAAAAAGCTGTGTTTGCTGGGCCTTGTTGCCACTCTGGCCAGTCACTCCGTCGTTGCCGAGACCAAGCCCGCTGCGCTTAAGGACAAGGACGCGTTCGTCAGCGACCTGCTCGGGCAGATGACCCTGGATGAAAAGATCGGCCAATTGCGCCTGATCAGCATCGGCCCGGAAATGCCGCGGGAGATGATCCGCAAGGAAATCGCCGCCGGGCGCATTGGTGGCACGTTCAACTCCATCACCCGCCCGGAAAACCGTCCGATGCAGGACGCGGCCATGCGCAGCCGCTTGAAGATCCCGATGTTCTTCGCCTATGACGTGATCCACGGCCACCGCACCATTTTCCCGATCAGCCTGGCCCTGGCCTCGAGCTGGGACATGGACGCCATCGGCCGCTCCGGGCGCATTGCCGCCAAGGAAGCCGCCGCCGACAGCCTCGACATCACCTTCGCGCCGATGGTCGATATCTCCCGCGACGCCCGTTGGGGCCGCACCTCCGAAGGCTTCGGCGAAGACACCTACCTGGTGTCGCGCATCAGCGAAGTGATGGTCAAGGCCTTCCAGGGCCCGAGCCCGGCCCAGGCCGACAGCATCATGGCCAGCGTCAAGCACTTCGCCCTGTACGGCGCGGTGGAAGGCGGGCGCGACTACAACGTGGTCGACATGAGCCCGGTCAAGATGTACCAGGACTACCTGCCGCCCTACCACGCAGCGATCAAGGCCGGCGCCGGCGGCGTGATGGTGGCGTTGAACTCGATCAACGGCGTGCCCGCCACCGCCAACACCTGGCTGATGAACGACCTGCTGCGTAAAGAGTGGGGCTTCAAGGGCCTGACCGTGAGCGACCACGGTGCGATCTTCGAACTGATCAAGCACGGCGTCGCCAAGGACGGTCGCGAAGCGGCCAAGCTGGCGATCAAGGCCGGCATCGACATGAGCATGAACGACCAGCTCTACGACAAGGAATTGCCAGGGCTGCTGAAATCCGGCGAGATCGAGCAAAAAGACATCGACAACGCCGTGCGTGAAGTACTCGGTGCCAAGTACGACATGGGCCTGTTCGCCGACCCGTACCTGCGTATCGGCAAGGCCGAGGATGATCCGGCCGACACCTATGCCGAAAGCCGCCTGCACCGCAGCGAAGCCCGCGATGTCGCGCGGCGCAGCCTGGTGTTGCTGAAAAACCAGAACGACACCCTGCCCCTGAAGAAATCCGCGACCATCGCTCTGGTCGGCCCGCTGGCCAAGGCGCCCATCGACATGATGGGCAGTTGGGCCGCCGCCGGTAAACCTGCGCAATCGGTGACCCTGCTGGACGGCATGAACGCGGTGATCGGTGAAAAGGGCAAAGTGATCTACGCCCGTGGCGCCAACATCACCAGCGACAAGGCGGTGGTGGACTACCTCAACTTCCTCAATTTCGATGCCCCGGAAGTGGTGGATGATCCGCGCTCGGCCCAGGTGCTGATCGACGAAGCGGTCAAGGCCGCGAAAAACGCCGATGTAGTGGTGGCCGCCGTGGGCGAGTCCCGTGGCATGTCCCACGAATCATCGAGCCGTACCGACCTGAACATCCCGCAAAGCCAGCGCGACCTGATCACGGCCTTGAAAGCCACGGGCAAGCCGCTGGTCCTGGTGCTGATGAACGGCCGGCCACTGTCGATCCTCGAAGAGAGTCAGCAAGCCGATGCGATCCTGGAAACCTGGTTCGCCGGCACCGAAGGCGGCAATGCGATTGCCGACGTGCTGTTCGGTGACTACAACCCGTCGGGCAAGCTGCCGATCACCTTCCCACGCTCCGTGGGGCAGATTCCGACCTACTACAACCACCTGACCATTGGCCGGCCATTCACGCAGGGCAAACCGGGCAACTACACCTCGCAGTACTTCGACGACACCACAGGCCCCCTGTATCCGTTCGGTTATGGCCTGAGCTACACCCGTTTCAGCCTGTCGGACATGGCGCTGTCGTCCACCACCCTGAACAAGACCGGCAAGCTCGACGCCAGCGTCACCCTGAAAAACACCGGCAAGGTGGATGGCGAAACCGTGGTGCAGCTGTACATCCAGGACGTGGCCGGCTCAATGATCCGCCCGATCAAGGAGCTGAAGAACTTCCAGAAGATCTTGCTCAAAGCCGGTGAGTCGAAGGTGGTGCACTTCAGCATTACCGAGGATGACTTGAAGTTCTACAACACCCAGCTCAAGTTCGCGGCCGAACCTGGCCAGTTCAATGTGCAGATCGGCCTGGACTCCCAGGACGTGCAGCAGCAGAGTTTCGAACTGCTGTGATTTGAAGCGGTATGTGGGAGCTGGCTTGCCTGCGATGGCAACACCTCGGTGGCACTGATAGACCGAGGTGCCGCCATCGCAGCATAGGTATCTACACAACTTTGCCGCAACGCTTAAATCCAGGCAGATAGCGCAGTTGTGGCGAGCGGGCTTGTCGGAACGCCGCATCGCCCGCGCTGGGCTGCGAAGCAGCCCCAATAAGCCGAATGCGTTGTACCAGATACACCCCAGCGGCTGGTTTTGGGGCTGCTTCGCAGCCCAGCGCGGGGCAAGCCCGCTCGCCACGGGGGAGTTCGTCAGTTTCTGAAAGTTGTGTAGATACTTATGGCCATCGCAGGCAAGCCAGCTCCTACAATTGATTGCGGTGTGCTTCCTACCCTCTTCGATCCAGCAGATTGACCACCAACCGATCAATCCAGCCCCACACCCGCTGCTTCACCCGCCGCCACAACGGTCGAGCCTTCCATGCCTCCAGGCTGACCGCCTGGCTCTGGGAAAAATCGCGCTCGAAGCTGCCCGCCACCGCCAGCGTCAACTCCGGATCCAAGGCTTCCAGGTTGGCCTCCAGGTTGAAGCGCAGGTTCCAGTGATCGAAATTGCACGAGCCGATGCTCACCCAATCGTCCACCAGCACCATCTTCAGGTGCAGGAAACACGGCTGGTATTCGAAGATCTGCACCCCGGACTTGAGCAGGCGCGGGTAATAACGGTGCCCGGCGTAACGCACCGAAGGGTGATCGGTGCGTGGCCCGGTCAGCAGCAGGCGCACGTCCACTCCGCGCCCGGCCGCCCGGCGCAGGGCCCGGCGTACACCCCAAGTGGGCAAGAAGTACGGCGTGGCCAGCCAGATACGCCGCTGGCCGCTGTTCAGGGCGCGGATCAGCGATTGCAAAATGTCTCGATGCTGGCCCGCGTCGGCATACGCCACCCGCCCCAGGCCAGGGCCGGTTGCTGGCACTTTGGGCAAGCGCGGCAAACCAAAATGCGTGGCCGGCTTCCAGGCGCGGCGGTGGTCGTTGACCCGCCACTGCCGGTCGAACAGGGCTTGCCAGTCGAGCACCAGCGGGCCGCTGATTTGCACCATGACTTCGTGCCACTCACAGGTGTCCTGCCCTGGCGTCCAGAACTCATCGGTGACCCCGGTGCCGCCCACCACGGCGATGCTCTGGTCGACCAGCAACAGCTTGCGGTGGTCGCGATAGAGGTTGCGCATCCAACGGCGCCAGCGCAGGCGATTGTAGAAGCGCAGCTCCACCCCGGCTTCAAGCAAGCGGCGCCGCAGGCTCAGGGTAAATGCCAGGCTGCCGTAGTCATCGAACAGGCAGCGCACCTGTACCCCGCGCTCGGCCGCGTGCACCAGCGCCTTGACCATCTCCTCGGCACAGGCGCCCGCCTCCACCAGATACAGCTCAAGCTCCACCTGGCGTTCGGCTCGAGCGATCGCCACCAGCATCTGCGGGAAAAAGTTCGGGCCGTCGATCAGCAATTCGAAGCGGTTGGCGCTGCGCCAGGGGAACACCGCGCCGCTCATGTCAGCGCGCCGTGAAAATCAGCACCGCACCCACCGGCACCGACAGGCTGATCGCATCCAGCCCGGCGGCCTTGCGCAAAGTCTCTATGCCGGAGAGCAAGTCAAAATCCTTGGCGTGCAACACCAGCGGCTCCAGGGTCACCACCTGGAAACGCCGGTCATCCAGGCGCGTCGCCAGCAGTTCGGCGTTGTAGGTCTGGGTCTTGCCATGCAGGGTGACCGACAGCGGCAGGCGCAACTCCAACTGCGCGCCGGTGGCCAGGTCGTTGATGGGTTGCAGGTTGATTTGTGCGTTGATCTGCGCATCGGGGTGGGTCTTGATCTGGAACAGGTCGTTGCGCATGCGCTCGTCGCGCAGCGGGATGCCGCTGTTGATCGACTCCAGCTCCACCTCCAACTGCGCCGCGCCGTTCTCGTCGACCTTGCCGTGCAGCACCAGGAAGCGCTGGACCTCGGAAATATCGGTGTTCTTGGTGGTGACGAACGACAGCCGTGAAGATTCGTTATCCAGGTACCAGGCGGCCTGCGCGGGCACGGCGATGGCGGCCAGTAGCAGGAAGGCCAGGGGTTTGAAGACGGATGCGTTGAACATTAAACACTCGCATGGAGAAAAACCTGCTCGAACAGTAGCAAAGACCCTTTGTAGGAGCGAGCTTGCTCGCGAAAATCGTCAACGCTAACGCGTGTATCCTGGTTTCTCGCGGTGTGCTGAGGTTTTTCGCGAGCGAGCTCGCTCCTACAAGGAGGGTGCCGCTTCAGGCCAGTGCGTGCTGCACGCCTTGCACGGTCGCCTCCAGGCTAGCCAGATGCAGACTCAACACCCGCTCCACTGGCGCCTGGTGCATCGGCCAATGCAACGCCATGCTCCCCACCAACCGCCCGTTGGCCCGTACCGGCAACGCCACCGCACGGATCAGGAATGGCAAGCGCACCGGATACTCCCAGTACCCCTCGGTACGCTGGCCAAACCCCTGGTGCTGGGATTGCTCGCACGCACGGTACTGATCGTCGGCCGGTACATGCTCGCGGCTGGCCAGGCGCTGGACTTCATCCGCCGCCAACTCGGCCAGGCACGCCTTGCCCATGGCCGAATGGAACAGGCTGGCATGCTGGCCGACGATCTGGCAGTTGTTGGGGTACAGCTTGCGCAGCACCGTGGGAATCGCGCTTTCCATGACCTCCAGGCGCTCGCCGTCGAAGTTCGACAAGTCCGCCACCAACCCGGTGCGTTCGCTCAGTTCCAGCAGCCACGGCGCCGCACATTCCACCAGGCGGCGCTTGAAACGTTGCTGGGTATCGCCGAACAAGCGCTGGGCGCTGATGCGATAACGCCGGTCGCTCAGGCCACGGTAGATCCAGCCCTGCTCCTGCAAGGTCAGCAACATCCGCGACACCGTGGCCTTGGGCAGGCGCGTCAGGTAATGCAGCTCCTCAAGCCCCAGGGCCTGGTGCTCGCCGAGCAACTCAATGATGGCCAGTGCCCGCTCCACTGAACGCACAGTCCCCGTGTCGGCGTTGCTGCCCATGGCTTGATCTCCCGGTTGCTGATGGATGATCGAATTTCACAGCAAGATACAGGCCGCCATCCCCTCAGGCGTTCGTCCTCAGGCATTGCGGAGGGCGGCGCTGTACCCAATGCGTCAGTTGCTCATGGGCATAGGCCAGTTGCAGCACGGCGCGATCCGCCTGGGCCGGGCCGATGATTTGCAGGCCCATGGGCAAGCCTTGGGGGTTGAAGCCCACCGGCACACTCATGCTCGGCAGGCCGGCCAATGTCGGGCCGATCACCACCTCCATCCAGCGGTGATAGGTGTCCATGGTTTGCCCTCCAACGACGCGCGGCCAGGGTTGTTGTGCATCGAAAGGGAACACTTGGGCACTGGGCAACAGCAGAAAATCGTAACGTTCGAACAACTTGGCCAGGGCGCGGTACCACTCGCTGCGCGCCAACGAGGCCTGATAAACATCCGCCGCGCTCAAGCCCAGGCCGCCCTCCACTTCCCACTGCGCTTCAGGCTTGAGCAACCCACGTTTTTGCGGGTCGGCATACGCCGCCCCCAGGGAGCCCTGCACCAGCCAATGACGATGCACCAGCCAGGTTTGCCATAGGCGCTCCATGGAAAAGTCCGGCTGGCAGCTTTGCACTTCGCAGCCCAACGCGCTGAAATCGCCGAGGGCGGATTCACACAAACTCAGCACGCCATCGTCCATCGGCAGATAACCGTTGTAGTCCCCCAGCCAGCCCAGGCGCGTACCCTTGAAATCACGGGCCAACGGCGCGCCGAATACGCTGGGATCGTCCTTGAGCGACAACGGCACCCGCGCATCGAAGCCCGCCTGGATGCTCAACAACCGCGCCACATCCGCCACGCTGCGGCCCATCGGCCCTTCGGTGGCCAACTGCTGGACAAACACCTCCGGCGCCGGCCCATGGGGCACGCGGCCCTGGGACGGGCGCAGGCCAAACACGTTATTGAACGCCGCCGGGTTGCGCAGCGAGCCCATCATGTCGCTGCCATCGGCCACCGGCAGCATGCGCAGCGCCAAGGCCACCGCCGCCCCGCCGCTGCTGCCGCCGGCCACCAACGCGGGGTCGTAGGCATTGCCGGTGGTGCCGAATACGCTGTTGTAGGTCTGCGAACCCAGGCCGAATTCGGGCACGTTGCTCTTGCCGATGATAATCGCACCACTGGCCCGCACCCGGGCCACGGCGATGGCGTCTTCAACGGGGATCTGTTCGGCGAACAGCGGCGAGCCCATGGTCGTGCGCAAACCCTTGGTCGCCGCCAGATCCTTGATCGCCTGGGGCATGCCATGCATCCAGCCACGGGAGCGGCCCTGGTCCAGCTCCCGATCACAGGCCCGGGCCTCGGCCAGCACTTGAGCTGGGTCGCGCAACGACACCAGGGCATTGACCGACGGGTTGAAACACGCAATCTGTGCCAGATAGGCCTGCATTACCTCGTGACAGGACACCTGCCGGGCGTGGATCGCCTGGGACAACGCAATTGCATCGAGCTCAACAATGTTCAAGGCTTCACTCCCTTGGTAAAGCGCGCCGGTGCTGCGGCCCTCGGCGCTTCATGCATGCAGTAAGTGCCCAGCAGCGTCAGGACGCAAGCGAACAGCACATAAAACGCCGGGGCCACCGGTGTGCCCAGTTCCTTGCTCAGCCAAGTGACAATCAGCGGGGCAAAGCCGCCGAACACCATTACCGCCACGTTGTAGGCCACCGACACTCCGGTGGAGCGCACCTCGATGGGAAACTGTTCGGCCAGGGCCGTCGGCGCCGGGCCGAAGAAGCCGCCGATGGCGGTGCACAGCATCACTTGCATCACCAACAACCGCTCGATGGATGGCGCCGCCGCGACCCACACATACAGCGGATAGACCATCAAGAAGAACGCCAGGGTGAAGCCCATCAACACCGGTCGCCGGCCCAGACGATCGGACAACAGGCCAGACAGCGGAATCACCACGGTCATCAGCGCCACGGCGAACATCTGCACCATCAATACCTGATCCAGGGGCAGGCCCAGGTTCTTGTGGGCGAAGGTCGGCATATTCACCAGCACCACGTAGAACGACACCGTCGCGCCACAGGCCAGGCCCATGCTCACCAGGATGCTGCGCCGATGCTCACGCAGCACCGTCATCAGGCTCGGCGCCGGGCCGGTGGCCTGTTTGCGCGCTTCGATAAATTCCTCGGGATCTTCCATATGCCGGCGAATCCACAAGCCCACCGGGCCGATCAGCAGGCCGAACACAAACGGCAGGCGCCAGCCCCAAAGGTCGAGGGTTTCTGGAGTAAAAAAGTGCGTGACCAGCGCTACCATCGCCGCGCCGCCAAACACCGCCAGGCACTGCCCGACCAATTGCCAGGAGCCGTATAAGCCCTTGCGATGGGCCGGTGCGCTTTCCACCAGAAACGCCGTGGCGCTGGCATATTCACCGCCCGTGGCAAAGCCCTGGAGCATTCGCGCCACCACGATCAACAGCGGCGCGCCCATGCCGATGGCGGCGTAGTTGGGGGCAAATACGATCAGCGCGATAGACACGGTCATCAAGCGGATAATCAGTTGCATCGCCGCCTTGCGGCCTTTGCGGTCGGCGTACATACCCAGCAGGATGCCGCCCACCGGGCGCATGAAGAAGCCCACGCCGAAAGTGGCCAGGGCCATCAACAGCGAGGCGTATTCATCATCCGAGGGGAAGAACTGCCGGGCGATGATGCTGGCCAGAAAACCGTAGACGATGAAGTCGTACCACTCCAGCGCGTTGCCGACCACCGCCGCTACCACTTGCCGGGTGCGGGACACGCCTTTTATTGAAGTCTGCATGGGAACACTCCATTCAACCTGTTGAGGAAAGGTCCAGCGGCAGAAAAAAATGAGCACTGCTGTATGTAGGAGCGAGCTTGCTCGCGAAGGTCGTTAACGTTGACGCAGTGCTCTCGGTAACCGGCGTCGCCTATGGCTTTTTCGCGAGCAAGCTCGCTCCTACAACCAGCTCTCGACCAGGGCGCCCCAATAGGCGGCACCCGTCAGCAGGATCTCGTCGTTGAAGTCATAGGCAGGGTTGTGGACCATCGGCCGCGACACGCCGTTGCCGATAAACAGATAGCTGCCGGGGCAGCGCTGGAGCATCCAGGCGAAGTCTTCGCTGCCCATCAGCTTGGGTGTATTGGCGTCGACCGCCGCTTCACCGAGCAAGGCAATGCCGACCTGGCGGGCAAATTCGGTTTCGTCGGCATGGTTGACCAGCACCGGATAGGCCGGGCGATGTTCGATCTGCGCGGTACAGCCAAAGCTCTGGGCCTGGGTCTGGATAATCGCCTTGACCCGCTCCAGCATCTGTTCGCGCACCGGTGCATTGAGGGCGCGCAGGCTCAGGCGCAATACGGCCTGCTGGGGGATCACGTTGGCCGCTTGCCCCGCTTGCAGGGCGCCGACCGTGACCACCGCCGCTTCCTGGGCATTGATGTTGCGCGCGACCACTGTCTGCAACGCCATCACCGTACTGGCGGCGGCCACCAGCGGGTCCACAGTCAGATGCGGCATGGAGCCGTGGCCGCCGACACCTTCGAGGGTCACGGTGAGCAGGTCCTGGGAAGCCATCATCGGCCCGGTCCGCAGGCCCAGGTGGCCGGCGGGCAAGCCGGGCATATTGTGCATGCCGAACAGGGCATCGCAGGGGAAGCGCTCCAGCAAGCCATCGGCGAGCATCGCTTCAGCGCCGCCCTGGCCTTCTTCGGCCGGCTGGAAAATCAGGTTGAGGGTGCCGTCGAACTGACGCGTCGCCGCCAGGTAACGCGCAGCGCCCAACAGCATGGCGGTGTGACCGTCGTGACCGCAGGCATGCATGCAGCCGGCGTGTTGGCTGCTGTAGGCGACTCCAGTGTTTTCGATGATCGGCAAGGCATCCATGTCGGCCCGAATCCCCAGGGTGCGCGAGCTGCTGCCATTGCGCAGCACGCCGACCACACCGGTGCGACCGATGCCGGTATGCACTTCGTAGCCCCAGTTTTTCAGGGATTGGGCGACCAGGGCCGAGGTGCGGTTTTCTTCAAACCCCAGTTCGGGGTGGGCGTGGATATCCTGGCGCACGGCGTGCAAGTCGCTGGCGACATCGCTCAGCCAATCCAGGATGTGCTGGTGTGGGCTCATGGTGACTCTCCTCGCAGGCGGGTATTCCCGTTCTTTTTTGTGGCACCGCCACAGATAACCGCGATGGGCGTGCGAGGACAATCAAAGGTGGTTCCACCCTGTGGAACCTCAGGGCAGCAGGCGGCAACCCTGGCGCTCGCCCAGCCATTGGGCGCTGTGGCTGCGGCCCAGGCCGCTGGCGGTGACCAGGCGCGTCTGCGGGTGATCGGCAAAGGCGCTGGTGGGGATGTATTGCTTCACATAGCCCAGGCAATAGTCCGCCGGGTTGCCCGCCACATACCGACACGAGCAGTACTCCTTGGCGGTGTAGGCGGCAATGATGTCAGGGAAGGCTTGCAGGTTGACGCGCTCGTGCCAGAGCCAACCCAGCAAAGCGAAAAACAGCAGGAGAAACAGGCTGAGAAACGGGCGACGACGGATCATGGTTGCACCGCCGCGAGCACGCGCTTGAGCAGTTCGTTGTGGCGATAGCTGCCATCGCGGTCATCGCCATAGCGCACGATCACCAACCTTGCCTGGGGCAACACATATAACGCCTGGCCCCAGTGCCCCAAGGCCGCGAAGGTATCGTCGGGCGCATCCGGCCAGGGCCGGGCAGCGCCCTGCACTTGACGGTTGAGCCACCAGTGGCCGCCGGGCACCGCTTCGTCCTGGCCCGCGGTGTACTGCGCCAGGGGTTGGCGATTGAAGTCGACCCACGCCTGGGGCAGCAATTGCCGCTCGCCCCAGCGCCCGTCCCGCGCCATCAACAAGCCAATGCGCGCCAGATCGCGGGCAGTCATATAGGCATAGGACGAGGCGACGAAGGTTTCATTGGCGTCACTTTCCCAGGTGGCGCTGCGGATCCCCAAGGGCGTGAACAGTGCGGTCCACGGGTAATCGACATAAGCCCTATGGCCCAGCATGCCCTTGAGAGCGGCGGACGCCAGATTGCTGTCGCCGCTGGAGTAGCGAAATGCCTGGCCGGCAGCGGCGAAGGTGGGCGTGTCGGCGGCAAACTGCGCCATATCGGCGCGGCCACGGGTGTAGAGCATGGCCACCACCGAGGATTTCAGCGGCGCGTATTCGTAGTCTTCCTGCCAGTCCAGGCCTGAGGTCCAGTTCAGCAGGTGCGCCAGGGTGATGCTCGGGTGTTGCTTCATCGGCGGATAGAAACGCGCGACCGGGTCGCTCAGTTTGAAGCGGCCTTCGCCATAGGCAACGCCCAACACCGTGGCCAGCAGGCTTTTGCTGATGGACCAGGTCAGGTGCGGCGTGGTGACGGTGGTAGGCGCGGCGTAGCGTTCATAAATGACTTCGCCGTCGCGGATCACCAAGAGCGCGTCGGTGCGGATGCCTTGGCGGGTGAGGTCATTGCGGGCCGGGAATGCATAGTCCTCCAGGGCCTTCACGGCGGGGCCGGTCAATTGCGCGCCCTGGGCCCAATCCTTCGCCGGCCAGGCCTGGGCATGTGCGGTAGCGGTGAACAGCAGCAAGGCGACGCACAGCAGGCCTTTGACCATGGACAAGCACTCGGGGGCATTCAAACCCGCGAGCCTAATGCAGATAAATGACGGTTTGGCGACCGCCATCGGTTTGCCGCGCCGCATAAAGCCAAGCAGCTAGAGCTGTCGTGGCGAGCCCGCTCCCACATAAGCCCGCCCCACAGTCAGAGGGGGGGCGGGTTCAGGGCTTTTTCCAGGCGTTTGGCGCGGGCGCTGGCGGCCAAGTCCAATACGGCTTGGTCGCGCTGCCACATCGCGGCCCATGGCCCTTCACTCATCGCTTGATTGACCTGCGGCTTCAGCGCCTCGAACAGTGCAAACAATCCCCCCAACAACACATGCCCCGCCGCCGATGCACTGGGCTGGCGAGTGACTTCGGCGCAGCCGGCCAGCAACGCCAACAACTGCAGGCGCAGGGCCTGGGGCCAGTCACACTCCTGGCCGATGCCATGCAGCCAGGCGGTCATCGCGCTCAGTACATAGGTGTCTTCCAAGGTGCGGAAGGGTTTGACGTAGTCGTCCCAGCCATCCCCCGGCAAACGCTCGCAGGCGGCATGGTCGAGGTGGACGCGCCCGTGGCTGATGTCGGGCATCAACGGGATCGCAGGCAAGGGCTCCACGCGTACGCCAGGTTCTCCCGCCAACACTACCGCGAGGCTCAGACGCGGCTTTTCATCGGCGGCCTCGCAACGCGCGGCGATCAATAACCAGTCGGCGGCGTCGCCGGCGGTGACGAAGTCCTTGCGCCCGCTCAGGCGCAGGTCGTCCAGGCGCGTTTGCATGTCCACTGGGCGCAGGCTGCGCTGTTCGGTCGCACACAAGGCGCCCAGGCTGTGGGGCGCGCTGGGCCATAACGCGCGCAACGCCGCTTGATAACCCACCAGAAACGCCAGGCCGGGCGTGGCCATCAGACGCGCGCCCTGGGTCGCCAGTTCGAATGCAGTGACCTGCCCCAAGCGCTGCAACAAAACGCTGTAGCCCTCGGCCAGGTTGGCGTGGACGGGCAGTCGGTCGGGTCGATCGAGCAAAGCGTGCCAGGGCATGGAAGGCTCCTTGGGGGCTGTCATCTAAGCGTCACCGTAGATTCATGGAGATGACACCGGGGGTACATAGCCTGACTTTGCACAACAAAGTCGACTGGCCGCAACCCTGGCCAGCACCTGGAGACTCGCCATGACTCAGATCGCCCGCATCAGTGACACCGGCAATGAACGCCGTCTGCAAGCCGAACGCCTGATCGGCGCCCAGGCTTTGCAGGAAGCCCAGGCCCTGCGTTTCACCGTTTTCAGCGGCGAGTTCAATGCCAAGCTCAAAGGCGCGGAGCTGGGCCTGGACATGGATGACTACGATGTTCACTGCAGCCACATTGGCGTACGGGACTTGAACACCGGGCGACTGGTTGCCACCACCCGGCTGCTGGATCACCAGGCGGCGAGCACCTTGGGCCGCTTCTACAGCGAAGAAGAGTTCAGCCTCCACGGCCTGTTGCATCTGCAGGGGCCGATCCTGGAAATCGGTCGCACCTGTGTCGACCCGGCCTACCGCAACGGCGGCACCATCGCGGTGCTGTGGGGCGAACTGGCCGAAGTCCTCAACCAGGGCGGCTACAGCTACCTGATGGGCTGCGCCAGCATCCCGATGCACGACGGCGGCATCCAGGCCCACGCAATCATGCAACGTCTGCGCGAACGCTACCTGTGTAACGAACACCTGCGCGCCGAGCCGAAAAAACCGCTGCCGAGCCTGGATCTGCCGTCCAATGTCATCGCCGAAATGCCGCCGCTGCTCAAGGCCTACATGCGCCTGGGCGCGAAGATCTGCGGTGAGCCCTGCTGGGACGAGGATTTCCAGGTGGCTGACGTGTTCATCCTGCTCAAGCGCGACGAGTTATGCCCGCGTTATGCCCGCCACTTCAAGGCGGCCATGTGATGGGGCGCCTGCGGGTCTACGGGCGGATCGCCCGCGTGCTGCTGGTGGTAGGCCTGGGTTTGAGCATGGCCGGGGTGTTTGGCCTGTTCGAACGCCTGGGCGTTGCCAACTCCATGGTGCGGCGCCAGCGCTGGTCGCGGTTTTTCATGGCGCGCTTGAGCAATGCCCTACCCTTTCGCGTGACCGTGCACGGCGAGCTGCCGCAACAGCCGATGCTGTGGGTCAGCAACCATGTGTCATGGACTGATATCCCGCTGCTGGGCATGGTGGCGCCGCTGTCGTTCCTGTCCAAGGCCGAAGTGCGTACCTGGCCGGTGGCCGGTTGGCTGGCGGCCAAGGCCGGCAGCCTGTTTATCCGCCGTGGCTCAGGTGACAGCCAATTGATCCGCAAGCAGATGACCCGGCATCTGCAGCAAAAACACCCACTGCTGATGTTCCCTGAAGGCACCACCACCGATGGCCGCAGCCTGCGCACCTTCCATGGCCGGCTGCTGGCCAGTGCGATTGATGCCAACGTGGCGCTGCAACCGGTGGCCATCCGTTATGTGCGCGATGGGCAGATTGATCCGCTCGCACCGTTTATTGGTGATGATGATTTGCTCTCGCACCTTATGCGCTTGTTTGGCAATGATCAGGGCGACGTTGAGATTCATCTGCTCAAGCCCATTGCCTGCGCCGGACAGGAGCGTGCAGCGCTGGCGTATCAGGCGCAGCAGGCGGTGCACAAGGCATTGTTCGGCGAGGTGGCCCAGCCAGCAGAACCAGGGCAAATAGGCACACTGGCCGCTGCCTGAGCCTCTATGTAGGAGCGAGCTTGCTCGCGAAGAACGTCAACGATAACGCGGCGCATCTGGTATAGAGGCACTCTCAGGTTCTTCGCGAGCAAGCTCGCTCCTACAGAGAGGCGGTGTGTTGGGCGGCAAATACCTGCAGTTGGGGATAGAACCCCTGGAAATCCTCGCTCAACGGCTCATACAACACCCGCAGTTCCTGCATCGCCTGCCCCAGTTCCTGCGGTTGGCTCAGGCGCCGGGAAATCCCCCGCAGCACTTGCTCCATCACCGCGAACTCGCGGTAGGAGCCCAGCCAGTCATCGGCCGCCATATACGGCGCAATCTGCGCCAAGCGCCCCGGTAACTGCGGCTCTGCCGCCAGCACCTGGTACACCTGGGAGGTAAAGCGCTCCAGCGGCTGGTCGGCATACTGGGCCCAATCCCGCGCCAGGCAATGGTCGAAGAACACGTCGAGGACGATCCCCGCATAGCGCCGCCGGGTCAGGGTGAACCGTGACAATGCCTGCCCGACCAGTGGGTGGCTGTCGGTGAAACGGTCGATGGCGCGATGCAACTGGATCCCCGCCTCGATTTGCGGGCTGTACTGGCCCTGCAGGCGGCCTTTGACGAAATCACCATAAAGGCTGCCCAGCAGTTGTGCAGGAAGTTGGCCGCCGAGGTGAAGATGTGCGAGATAATTCATGGCGCGCAGTTTAGCACTGCCATCAACGTATCGTTATAACCCGATATACCGATTTATCTGGTAACAAGATCAAAATCGTATTGGTATATCGGGATATAGCGATTTAAAGTTCGCCTCATCGCGATATAACGTTTTACCAACACCGAGCCCCGCCATGTCCATTGACCTCGACGAAATAATAAAAGCCCTGGCACACCCAGTACGGCGAGACATTCTCAACTGGCTGAAAGACCCGAAAGTGCAGTTCCCCGAGCAAGTGCACAACCACGAGTACGGCATCTGCGCCGGGCAGATCGACCAACGCTGCGGCCTGTCGCAGTCCACCGTGTCGGCGCACTTGGCGACCCTGCAACGGGCAGGCTTGATCAGCAGCCAGAAAGCCGGGCAATGGCACTTTTTCCGCCGCAATGAAGACGTGATCCAAGCCTTTATCCAGGCCATCACTGAAGAACTCAGCCCCACGCTGTAAAGGACCCCACAATGCCTCTCTCGCTACTCATACTGGCCTTAAGCGCCTTCGCCATCGGCACCACCGAATTCGTCATCATGGGCCTGCTGCCCGATGTGGCGGCCGACCTCGGTGTGTCGATTCCAGGCGCCGGCTGGCTGGTGACCGGCTACGCCCTGGGCGTGGCCATCGGTGCGCCCTTCATGGCACTGGCCACCGCCAAGCTGCCGCGCAAGGCTGCTCTGGTAGCGCTGATGGGCATTTTCATCATCGGCAATCTGCTCTGCGCCCTGGCCAGTGACTACAACGTACTGATGTTTGCCCGTGTGGTGACCGCGTTGTGCCACGGCGCGTTCTTCGGGATCGGCTCGGTAGTGGCGGCCAACCTGGTGCCGGCCAACAAGCGCGCTTCGGCGGTGGCCCTGATGTTTACCGGCCTGACCCTGGCCAACGTACTCGGTGTACCCCTGGGCACCGCGCTGGGCCAGGAAGCTGGCTGGCGCTCGACCTTCTGGGCCGTGACGGTGATTGGTGTAATTGCGCTGATCGGCCTGATCCGCTTCCTGCCGGCCAAGCGTGATGAAGAAAAACTCGACATGCGCGCCGAACTGGCGGCCCTCAAGGGCGCCGGCATCTGGTTGTCGTTGAGCATGACCGCGCTGTTTGCCGCGTCGATGTTCACCCTCTTCACCTACGTCGCGCCGTTGCTCGGCGATGTCACCGGCATTTCGCCCAAAGGCGTGACCTGGACCCTGCTGTTGATCGGCCTGGGCCTGACCGTGGGAAATATCATCGGCGGCAAGCTGGCGGACAAGCGCCTGGCGGCCACCCTGATCGGCGTGTTTATCAGCATGGCCGTAGTGTCCACCGCATTGACCTGGACCAGCGTCGCCATCATCCCCACCGAAATCACCCTGTTCCTCTGGGCCACCGCCTCGTTTGCCGCCGTACCGGCGCTGCAGATCAACGTGGTGACGTTCGGCAAGGCCGCGCCCAACCTGGTCTCGACCCTCAATATCGGTGCTTTCAATATCGGTAACGCCTTGGGCGCCTGGGTCGGCGGCAGCGTGATTGCCCACGGTTTCGGCCTGACCAGCGTGCCGTTGGCCGCTGCGGTCCTGGCGATCCTGGCGCTGGTGGTCACGCTGATAACGTTCCGTCAGAGCGGCGATGCCGACCTGGCCCCTGCTACCCATTAATCACTTAGAACAGACGAGTGTTTGCGATGACGACTATTTTCGATCCGATCAAACTGGGTGATGTGCAACTGTCGAACCGCATCATCATGGCGCCGCTGACCCGTTGTCGTGCCGATGCCGGTCGCGTACCCAATGCGCTGATGGCTGAATACTACGTACAGCGGGCGTCCGCCGGGCTGATCCTCAGCGAGGCCACTTCGGTGACGCCGATGGGCGTGGGCTACCCGGACACCCCGGGTATCTGGTCCAACGACCAGGTGCGTGGCTGGACCAACATCACCAAGGCCGTGCATGGCGCAGGCGGCAAGATTTTCCTGCAACTGTGGCATGTGGGGCGTATCTCCCATGCGTCCTACCTGGATGGCGAGACGCCGGTGGCGCCAAGCGCGGTCCAGCCCGCAGGTCATGTCAGCCTGGTTCGTCCGATGGCCGATTACCCGACCCCGCGCGCCCTGGAAACCGCTGAAATCGCCGATATCGTCGATGCCTACCGCGTGGGCGCCGAGAACGCCAAGGCCGCCGGCTTTGACGGTGTGGAAGTGCATGGCGCCAACGGTTACCTGCTCGACCAGTTCCTGCAAAGCAGCACCAACCAGCGCACCGACGAGTACGGCGGTTCTGTGGAAAACCGTGCGCGGTTGTTGCTGGAAGTGACAGATGCGGTGATTGAAGTCTGGGGCGCTGGCCGCGTGGGGATGCATTTGTCGCCTCGGGCAGACCTTCACGACATGGGCGATGACAACCTGGCAGAAACCTTCACCTACGTCGCCCGTGAACTGGGCAAGCGCGGCATTGCCTTTATCTGCGCCCGCGAGAAAGAAGCCGGCGACAGCCTGGGCCCACAACTGAAAGCCGCGTTCGGTGGGCCGTACATCGCCAACGAGCGCTTTACCAAGGACAGCGCCAACGCCTGGCTGGCTTCAGGCAAGGCGGATGCGGTGGCCTTTGGCGTGCCGTTTATCGCCAACCCGGACCTGCCGGCGCGCCTCAAGGCCGATGCGCCGCTCAATGAAGCACGCCCCGACACCTTCTACACCAAGGGCCCGGTCGGCTATATCGACTACCCTACCCTCCCCTTGTAGGAGCGAGCTTGCTCGCGAAGAACCTGAGGGCGCCGTATCTATTCAGGATGCTCGCGTCATCGTTGGCGATTTTCGCGAGCAAGCTCGCTCCTACAGAAAAGCAGAAACGCAAAAGCCCCAGTTCGTGAGAGCCGGGGCTTTTTATGTTAGCCATCCGTTGTAGGAAACACTCCTTCACAGCAATGCAACAATATCGCTACAAAATACTTAGCCGGCTACCTTTCAACCCGGCGCCAGCGCGTATATAAAGTCACCCCACAAATAAGTCGGAAGGACGATTGACCGTCCTTAGGCTTTACTGTTGACACAAACGGACGTAATTACGCATTTTGTATCAATTGCGCAGGCCGGGGCTCAATCGCAGCATGTCCAGCCCTATATCCACCAGACGCTCAGCCTGCTGATACAGCTCGAAGCTGTCAGGCACCAGTAGCCACTGGCCAATAAGCCCATTGATATAAGCGTGTATGCACACCGCCCCACGAGCGGTGTCGAGGTTTTCCGGGAGTTGCCCGCGGTGGACTGCATTGCGCAGCGTCAGGCCGATGCGCAGGTTGCACTCAAGGCTGTGGGTCTGGCGCTGACGGCGCATGTCGCACATTTCATCGGTAAATTCGCACTTATGGAACAGGATCTCATTAATGCGCCGAGTCTTCGGGTCCAGGGCCACCTGATGAAAAAGATGAATCAGCAGCTTGCGCATACAGCCCAGCGGATCTACCTCATCCTCGCTTTCACTGGCCCTGGCCAATTCGTCCAGAGGTTCGTGCAGCGTGTCGAGCAGTGCCTGCAACAGGTCCGACTTATTGCTGAAGTGCCAATAGATCGCGCCCCGCGTCACGCCTGCCCTGGCCGCGATATCTGCCAACGTGGTACGCGCAACGCCGCGCTCATAAAAGGCTTGCTCGGCGGCTTCAAGTATTTGGCTACGCGTTTCCTGAGCTTCCTCTTTGGTACGACGAACCATGGCAGTAACACCTCAATCAGGACACGAGCGGTGGCTGCTAACCACCTTCTGAATAATTATGGGACGACACCTTCATGGGCGCCGAACGTAATAGAATCGAGGCTTTCAGCGCTGCCTTGTAAGGAATCCGCGAAGCCTGTCAAGAGTTTACAAACAACCATGAACGTAAGTATATTGCGTAGCAAGCTACTTATCCACTCAGTGCCTGTTTTTTACCCTTCCACACTTCTTGTGCGCATTGAGCGCGCCTGACCCGAGGATCTTCATGCAACTTAAGCCAGCTGTTACCGCTCTGGTCACTGCCGTCGCCCTGGCATCGCTGCTCAGCGGATGTAAAAAGGAAGAGGCGGCACCGCCCGCTCAAACCCCTCAGGTCGGCGTGGTCACTATTCAACCTCAAGCCTATACCCTGACCTCCGAATTGCCGGGCCGCACCACTGCGTTCCGCATCGCGGAAGTCCGCCCGCAGGTCAACGGCATCATTCTCAAGCGCCTGTTCAAGGAAGGCGGCGACGTCAAGGAAGGTCAGCAGCTCTATCAGATCGATCCGTCGGTCTATGAGGCCACCCTCAAAAGCGCCCAGGCCAACCTGCAGCAGACCAAGTCGATTGCCGACCGCTACAAGCAGTTGGTCAACGAACAGGCCGTCAGCCGCCAGGAATACGACACTGCGGTGTCCAACCGCATGACCTCGGAAGCCAACCTGCAGAGCGCTCAGATCAACGTGCGCTACACCAAGGTGTTCGCCCCGATCTCCGGGCGTATCGGCCGTTCCTCGGTCACCGAAGGCGCACTGGTCAGCAATGGCCAGGCCGATGCCATGGCGGTGATCCAACAATTGGACCCGATCTACGTCGACGTCACGCAATCGTCCACCGAGATGCTGAAACTGCGTCGCGACCTGGAAAGCGGCCAACTGCAAAAAGCCGGTGAAAACGCGGCCATGGTCAAGCTGACTCTGGAAGACGGCAGCGAATACAGCCAGCAAGGCCGCCTGGAGTTCTCCGAAGTGTCGGTCGACCAGACCACCGGCTCGGTCACCCTGCGCGCCGTGTTCCCCAACCCTGACCACACCCTGCTGCCGGGCATGTTTGTCCACGCACAATTGCAGGCTGGTGTGAACAGCAAGGCAATCCTCGCCCCTCAACAGGGCGTGACCCGCGACATCAAGGGTATCCCGACGGCGCTGGTGGTAACTGCCGACAACAAGGTTGAACAGCGCGTGCTGGTGGCCAACCGTACCGCCGGTGCCTACTGGCTGGTGGAAAAGGGCCTGAATGCCGGTGACCGTGTGATCACCGAAGGCTTGCAGTTCATCAAGCCGGGCATCACGGTTCAAGCCAAGGAAGCCACCAACGCCAAGCCCGCCGGTACTGCTCCTGCCGCCGCTGGCAAAGGGGAGTAATACATGTCGAAATTTTTTATCGACCGTCCCATTTTTGCCTGGGTAATAGCCCTGGTAATCATGCTGGTCGGGGCACTGTCGATCCTGAAGTTGCCCATCAACCAATACCCGGCCATCGCGCCAACCGCCATTGATATCCAGGTGACCTACCCAGGCGCGTCCGCACAAACCGTGCAGGACACCGTGGTGCAGGTGATCGAGCAACAGCTCAACGGTATCGACAACCTGCGTTATGTGGCCTCGGACAGTAACTCCGACGGCAGCATGACCATCACCGCGACGTTCAACCAGGGTACCAACCCCGACATCGCCCAGGTTCAGGTGCAGAACAAGCTGAACCTGGCGACCCCATTGCTGCCGCAAGAAGTGCAGCAGCAGGGGATCCGCGTAACCAAGTCGGTGAAGAACTTCCTGATGGTGATCGGTCTGGTGTCCGAAGACGGCACCATGACCAAGGATGACCTGTCCAACTACATCGTTTCCAACATCCAGGACCCGATTTCGCGGACCTCCGGCGTCGGTGACTTCCAGGTCTTCGGTTCCCAGTACGCCATGCGTATCTGGCTGGACCCGGCCAAGTTGAACAACTACCAGATGACCCCAGTGGATGTCAGCACCGCCGTGCAGGCACAGAACGTACAGGTGGCCACCGGCCAACTGGGCGGCCTGCCAGCCCTGCCCGGCACGCAGTTGAACGCCACCATCATCGGCAAGACCCGCCTGCAAACTGCCGAGCAGTTTGAAAAGATCCTTCTGCGCGTGAACAGCGACGGTTCCCAAGTGCGCCTGGGTGATGTCGCCCGTGTCGAGCTGGGTGGCCAGAACTACAGCATCAGCGCCCAGTTCAACGGCAAGCCGGCTTCCGGCATGGCGATCAAACTGGCATCGGGCGCCAATGCCCTGGACACCGCCAAGGCCATCCGCGCCACGGTGGCGTCCCTGGAGCCGTTCTTCCCGCCGGGCATGAAAGCCGTGGTTCCGTATGACACCACCCCCGTGGTGACCGAATCGATTTCCGGAGTAGTCGATACCCTGGTCGAGGCGATCATCCTGGTGTTCCTGGTGATGTACCTGTTCTTGCAGAACTTTCGCGCCACCATCATCACCACCATGACAGTACCGGTGGTCTTGCTGGGTACGTTCGGCATCCTCGCGGCCTTCGGTTTCACCATCAACACCTTGACCATGTTCGGCATGATCCTGGCCATCGGCTTGCTGGTGGACGATGCGATCGTGGTGGTAGAAAACGTCGAGCGGGTGATGGCCGAGGAACACCTGTCGCCCAAGGAGGCGACGGTCAAGTCCATGAGCCAGATCCAGGGCGCCCTGGTGGGTATTGCCCTGGTACTGTCGGCGGTACTGCTGCCGATGGCGTTCTTTGGCGGCTCCACGGGTGTGATCTATAAACAGTTCTCCATCACCATTGTGTCGGCGATGGCCCTGTCGGTACTGGTTGCACTGATCTTCACCCCGGCCTTGTGCGCCACCATGCTCAAGCCGATCGACCCTGAGAAACACGGGCAACCCAAGCGTGGATTCTTCGGCTGGTTCAACCGCACCTTCGACCGTGGCGTTCTGAGCTACGAGCGTGGCGTGGGCAACATGATCAAGCACAAGGCGCCTTCGTTCCTGGTGTACCTGATCATCTTCGCCGGCATGATCTGGCTGTTCACCCGTATTCCGAGCGCGTTCCTGCCCGAGGAAGACCAGGGTGTGATCTTCGCCCAGGTGCAGACGCCTGTCGGCTCTTCCGCCGAGCGTACGCAAACCGTGATCGACGACATGCGCGCCTACCTGCTCAACGACAAGGAAGGCGAACCGGGTGAAGGTTCGGCCGTGAAGTCGGTGTTTACCGTCAACGGCTTCAACTTTGCCGGTCGTGGCCAAAGCTCGGGCCTGGCGTTTGTGATGCTCAAGCCATGGGGCGAGCGGGATGCCTCGATGTCGGTATTCGAGGTGGCCAAGCGGGCCCAGGGATACTTCTCCCAGACCTTCAAGGACGCCATGGTGTTTGCCATCGTGCCACCTTCGGTACTGGAGCTGGGTAACGCAACGGGCTTCGACGTGTTCCTGCAGGATCAGGGCGGTGTGGGTCACGATGCATTGATGAACGCACGTAACCAGTTCCTCGGCATGGCGGCCCAAAGCAAGATCCTTGCTGGCGTACGTCCTAACGGCGTGAACGATGAACCGCAGTACGAGCTGACCATCGATGACGAGAAGGCCAGTGCCCAGGGCATCAGCCTGTCGAGCATCAACCAGACCCTGGCGATTGCCCTGGGTGGCAGCTACATCAACGACTTCATCGACCGTGGTCGGGTGAAGAAGGTCTATATCCAGGGCGATGCCGCTGGCCGGATGTCCCCGGAAGACCTGAACAAATGGTACGTGCGCGCCAACGACGGAAAAATGGTGCCGTTATCCGCCATTGCCTCCGGCAACTGGATCTTCGGTTCGCCGAAACTGTCGCGGTACAACGGCGTAGCAGCCATGGAAGTCCTCGGGACCCCGGCGCCGGGCTACAGCACCGGTGACGCAATGGCAGAAGTCGAGCGTATCGCCAAGCAACTGCCCGCAGGTGTGGGCTATGCCTGGACCGGTCTGTCCTATGAAGAACGCTTGTCCGGCTCCCAGGCGCCTGCGCTGTACGCCCTGTCGTTGCTGGTAGTGTTCCTCTGCCTGGCGGCGCTGTACGAAAGCTGGTCGATCCCGATTGCGGTGGTGTTGGTAGTACCGCTGGGTGTGATCGGTGCACTGATGGCGACCAGCCTGCGAGGACTGTCCAACGACGTGTTCTTCCAGGTGGGGTTGTTGGTGACGGTGGGCCTGGCCTCGAAGAACGCCATCCTGATCGTGGAGTTCGCCAAGGAGCTGCATGAGCAGGGCAAGGGCATCGTCGAGGCGGCCATCGAGGCGTCCCGCATGCGTCTGCGTCCGATCATCATGACGTCCATGGCGTTCGTCCTCGGCGTACTGCCGCTGGCGATCTCCTCGGGCGCAGGTTCAGGCAGCCAGCACGCAATCGGTACCGGGGTAATTGGCGGTATGATCACCGCTACCGTCCTGGCGATCTTCTGGGTGCCACTGTTCTTCGTGACCGTGTGTGCCATTGGCAGCCGCAAAAAAACTGACAAGTCCGATACACCGCAAACTCCTAAAGAGGCTGGCTAATGCGCAAGTCGCTACTCTCCCTGGCAGTCACGGCATTCGTGCTCAGTGGCTGCTCGCTGATCCCAGATTATCAGCAGCCTGAAGCGCCGGTTGCCGCCCAGTTCCCGCAGGGGCCGGCGTACTCGTCGGCCCAGGCACCGAGCCAGGCCGCTGCCGAACAGGGCTGGAAGCAGTTTTTCCACGACCCTGCCCTGCAACAGCTGATCCAGGTCGCACTGGTCAACAACCGTGACCTGCGCGTCGCCGCGCTCAACATCGACGCCTTCGCCGCGCAGTACCGCATCCAGCGTGCCGACCTGTTCCCGGCCGTCGGTGCCAATGGCAGCGGCAGCCGCCAGCGCGTTCCGGCACGGGCCTCGCAAACCGGCGAATCGAACATCACCAGCTCCTACTCGGCGACCCTCGGGATCAACGCCTACGAGCTGGACCTGTTCGGTCGGGTGCGCAGCCTGAGCGAAGAAGCGCTGCAGAAATACTTCGCTACCGAAGAAGCGCGCCGCAGCACGCAGATCAGCCTGGTGGCCAGCGTGGCCAATGCCTACCTGACCTGGCAAGCGGACAAGGAACTGCTCAAGCTGACCCAGGACACCCTGGCCGCCTACGAGCAGAGCTTCAAGCTCACCTCGCGCAGCAACGAAGTCGGCGTGGCCTCGGCCCTGGACTTGAGCCAGGCGCGCACCTCGGTTGAAAGCGCCCGTGTGCAACTGGCCCGCTACACCCGCCAGGTGGCTCAGGACGAAAACAACCTGACCCTGCTGCTGGGCACCGGCCTGCCGGCGAATCTTGCCACCCAGCCGCTGTCCGACGACCTGTTGAGCGAAGTACCGGCAGGCCTGCCTTCGGCCCTGCTGCAACGTCGTCCCGACATCCTGCAGGCCGAGCACAACCTCAAGGCGGCCAACGCCAATATCGGCGCGGCACGGGCTGCGTTCTTCCCGAGCATCAGCCTGACCGCCAATGCCGGTACCTTGAGCCCAGACCTCGGCGGCCTGTTCAAGGGCGGCTCGGGCACCTGGTCGTTCGCGCCGCAGATCAACATCCCGATCTTCAACGCCGGTAGCCTGCGCGCAAGCCTGGACTACTCGAAGATCCAGAAAGAGATCAACGTCGCGACCTACGAGAAGTCGATCCAGACCGCGTTCCAGGAAGTCTCCGACGGCCTGGCGGCACGTGCGACCTACAACCAACAGTTGCAGGCCCAGCGTGACTTCGTCGAGGCCAACCAGGACTACTACCGTCTGGCCGAGCGTCGCTACCGCATTGGTGTCGACAGCAACCTGACCTTCCTCGACGCCCAGCGCCAGCTATTCGCTGCCCAGCAAACGCTGATCACCGACCGCCTGGCCCAACTGACCAGCGAAGTGACCTTGTACAAGGCCCTCGGTGGCGGTTGGAACGAACAGACGGCGAAGAATGAACCCGTGAAAGAAGAAGCGCCGAAACTCAAGTTGTTCTGATCGGCGTAGCGACACACGAAGCCCACCTTTTGGTGGGCTTTTTCATGGGCGCACAGTTTCGTTCGATCACCGCCCAAAACCCGCCCTCCCCCAATTGAATCGCCCCGGCAACGCCACGCACCATGGCCCGCACCTGAAAACCACCAATAACAACAGGTCCCACGCCATGAGCACTTTGCACCCTCGCCGGCTATTGCTGGCTACCGCTGTCGCCAGCCTTGCCCTTCCCGCTGTCGCCGAGGAACACGGCTTTCTTGAAGACGCCAGTGCCAACCTCAACCTGCGCAACTTCTTCTTCAACCGCAATTTCACCAACCCGACCAAGACCCAGGGCGGTGCGCAGGAGTGGACGCAGAGTTTCATCCTCGACGCCAAGTCCGGCTTCACCCAAGGCACCGTGGGTTTTGGCGTGGACGTGCTGGGCATGTACTCGCAAAAGCTCGACGGCGGCGGCGGCTCCGGCGGCACTCAACTGCTGCCCCTGGATCACGACGGCAAACCGGCGGACAACTTCGGTCGCCTGGGGGTAGCGTTCAAGGCGCGGCTGTCCAAGACCGAATTGAAAGTCGGCGAATGGATGCCGGTGTTGCCGATCCTGCGTTCGGACGACGGTCGCTCCCTGCCGCAAACCCTGCACGGCGGGCAGATCACCTCCAAAGAGATCGACGGCCTGACCCTGTATGGCGGCCAGTTCCGCGCCAACAGCCCGCGTGATGACAGCAGCATGACCGACATGTCGATGTTCGGAAAAACCGCATTTACCTCGGATCGCTTCAACTTCCAGGGCGCCGAATACGCGTTCAACGACAAGCGAACCCAGGTCGGCGTGTGGAATGCCCAACTCAAGGACATCTATAGCCAGCAATACCTCAACCTGACCCACAGCCAGCCCGTGGGCGACTGGACCCTGGGCGCCAACCTGGGTTTCTTCTACGGCAAGGATGACGGCAGCGCCCGTGCCGGCAACCTGGACAACAAGACCTGGTCCGGCCTGTTCTCGGCCAAGTACGGCGGCAACACCTTCTACATCGGCCTGCAAAAACTCAGCGGTAACAGCCCGTGGATGCGGGTCAATGGCACCAGCGGCGGCACCCTGGCCAACGACAGCTTCAATGCCAGCTATGACAACGCCGAGGAAAAATCCTGGCAAGTGCGCCATGACTACAACTTCGCCGCGCTCGGTGTACCGGGGCTGACCCTGATGAACCGCTACATCAGCGGCAGCAACGTGCATACCGCCACCGTCAGCGACGGCAAGGAATGGGGCCGGGAAAGCGAAGTGGGCTACACCGTGCAAAGCGGTAGCCTGAAAAACCTTACCCTGCGCTGGCGCAATTCCAGCATGCGTCGGGACTACAGCAACAATGAGTTTGATGAGAACCGGTTGATCGTCAGTTACCCGATAAGTCTGCTGTAAACCGGCGACAATCTTGCTGTATGGTGCGCGCCTGCCGCTGCTGATCCCACTCCGCAGCGGCCTTTATTTGAGCCCGCACACACCATGAAGCTCCCCGCCCTCGCTACCGCCCTGTTCGCCCTGGCACTTTGCCTCAGCGGCTGCATCAGCGCACCCGTAGCGTTGACGCCACTGACCGAACAACGCCTGCAAACCCAGGCGCCGATCCGCTTTTTGCTGACCTTCGATGATGGCCCCAGTGCCTCGGGCTACGCCAACCCCAGCCGTTCGGTGATTCAGGACCTGGCCGACAACCCCGTGCAACCGGGGATCAAGGCCATCTTCTTTTTACAGACCGACGCCTGGCGCGCCGGCGGTAGCCCACGCGGGCGCAAAACCATGGTGCGTGAGCACGCTGCTGGCCATATCCTGGCGTTCCATACCGCCACGCGCTGGCACAGCAACCACCGCCTGCTCAATGACAACGACCTGGAACAGACCCTGAACCAGGGCGCCGCCAGCATTGCCTCGATCACCGGCGCGCCCCCCAATCTGGTCCGCCCCCCCTTCTGGAACTACGACCGACGCACCTTCGCCGCGTACCAGCGCCACGGCATGCACATTCTGCTGACCGACCTGAGCGCCAATGACGGCAAGATCTGGGGCTTCAACGCCAGCCCCCAGCGCCGCGCCAACCTGCTGCGGCAACTGTCGCTGGTGCGCGAACGCATTGCCCTGGGCCAGTTGCCGACCGTGGACGGGGTGATTCCGGTAGTGGTGACCTTTCACGACATCAACCGCTACACCGCCAGGCACCTGCACGAATACCTGCAGATCCTGATGGACAGCGCCCAGGCCAATGGCCTGAGGACCGCGGCCGAGCCGTTCTACACCGACCGTGCCGCACTTGAGCGTGCGGCCCTGGCGCGGACAGTGAAAGACGCCAACCAGATAGTGTATTTACCGGGGGTGTGGAACTGGGTATGGGACGCCGACTCCCACTGAAACCTGGGAACGCAGGTTTTCATAGGGGAGCCCGCATTGCAGATCAGTCTTTGTGTCGGGACTCCACGCCCAGTTCATCCCACACCGACTCCGCCAGGTGGAACGTCGCATTGGCCGCCGGGATCCCACAGTAGATCGCGCTCTGCATCAGCACTTCCTTGATCTCGGCGCGGGTCACGCCGTTGCTGGCAGCGGCGCGCAAGTGCAGTTTGAGCTCTTCGTTGCGGTTCATGCCGATCAGCATGGCGATAGTGATCAGGCTGCGGGTGTGCCGGGGCAAGCCAGGGCGGGTCCAGATATCACCCCAGGCGTGGCGGGTGATCATTTCCTGGAACTCGCTGTTGAACTCGGTCAGGGCATTGAGACTGCGATCAACATGGGCATCGCCCAGCACTTCACGACGGACTTTGAGGCCATCGGCATAACGTTGTTTCTCGTCCACAAAATTCTCCTGTATTGACTGTGGGCGTGGCGAGCGGGCTTGTTGTGGCGAGCGGGCTTGTCGGAACGCCGCATCGCCCGCGCTGGGCTGCGAAGCGGCCCCAAAAAACCCAGAGTTGCATCAGATAGGCCTCGGGCGCAGGTTTTAGGGCTGCTGCGCAGCCCAGCGCGGGCGATGCGGCGTTCCGACAAGCCCGCTCGCCACAACCACAACCACAACCACAGCCACAGCCACAACCAAAGCCAAAGCCACAACTCATCAATCAGCTAACAAAAAAGCCAGCACCCGATCGCTGAACGCAGCGCCGGCTTGTACGTTGGACAGGTGTGCCGCGTAGAACTCGGCGTACTCGGCCCCCCGCACCTGCTCCTGGATAAAGCGGCTGCCAGACGGCGGTGTCACCGCGTCTTCGGTACCGGCGATCACCAGGGTCGGCACAGTGATCGACGACACCTGATCACGCAAATCGGCATCGCGCACCGCGCCACAGTTGGCGGCATAGCCTGCAGGATCGGTGGCTGCCAGCATGTCGGTAATGCGCTTGGCGTGCTCGGGATGCGACTGGGCAAAATCAGCGGTGAACCAGCGCGCAATCGATGCATCACGCAATGCCACCATCGCCGCCGCGCCATCGCGCAAGACCATTTCTATACGAGGGTTCCAGATATCCGGGGTACCGATCTTCGCTGCCGTGTTGCATACCACCAGTTTGCGCAAGCGTTCGCCGGCGTTGATGCCCAGCCACTGGCCAATCAGGCCACCCATGGACAGGCCGCAAAAGTGCACGCGGTCGATCTGCAGCGCGTCCAGCAGCGCCAGCACATCCCGCCCCAGCTGTTCGATGCTGTAGGGACCGTCGGTGACCAGGGATTTGCCGTGGCCACGGGTGTCCAGGCGCAGCACCCGAAAATGTTCGGTGAAGGCCGGCATCTGTGTGTCCCACATGTGCAAGTCAGTGCCCAACGAGTTAGACAGCACCAGTACCGGCGCACCTTCGGGGCCTTCGAGTTGGTAATTCAGTTCGCCATCGGCGAGTTGTACAAATCCCACAGCAGCCTCCTCAGGCAGAAAATGCAAAATGTTCGGCCACTGCACGGCTGACCCAGGTCTGGGCCTGCCCCAGGTAGTGGGCCGGATCGAGCAGACGATCCAGTTCGCCAGCCGACAATTGGGCAGTGACTTGCGCCTCATCGGCCAGCACCGCACGCAAATGGCGCTGCTCTGCCACGGCGCGTTTGCAACATTGCTCCAACAGATGGTGGGCGGTTTCACGGCCCAGCCGCTGGGCGAGCACGATGCTCACCGCTTCGGCCAGCACCAACCCCTGGGTCAGGTCGAGATTCTTGCCCATGCGCTGCGCATCGACTTCCAGGCCTTCGCTTACCAGTAGCGCTTGCTGCAAGGCACCGGACACCAGGCGGCAGATTTCGGGCAAGGTTTCCCACTCGGCATGCCACAGGCCCAGGCTGCGTTCGTGCTCCTGAGGCATGGCGCTGAACAGGGTCGAGACCAGGCCGGGCACGCGGGTGGCGGTGCTGATCAGTACAGCGGCGCCCACTGGGTTGCGTTTGTGCGGCATGGTAGAGGATCCGCCTTTGCCCGGTGCCGACGGCTCGAACACTTCCGCCGCTTCGGTTTGCATCAACAGGCTGATGTCCCGACCGAGCTTGCCGAGGCTGCCGGCGATCAGGCCCAGGACGCTGGCGAACTCCACCAGGCGATCGCGCTGGGTATGCCAGGGCTGCTCGGGCAGCGTCAGTTGCAACTCCGCCGCCAGGGCGTGCGCCACCGGCATCGCCTGTTCGCCCAGCGCCGCCAAGGTGCCGGACGCGCCGCCGAATTGCAGGACCAACAGGCGTGGCTTCAACTCCAGCAGCCGTTGGCGACTGCGGGTCACCGCCCCCAGCCAACCGGCGATTTTCATCCCCAAGGTGACCGGCGTAGCGTGCTGTAACCACGTGCGTCCGGCTAATGGCACGTCGGCATAACGCTGCGCCTGGGCGGCGAGCACCGCGCCGAGCCGGGCCAGGTCCGTCTCAATCAGCGCCAACGCCCGGCGCAGTTGCAACACCAGGCCCGTGTCCATCACATCCTGGCTGGTGGCGCCCAGATGCACATAGCGCTCGGCACCGGCGTCTTCACTGGCAATCAACTTGCCCAGGGCCTTGACCAACGGAATCGCCGAGTTGCCCGCCGTGGCGATCGCTACGCCAAGGGCGTCCACGTCGTACAACGAGGCCAGGCAGGCCTGAGCAATCGGCGCCACGGCTGCCGCTGGGATCAACCCGACCCGGGCCTGCGCCCGGGCCAATGCGGCTTCAAAATCCAGCATGCCCTGCAAACGTCCCTGGTCACAGAACACCTCGGCCATGCTATCGGCGGTGAAGTAAGCGTCGAACAATTGGTTGCTCGTGCGCAGTGTCATAACTCATCCCTTACAGATCGTGGTGCAAGTACTCAGCCTGTTTCGGCAGGCGCAGGCTGAACAGAAACGCGATGGCCATCATGCCGGTCACGTACCAGTAGAAGGTGTTTTCCAGGCCGATGGACTTCAGGCCCAATGCCACGTATTCGGCCGAACCACCAAAGATCGCATTGGCCACCGCATAGGCCAGGCCTACACCGAGGGCGCGTACTTGTGGCGGGAACATCTCGGCTTTCACCAGGCCGCTGATGGAGGTGTAGAAACTCACAATCGCCAGCGCCAGGGTGATCAATACAAAGGCCAGGAACGGGCTGGTCACGGTTTTCAGGGTCAGCAGGATCGGCACCGTGCACAGGGTGCCGAGGGCACCGAACCAGAGCATCGAGTTACGGCGACCGATCTTGTCCGAGAGCATGCCGAATAGCGGCTGCATGCACATATAGAGGAACAGCGCGCCGGTCATGATGTAGCTGGCGGTCTTGGCGTGCATGCCGGCGGTGTTCACCAGGTATTTCTGCATGTAGGTGGTAAAGGTGTAGAAAATCAGCGAGCCGCCGGCGGTGTAGCCGAGCACGGTGATAAACGCAGCCTTGTGATCACGGAACAGCGCGGCAATGCTGCCGGCGTCCTTGTTTTCACGCATTTCCTTGCTGGTGGTTTCTTTCAGGGAGCGGCGCAGCAACAGCGAAATCACCGCCGCCACCGCACCGATCACAAACGGAATGCGCCAGCCCCAGGCTCGCAGTTCGTCTTCGGTGAGCAGTTGTTGCAGGATCACCACCACCGACACCGCCAGCAGTTGCCCGCCGATCAGGGTCACGTATTGGAACGAGGCGAAGAAGCCGCGCTGGCCCTTGAGCGCGACTTCGCTCATGTAGGTTGCCGTGGTGCCGTACTCGCCGCCCACCGACAGGCCCTGGAACAAGCGCGCCATCAGCAGCAGCGCCGGTGCCCAGGCGCCGATGTCTTTATAGGTGGGCAGAAACGCAATGACCAGGGAGCCGGCGCACATCATCAGCACCGAGATCATCATCGAGTTCTTGCGCCCGTGTTTGTCGGCGACCCGGCCAAACAGCCAGCCACCGATGGGGCGCATCAGAAAGCCTGCAGCGAACACACCGGCGGTGTTGAGCAGTTGCACCGTGGGGTCGTCAGAGGGGAAAAACGCTGGGGCGAAGTAGATGGCGCAGAAGGCGTAGACGTAGAAGTCGAACCATTCGACCAGGTTGCCGGAAGAGGCCCCGACAATCGCAAAAATCCGTTTGCTGCGTTCTTCTCCGGTGTAGTGACTGGTATTGGTTGTCATGTTGTTTTCACTCGTAGGGAACGGGTTAGAGTCTAGACATACTTTGCAACAACCTCGTTCCGCAAGCAGACCTTGGAATATGTATTGCCGATAAGGGCCTCTTCGCGAGCAAGCCCGCTCCCACATTGGAACGCGGCCACCCTGTGGGAGCGGGCTTGCTCGCGATAAATTTCAAGCCAACTCAGTAATCGAAGAACACCGTTTCTTCATCTGTCCCCTGCAGCACCACGTTCCACTGATAAACCCCCGACGCATCCGCCTTGGCCACCAAGGTCCGCCGCCGCTCTGCCGGCACACACGCCAGCAACGGGTCATCACCATTGGCCGCCTCGCCATCGAAATAAATCCGCGTCAGCAAGTGCTTCACCAAACCACGGGCAAACACCAACACCACCAAATGCGGCGCCTGGGTCGTGCCCTTGAGGCCCGGCACGCTGCCGGGCTTGATGGTGCTGAAACGGAAACGCCCTTCACCATCCACTGGCACCCGGCCAAAGCCTTCGAAATTGGGGTCCAGGGCTTTGGCCTGGTCATCCTCGGGGTGGTCATATTTACCGGCGGCATTGGCCTGCCAGACTTCCAGCATGGCGTCGTTGACCACATCGCCGTTGCCATCCACCACCTGCCCGGTGATCGCCACGCGCTCGCCGAGGGTGCCAGCATTGGCCAAGTCTTCGCGGTTCAGCCAGGTCAGGCCGATGTGGTAGTACGGCCCGACGGTGTGGGACGTGGTTGCGTTGAGGGTCATGTCATTTCTCCATCGGCGTGGCGTCGCGGCCGCGCAGGACGATGTCCCAGCGGTAGCCAAGGGCGTAGTGCGGCACGGTCTTTTCCAGGTCGAAACTGGCGATCAGGCGTTCC
The DNA here is from genome assembly GCF_012985695.1 of Pseudomonas sp. WS 5027. Lineage (NCBI taxonomy): Bacteria > Pseudomonadati > Pseudomonadota > Gammaproteobacteria > Pseudomonadales > Pseudomonadaceae > Pseudomonas > Pseudomonas sp. WS 5027. The sequence goes on along the minus strand of NZ_JAAQWU010000027.1, from coordinate 19,867 downwards.
TTGGCCGACGTGTCGGGCACGCAGTTGTAGATCGGGTCATAGGCCAGCAGCGGGTCGCCGGGAAAGTACATCTGGGTCACCAAGCGCGTCAGCACACTGGGCCCGAACAGCGAGAAGTGAATGTGCGCGGGCCGCCAGGCGTTGTGGTGGTTGCCCCACGGATAGGCGCCGGGCTTGATGGTCTGGAACTGGTACCAGCCATCGGCATCGGTAACAGTGCGACCGGTGCCGGTGAAGTTCGGGTCCAGGGGCGCATCGTGCAAGTCGCGCTTGTGGTTGTAGCGCCCGGCAGCGTTGGCCTGCCAGATCTCGACCAATATGCCCGGCACTGGCAGGCCGTTTTCGTCAAGGACCCGGCCGTGAATGATGATGCGCTCGCCTTGCGGCTCGCCATCGTGCTGGGCCGTCAGGTCGTTGTCTTTCTCGGCAATGCGCTCGGCGCCGATGGTCGGGCCGGTGATTTCCGACAGCGAATGGGGCAGAAACACCAACGGCTGGGACGGCGAACGCAGGTTCGTCGACTGGTACGCCGGGTGCAGGTAATCAGGCTGAGTACCCGCTTGCGGGCGCCGGTATCCGGGCTTGTCACTCATGAAGTCATCCTCTTTATTCTTGTCAGTCTCAAACGCGTTCGATCGCCAGGGCCAGGCCTTGGCCGACGCCAACGCACATGGTCGCCAGGCCTTTGCTGCCGCCGGTTTTTTCCAGTTGATGCAGTGCGGTCAACACCAGGCGCGCACCGCTCATGCCCAGCGGATGGCCCAAGGCGATTGCGCCACCGTTGGGATTGACCTGCGGCGCATCGTCCGCCAGGCCCAATTCACGCAGCACCGCCAAGCCTTGGCTGGCGAAGGCTTCGTTGAGTTCGATCACATCAAAGTCGCTGACAGCCAGGCCCAGGCGCTCGACCAGCTTGCGCACCGCAGGCACCGGGCCGATGCCCATCACGCGGGGTTCGACCCCGGCGCTGGCCATGCCCAACACCCGGGCGCGGGCAGTCAGGCCGTGCTTCTTCACGGCTTCGGCGCTGGCCAGGATCAAGGCCGCAGCGCCGTCGTTGACCCCCGAGGCGTTGCCGGCGGTGACAGTCTTATCCGGGCCATTGACTGGCTTGAGCTTGGCCAGGGCTTCGAGGCTGGTGTCGGCGCGTGGATGCTCGTCATGTTCGACCAGAATCTCGCCTTTCTTATGGGCGACCCGCACCGGCACGATTTCTTGCGCGAAGAATCCGGCGGCCTGGGCAGCGGCAGTGCGTTGCTGGCTGCGCAAGGCGAAGGCGTCCTGGTCGGCACGGGAAACGTTGTACTCATCGGCCACATTGTCAGCCGTCTGCGGCATGGCATCGACGCCGTACTGGGCCTTCATCAACGGGTTGATAAAACGCCAGCCAATGGTGGTGTCTTCCAGCTTCATATTGCGCGAGAACGCGGCGTCGGCCTTGCCCATCACGAAGGGCGCACGGGACATCGACTCGACGCCACCGGCAATGGCCAGTTCCATTTCGCCACTGGCGATGGCGCGGAACGCGGTGCCGATGGCGTCCATGCCCGAAGCGCACAGGCGGTTGAGCGTGACGCCTGGGATGCTCGGCGCCAGGCCGGCCAGCAGCGCGGCCATGCGCGCCACGTTGCGGTTGTCTTCGCCGGCCTGGTTGGCGCAGCCGAGGAACACTTCGTCGACTGCGGTCCAGTCCACCGATGGGTTGCGCGCCATCAGGGCCTTGATCGGCAGGGCCGCCAGGTCATCGGCGCGCACCGTGGACAGGCCACCGCCGAAGCGGCCGATGGGGGTGCGGATGGCATCACAGATAAACACGTCGCGCATCAGGCTTCTCCTGGGGTTTGGCCATGGGCGGCGGCGGTACGGGCTTCAAGGTCGCGCAAGGCGTTCAGTTCGATGTCGGTAGGTTCGGCGCTGGTGCTGACCTGGTCGGCAAAACGGATCGCCCAGCCGGTGGCGGCAATCACTTGCTCGCGGGTTACACCGGGATGCAAGGCGGTGACCACAAATTCGTGGGTGCCCTCCTCCGGTTCCATGATGCACAGGTCGGTAATAATCCCTACCGGGCCTGCGCCTGGCAGGCCGAGGCGCTTGCGCGAATCGCCGCCTTCGCCATGACCGACCGAGGTAATGAAGTCCAGCTTGTCGACAAACGACCGGGACGACTGTTTGAGGATGATCAGCACGCTCTTGGCGGAACCGGCGATTTCCGGCGCGCCACCGGCGCCCGGCAGGCGCACTTTGGGCTGATGATAGTCACCGACCACGGTGGTGTTGATGTTGCCGAAACGGTCGACCTGAGCCGCGCCTAGAAAGCCGACGTCAATGCGCCCGCCTTGCAGCCAGTAGCGAAAAATCTCACCGGTGGGCACCACAGTGTCGGCGGTTTCCGCCAGCTCGCCGTCACCAATGGATAGCGGCAGTACCGAGGGTTTGGCGCCAATCGGGCCGGACTCGTAGATCAACACCACATCCGGCGAAGACGTCAGGCGGGCCAGGTTGGCGGCCTTGGACGGCAGGCCGATACCGACGAAGCAGACCGAGCCGTTGTTAAGGCGACGCGCGGCGGCGACGGTCATCATTTCATTGGTCGAGTAAGTCATTACTTGGCCTCCTGGGCAGCAGCCAGCTTGGCCTGGAATTGACTGAAGTCGGCGGTGCCATGGATGTATTCATCGATCCAGGCGGTAAACGTCCCACGATCCCGAGCGATCGGGTCCCAGGCTTGATAGAAGCGATTGTCGCGTTCGGTGTAACCGTGGGCGTAGGACGGATGCGCGCCGCCCGGCACATGGCACACAGCGGTCAGCGCCCAGGTCGGCAGCACGCAGGCGTTCATCGGTGCGTTGAGGTCATCGACGATTTCTTCGACGGTGACGATGCAACGCTTGGCCGCCAGCGCGGCCTCTTTCTGCACCCCGAGAATCCCCCACAACAGCACATTGCCCTTGCGGTCGGCCTTTTGCGCATGGATCACGGTGATGTCCGGGCGCACCGACGGCACCGCCGCCAGCACTTCGCCCGTGAAGGGGCAGGTCACGGTCTTGATCAACGGATTGACCTTGGGCAGGTCGGAACCGGCATACGCCCGCAGCACCGCGAACGGCAGGCCGGAAGCGCCGGCCACGTAGGCGTTGGCCAGGTCCGCATGGCTGTGTTCTTCGATCTCCAACGGTTGCGGCCATTGCTTCTCGACCGCGTCCCGCAGGCGATGCAGGGAGCCCACGCCAGGGTTGCCGCCCCAGGAGAAAATCAACTTGCGCGCACAGCCGGCCCCGATCAGTTGGTCGTAGATCAGGTCAGGCGTCATGCGTACCAGCGTCAGGTCTTTCTTGCCCTGACGAATGATTTCATGACCTGCCGCTGTAGGGATCAGGTGGGTAAAGCCTTCGAGCGCGACGGTATCGCCGTCATTGACGAACTGCTTTACCGCATCAGCCAGCGAAAGGATTTCAGCCATGGGGTTGGGCTCCCGATGTAGGTCGAAAAAGGCGCTGGAGGCAGCGCCGAAGTGCTTGAAGAGTAAGCTGGGGTCAGAGGCCAAACAATCCGATAATCGACTAACTGTTCGATAATCGAACGAATTGTTGCCTAACTAACATTCCTCCAAACACCCCTGAATTCAATGTGAACACAGTACATGTGGGAGCGGGCTTGCTCGCGAAGGCGGTGTGTCAGTCAACACATTTTGTCCTGAGCCACCGCCTTCGCGAGCAAGCCCGCTCCCACATTTTTGAAGCGTGCCGGCTTTAAATCTCAGGTGGCATCCGCATGGCTGACCAGGCCTTTGATCAGCACCGCAGTGGTAGCCAACGCAGCCGGGATTACCAACGCCGTCAGCACCTGCTCGAAGTTCCAACCCAACCCCAACAACGTGGCGCCCATCCACGCGCCGAGGATCGCGCCAAAACGGCCAATCCCCAGCATCCACGAGACCCCAGTGGCGCGGCCCTGGGTCGGGTAAAACCGCGCAGCCAGCGAAGGCATGGCCGATTGCGCACCGTTGACACACATCCCGGCGATCAACACCAGGGTGGCCAGGAGGGTGATATTGCCCAGGCTCTGGCCCACGGCGTAGGCAAACACCCCCGCCAACAGGTAGAAAGTGCCGATGACCTTGTGTGGATTGAACCGGTCCATGGCCCAGCCCACGCCCACGGCGCTGAGTACGCCACCAAACTGGAACAAAGCGCCAATGAACGCCGCCTGCTCCATGCTGGCACCGCTGTCACGCATCAGGGTCGGCAACCAACTGGTCAGCAGGTACACAATCACCAGGCCCATGAAGTACGTGAGCCACAGCAACAGGGTTCCGGCGCTGTAGGTACCAGAGAAGATCACCGCGAACACATTGCGCGCCTTGACGGTTTTCTGTTCCGGGACACTGAAGCTGGTGGCCTGGGCGACCGTGGGCGGGTCGATGGGTGCCAGGGCCTTGCGCACTTTGTCGGTGCCGCGATTGCGCACCACCAGGTAGCGCGCCGATTCCGGCAGCCATAGCAGCAGCACACCCACCAGGATCAATGGCAGGATGCCGCCGATCAGCAGCAGACTATGCCAGCCGAACATCGGGATCAGCTTGGCCGAGATAAACCCGCCACCGGCCATGCCCAGGTTGAAACCACAGAACATGCTGGTCACCAGCAACGACTTGTGGCGCTCCGGGGTGTATTCAGACAGCAATGTCGTAGCGTTCGGCATACCGGCGCCCAGGCCCAGGCCGGTCAGGAAACGCAACACCAGTAGCTGATCAACGTTGGTGCTGTAGGCCGAGGCCAGGCTGAAGGCGCCGAACACCAACACGGCGCCCACCAGCACCACCTTGCGCCCGAACCGGTCGGCCAAGGGCCCGGAGCCCAAGGCGCCAAACACCATGCCAATCAACGCCGCACTCATCACCGGGCCGAGGCTGGCACGGTCGATCCCCCAATCCTGGGACAGCGCCGGCGCAATAAAGCCCATGGCCGCAGTATCCAGGCCATCGAGAAAGACAATCAGGAAACACAGGATCACCACCCGCCATTGATAGCGGGACAAAGGTTGCGCATTGATAAAGGACTGCACGTCCAGACATGTACCAACAGAAGGCGAAGGCTGATTCATTATTTTTATTTCCACACCGATGGCGGGCGGACGACGGTGAGTCGTCATTATTATTGGAGCGAAACCAGACCTGCGGCGGCACGCCATCGCGGTCAATCACGCTGCCGCGACATTAATAAGCCAAGGGAAACACCGTCAATTCATCAAACCGGGATCTGTGCGGTCACCGAACAGCTTAAGCAAACAACTGGGCACTCAGCTCCTGGCTGGCGCTGAGCATGCTCGGCAGGAAGCGTTGCTCCAGCTCGCTACGGCTGACCCGGCCGGCGTGAGTGCTGACATTGAGCGCGGCCAACACCTGGCCAGACGCGTCATACACCGGCACGGCAATGGAGCGCAGGCCCTGCTCCAGTTCCTGGTCAACGATGCACCAGCCCTGTTGCCGCACTTGTTGCAGGCATTCAAGCAAGGCTTGGGGCGTGGTCAGGGTGCGGCTGGTCTTGATTTGCAGATCGGCATGATCGAGGTAGTCCTGCAGCGACGCATCATCCAGGGCGGCCAGCAGGATCCGGCCCATAGAGGTGCAATAGGCCGGCAACCGGCCACCGACCGACAGATCCACCGAGATCAGGCGCTGGGTCGTGGCAGAGCGGGCGATGTAGAGGATGTCGTCGCCTTCCAGGGTCGCCATGTTGCAGGCTTCGTGAAGCTGCTCGCTCATGCGGTCCAAGTAGGGCTGGGCAGAAACCGCCAGGGGCGTGGACGAGAGGTAGGCATGCCCCAGGGTCAGGACCTTGGGCAGCAGGGAATAGGTGCGCCCGTCAGTGGTGGCGTAGCCGAGCTTGATCAAGGTATGCAGGCAACGCCTGACGGCAGCGCGGGGGATTTCTGTGCGATGGCTGATCTGCGCGATGGTCAGGTGGCGCTTGCGCTCCTGGAACGCCTGTACCACGGCCAGCCCGCGTGCCAGGGAGGTCATGAAATCCGGGTCGCCGGTAAACGCCTGGATGCGCTTGGCCGGTGACGCAACGATCGGCGGCGCCACTGAGGCAAAGGAGTTGCGCAATTGATCGTTCATTTCAGGTCCTTTCTCTTGTTTTCAACCGCCATTACAAGCCGCCGGGCAGCGGATGTACAAGGCAGGGGCGCCAACATTGGGCGATTATCGGACGATCATTCGATAATCGCAATTTGCTGACTGAATGGATCAGGCGCAGCGCGCGTTGATTTAATTAGTGCCAATTTTACTTTCAACTGTCACATACCGATTATTAGGCAAGTGGCACCAAGTTCTCGACACTATTGAACTGCCCTCTCATCTGGCCAAGTTGACGCTTTTTAACTTGTTGACGATAGTCTTATTCAAATGCGCCGCTATAATGCGCTCTGTAACAATCTGGAGTTGGCTGGACGCGCGATCGTCGATCCCGCTGAACCTAGCCATTGCCGTATCCAGGCCTTGGTCGCAAGTACCCAGTCCTGAAAAAGAAAACTGTTGCTACGACAGCTGTACTTCCCCGGTGCCGTGGCCGCGTGCAATACAGAAGTGGTCGATCGTAAGCCTCTTCCTGATATCGCGCTTCACCGGAATCAAACTCAACTCAATTAGGTAACAATGTGACGAAAGACGAACTGCGCGCAGAACTTGAGCGCCAGGAGCAACGTTACAAGGATGTTTACGGCGGGGAAGTCACCACCTACGCCGCACAACCGGAGCCGGAGCGCAAACCATGGCGCAAACGAGCCAGTCTGCTCGACCAGGCGTTTGCCCAGGAAATCCAAAAGATCGAAAAGGATCTCAAGGCCGAAGAGCCATAAGCTCTGCTGGACTGAGCCTTCCTGGCAAGTCATTGCCCTGCCAGCACCTCCTGGCAGGGGCGCCTTGGGTATGCCCTCCAATCGTCACTTTCGGCGCCATTACGAAATTTCATACAGCCGTTTCAGCCCCCTCGCCCTAATTGTCGCACCCTGTCCCGCCCCCTCTATTCTTTACAAATCAATGAGTTGCCAAACCACCGAAATATCTGGTAGCCACACCCCTCCTCCCAACTAATTCGTTGAAGAATGTTACCGGTGAGCAGCTAGTGCATCGATTACTGAGGTTTTCTGGCATAATCGCGCCCCCTTACGACCGGGTCATAAAACCTTCATGATCGATTTATTCAGCGGACTGGATGCCTGGGTTCTTGTGAGCCTGTTGCTCGCCCTCGCCTTTGTCCTCGCCTTCGAGTTCATCAATGGCTTTCATGACACCGCTAACGCGGTGGCCACAGTCATCTATACCAAAGCGATGCCGCCGCACCTGGCCGTATTCTTTTCCGGGGTGTTCAACTTCCTCGGCGTGTTGCTCGGCGGGGTGGGCGTTGCCTATGCCATCGTGCACTTGCTGCCGGTGGAGTTGCTGATCAATGTGAACACCGGACATGGCCTGGCCATGGTGTTCTCATTGTTGGCCGCCGCCATCACTTGGAACCTCGGCACCTGGTATTTCGGGATCCCGGCATCCAGCTCCCACACCCTGATCGGTTCGATCCTCGGTGTCGGCCTGGCCAATGCCCTGATCAACGATATTCCACTGGCGGATGGGGTCAACTGGCAGAAGGCCATTGATATCGGCGCCTCGCTGGTGTTCTCGCCCATGGCCGGCTTCCTGGTCGCTGCCCTGGTGTTGATTGGCCTTAAATGGTGGCGTCCCCTGTCGAAGATGCACAAGACACCGGACCAGCGCCGCAAGCTCGACGACAAGAAACACCCGCCGTTCTGGAACCGCCTGGTACTGGTGATTTCCGCGATGGCCGTGAGTTTCGTGCATGGTTCCAACGACGGTCAGAAAGGTATCGGCCTGATCATGCTGGTGCTGATTGGTATCGTGCCCGCGCAGTTCGTACTTGATCTGGGCAGCACCACTTACCAGATCGAGCGAACCCGCGACGCCACCCTGCACCTCAACCAGTTCTACCAGCGTAACCACGAAACCCTCGGCGAATTCCTTGCCCTGGGCAAAAGTGTCAGAGACGACCTGCCAGGCAAGTTCCGTTGCAATCCGCAACAGACCGAACCCACCATCAACGCCCTCCTCGGCACATTGAAGGGTGTCTCTGACTACCATTCCTTGACCTCCGACCAGCGCATTGAAGTCCGTCGCTACCTGCTGTGCCTGGACGATACCGCGAAGAAAGTCGGCAAGCTGCCAGGCCTTGATTCCCGCGAGAAGTCAGACCTGGAAAAACTGCGTAAAGACCTGACTGCTACCACCGAATACGCCCCGTTCTGGGTGATCCTCGCCGTGGCCCTGGCCCTTGGCCTGGGCACCATGGTGGGCTGGAAGCGTGTGGTACTGACCATCGGTGAGAAGATCGGCAAGCAGGGCATGACCTATGCCCAGGGCATGTCGGCGCAAATCACCACCGCCACCATGATTGGCTTTGCCAATATCTTCGCCCTGCCGGTGTCCACCACCCACGTGCTGTCTTCGGGCGTGGCCGGGACCATGGTCGCGAACAAGAGCGGCCTGCAAGGCGGCACCGTGAAGACCATCCTGATGGCCTGGGTGCTGACCCTTCCGGCCACGGTGAGCCTGTCGGCCGGGCTGTTCTGGTTGGCGTCCAAGGCGCTGGGCAGTTAACCGCCCGCGCAACTGAAAAAGGCGTGACCTGCGAGGGTCACGCCTTTTTTTGTCCTTGGAGCCGGCTTGCCGGCGAAAAACTTGAGAACAACACGGGGTACCAGGCCCACCGCGTTATCGTTGACGATTTTCGCCGGCAGCCGGCTCCTACAGGAATTGCTTCAAAATCCGGGCAAAAAAAAGGGCGACCGAAGTCGCCCAAAATGCCTTGCGTGCTCATGTAACCCGGAAAAACCTATGGTTTTTTACGCTTATTCGCGTCTTTCCAGATAAAAAAACCAAACCCTACAAAAAACAGCACCATGAGGCCGACAGTCAGCACCCCGGCGAAAACCACATTATCGAAAAACATGACCGGCCTCCTGCTCTTGCCCTGTTGCGATGGGGCTAAGTTAACCAAGAAGCCGGGGGGATAAATTGACGGGGATCAATGTCGCCCGCAACGGGGCGTAAAGAAGGGAAATAACTGACCTGAATCAACAGATTCAGGGCATTTCAGCGCTTTTTCGCTTTGTTTTTCGACTTTTTCTTCGCCTTGCCCAACGGCATGGCCTGCTCGAACGCCTGGCGCACGTCATTTAGGCGCTTGTCGTTGAGGTCGTGCACCCGTTTGGCCCGTTCGGCATTCAGGTCGATCAGCTTGTCGTCACTCATGGCATGGCTTACGTGGTGGCTGGAGTGACTCAATAATGCGTCCTGGCCCGCCCAGGGGTCAAACCTCGACATCCACCCACAACCCCTGGCGGGGCGCGTCCTCGATCAGCGGCGCGACCGGCACCGTGTTATCGGCGTTGAGTTCATCACCGGGAATGGCCAGGTGCTGCTCGGGATCTTCGTCGGCCTCGCGCCGGCGTTTCTGCTGTTCCTGCTGGCGTCGTTGCTCCTCGCGCAGCATCAGGGTCGATTGCTCGGCGTCGCGGTTTTTCAGGTCGATTGTGCTTTCGTTGGAGCTCGCCTGCGCAGGTACCACCGGCGGGATATCGGGCTTTGGGCGCACGGGGTCGAGTTGTGACGTGACCGGCACAACACTCAAGGGCAAGATCGGTGGCAACATAATTATTAGTCTCCTGTCAGCAGGCTGTCGGCTGGCGCACCAGCGACTTGAGCCCGGGGTCGCCAACTTGTGACCCAGTCGTCAGTCACCCGTGCCCTGCCACCCGTCGAGTCGCCCTCTTTGATCCCTGCAAGCGGAGTAGTTTTTGTCAGAGTCCTTTGGCTGGGGGCCTTGTTCCGTTAGAATAGTCGGCTTTTTCACGGCGGGAGTCAGGCAGCATGGCGCAGCAGTATCAACCGGGGCAACGCTGGATTAGTGACAGCGAAGCAGAGCTGGGGTTAGGCACCGTTCTCGCACAGGACGGCCGCTTGTTGACCGTGCTCTATCCGGCCACTGGCGACACTCGCCAGTATGCGCTACGGAATGCGCCCCTCACTCGCGTGAGGTTTTCGCCGGGTGACACCATCACCCACTTCGAAGGCTGGAAAATGACCGTGCGCGAAGTCGACGATGTCGACGGCCTGCTGGTCTACCACGGCCTCAATGGGCAGAACGAGCAGGTCACCCTGCCGGAAACCCAACTGTCGAACTTCATCCAGTTCCGCCTCGCCAGCGACCGTCTGTTCGCCGGGCAGATCGACCCGCTGGCCTGGTTCTCCCTGCGCTACCACACCCTGGAACACACCAGCCGCCAATTGCAGTCCTCGCTCTGGGGCCTGGGCGGCGTGCGTGCGCAGCCAATTGCACACCAATTGCACATTGCCCGTGAAGTGGCCGACCGTATCGCGCCACGGGTCCTGTTGGCCGACGAAGTAGGCCTGGGCAAGACCATCGAAGCCGGCCTGGTGATCCATCGCCAGTTGCTGTCCGGCCGCGCCAATCGCGTGCTGATCCTGGTCCCGGAAAACCTCCAGCACCAATGGCTGGTAGAAATGCGCCGACGCTTCAACCTGCAGGTGGCGCTGTTTGACGAAGAACGGTTTATCGAAAGCGATGCCAGCAACCCGTTCGAAGACACCCAACTCGCGCTGGTGGCCCTGGAGTGGCTGGTGGATGACGAGAAGGCCCAGGACGCGCTGTTCGCTGCCGGCTGGGACTTGATGGTGGTCGACGAAGCGCACCACCTGGTCTGGCACGAAGAGAAAGCCAGCGCCGAATACCAACTGGTCGAGCAACTGGCCGAGACCATTCCCGGCGTGCTGCTGCTGACCGCGACCCCGGAACAACTGGGCCAGGACAGCCACTTCGCCCGTCTGCGCCTGCTGGACCCGAACCGTTTCCACGACGTCAAAGCCTTCCGCGCCGAGAGCGAGAACTATCGCCCGGTGGCCGAAGCCGTCCAGGAACTGATGGACAAGGGCCGCCTTTCACCGGCTGCGCACAAGACTATCCAGGGGTTCCTCGGCAACGAAGGTGAAGCCCTGCTGGCCGCCGTCAACGATGGCGACACCGAAGCCAGCGCGCGCCTGGTGCGTGAGCTGCTGGACCGCCACGGCACCGGCCGCGTGCTGTTCCGTAATACCCGCGCCGCGGTGCAAGGCTTCCCCGAGCGCAAGCTGCACGCCTACCCGCTGCCGTGCCCGGACGAGTATCTGGAACTGCCGCTGGGCGAGCATGCCGAGCTGTATCCGGAAGTCAGCTTCCAGTCGCAGCCGGATATCGAAGAAGAAAACCGCTGGTGGCGCTTCGACCCGCGTGTCGAGTGGCTGATCGACCAGTTGAAGATGCTCAAGCGCACCAAGGTCCTGGTGATCTGCGCCCATGCCGAAACCGCCATGGACCTGGAAGACGCCCTGCGCGTGCGTTCCGGCATCCCGGCCACGGTGTTCCACGAGGGCATGAACATCCTTGAACGGGACCGTGCCGCCGCCTACTTCGCTGATGAAGAGTTCGGCGCCCAAGTGCTGATCTGTTCGGAAATCGGCAGTGAAGGCCGCAACTTCCAGTTCGCCCACCATCTGGTGCTGTTCGATCTGCCGTCGCACCCGGACTTGCTGGAGCAACGCATCGGGCGTCTGGATCGGATCGGCCAGAAGCATGTGATCGAATTACACGTGCCGTACCTGGAAACCAGTCCGCAAGAGCGGCTGTTCCAGTGGTACCACGAAGCCTTGAACGCCTTCCTTAATACCTGCCCGACCGGCAACGCCTTGCAGCACCAGTTCGGCCCGCGCCTGCTGCCGCTGCTGGAAAATGCCGACGACGTTGAATGGCAAGGCCTGATCGACGAAGCCCGGACTGAGCGCGAGCGTCTGGAAGCCGAGCTGCACACCGGCCGCGACCGTTTGCTGGAGCTCAACTCCGGCGGCGCTGGCGAAGGTGATGCACTGGTCGAAGATATCCTGGAGCAAGACGATCAGTTCACCCTGCCGATCTACATGGAAACCCTGTTCGACGCATTTGGCATCGACAGCGAAGACCATTCGGAAAACGCGCTGATCCTCAAGCCCAGCGAAAAAATGCTCGACGCCAGCTTCCCCCTCGGCGACGACGAAGGCGTAACCATTACCTACGACCGCAACCAGGCGCTGTCTCGCGAAGACATGCAGTTCATTACCTGGGAGCACCCAATGGTCCAGGGCGGTATGGATCTGGTGCTGTCCGGTTCCATGGGCAACACCGCCGTGGCGCTGATCAAGAACAAGGCGCTCAAGCCGGGCACCGTGTTGCTGGAGCTGCTCTACGTCAGTGAGGTAGTGGCGCCGCGTTCGCTGCAACTGGGTCGCTACCTGCCGCCGGCAGCCCTGCGTTGCCTGTTGGATGCCAATGGCAATGACTTGTCGGGCCGTGTGTCGTTCACCACCCTGAACGACCAGTTGGAAAGCGTGCCACGGGCCAGCGCCAACAAGTTCGTGCAGGCTCAGCGTGATCAGCTGACGCCACGGATCAACGCCGGCGAAGAGAAAATCGCCCCGCGCCACGCCGAGCGTGTGGCCGAGGCGCAACGTCGCCTGGCGGCAGACACCGACGAAGAGCTGGCACGCCTGACTGCCCTGCAAGCCGTCAACCCAACCGTACGCGACAGCGAACTGGTTGCCCTGCGCCAACAACGCGAGCAAGGCCTGGCCATGCTCGACAAGGCGGCGCTGCGGTTGGAAGCGATTCGGGTGTTGGTAGCGGGTTGATCCGCACCCTGCCCTGTCAAACAAGAAGGCCCGCGCAATGCGGGCCTTTTTTATGGGGTCTTGAGGACCTCATCGCAGGCAAGCCAGTTCCCACAGTTGACCGGTGTTCCAGTTGGCAACTCGGTCAACTGTGGGAGCTGGCTTGCCTGCGATAGCATCACCCGGGTCTCAAGCAGGAACCGCCGGACCCGGCACCGCCACCACTCCCAACCCATCCTTCATCCGCTTGGCATCGCGCACAAAACACCGCGAAGCCTGAAACAGAAACAGCATGGTCAGGAACAACGCCACCGGGATCAGGTACATGGCGTCATGCAGTCCCACGGCCTTGAACGCCTCGGTCATTTGCTCGGCGCCCGCCGCATACATCGCCGCATGGGCAAAGTGATCAGACAATGCGCCCACCACCACTGGCCCCATACCACCACCCAGCAGATACAGGCCGGCAAAGAATAACGCCATGGCAGTCGCCCGCAGGCGCGGCTCCACCACGTCCTGGATTGCCGTGTACACACAGGTGTAGAAGTTATAGGCAAACAGCCAGCCCACGCTGAACACCGCGACAAACACCCCAATCTCGATACGCCCCGCATGCAGGGCCCAAGCCGTGCAGACCGTGGAGATAATCAGGCTGAAGGCGGCAAACAGCAGCCGGCCGTTGGCAATGCGCTGGTGAATCTTGTCGGCCACCAGGCCGCCCAAGGTCAGGCCGAACAAGCCCGTCACGCCGACGATCACCCCGGTTGCCACCGCAGCTTCTTGCAGCGGCATCAGGAAGTAACGTTGCAGCATCGGCACCAGGAACGAGTTGCAGGCATAGGTGGCAAAGTTGAAGCACAGCCCGGCCAGCACCAACCAGAGGAAGGTCGGGACCGCCAGCACGCGACGAATCGGCCGGTCAACTTTCTCTTGAGAGACTTGCACGGTTTCGGCGGCGCCGCGCTTGGGCTCCTTGATGTAGAACATGAACACCGCGAGGATCAGCCCCGGGACCGCCGCAATAAAGAACGGTGCACGCCAGCTGTCGAACGCCTGGACCATCGCGCCGATGGTGAAAAACGCCAGCAACAGGCCCAAGGGCAGGCCCAGCATGAAAATCCCCATGGCCCGGGCGCGGCGGTGGGCCGGGAACAGGTCGCCGATCAACGAGTTGGCGGCCGGTGCATAGCTGGCTTCGCCAATACCGATGCCCATGCGCACCAGCAGGAAGGTCCAGAAGCTGCCAACCATACCGTTGACCGCCGTCAGCGCACTCCAGCTCGCCAGGCCCCAGCCCATCAGTTTGCTGCGTGAGCCGGTATCGGCCAGGCGCCCCAAAGGCAAGCCGGCAATGGCATAAACGATGGTGAACGCGGTGCCGATGATCCCGAGCTGGAAGTCACTGAGGTGCCATTCCATGCGGATCGGCTCGATGATGATCGCCGGGATCGTGCGATCAAAGAAGTTGAACAGGTTGGCCAGGAACAGCAGGAACAGAATGCGCCAGGCATTCGCCGCTTGGGTCGAGTTCTGCATGGGTCCGTCTCTTTATTGTTATAGAGGCTCGATGCCGACGCATCCTGCCCGGAACCTGCAATCTAGTCAGCCAAGGCGCGGTTGTCTGTAATGATTCGTAAAGCTGATAGGGCGTAATTTCGTCGAGGCCAGCAGGATTTTCCCGGTAAAAAAATAAGCACGCGCCCCCCTTCCCAAGCGCCTTGGCAGGAATAGAATAGCGAGCCTTCCGCAGTTCCTCCCTTACCTCTTATTGATGACGTGCCATGTCCGATGCCAGTCCGTGTCTGAATTGCGGTGCCTGCTGTTCACACTTTCGCGTGTCTTTCTTTTGGGGCGAATGCGCTTCATCAGGCGGCACCGTGCCCGATGAACTGGTGGTGCAGATCAACCCCAGCCGGGTGGCGATGATCGGCACCGATCAAAAGCCGGCGCGCTGCGTCAGCCTGGAAGGCGAAGTGGGCTGCGGTACACGTTGCTCGATCTACGAGCAGCGCTCCAGCGTGTGCCGGGAGTTCGAGGCGTCATGGAGCCAGGGCGAAGTGAACGTCGATTGCGACGCCGCTCGTGCCGCGTTCGGCCTGGCGCCACTCGAGCAACCGCCTTACGAGTACGAGTTGCCGATCAGCGCTTAGAACCATTGGCTATGGGCGGGATGCCAAAATCGAAGAAATCAAAATGCCATCACCGCTTGCGATTTCGTTGAGCCTTCTATACTTGACTCCATAGGTCATCGCCGCGCGCCGTGACAAGAGATGACTCTAACGGGACATGCTATGGAATGGCTGGGTCTGCATTTTTTTACCCCCCTTCCCGAGAGCGGGTATTTATTAATCGATTGCACCCATAACCCGTTCCTGGTGCTGCTGGCGTATCTGGTTGCCTGCGCTGCGGGCTTCGGCACCCTGGACATGGCTGAACGTGTCGGCCACGTTGACAACCCGACGGCAAAACGCCGCTGGCGCTGGATCGGCGCCGCTTGCCTGGCCGGCGGGATCTGGTCGACTCACTTCATCAGCATGCTGGCGTTCCAGGCGCCCATCGCCATCCATTACGAACTATTCATGACCTTTGCTTCATTGCTGATCGCAATGGTCGCCTCGTTGTTCGCCATGCAAACCCTCAGTCATACACAACTGCGCTTTCATCAGTATCTGGTCGCGTCCATCTGGATGGGCCTGGGCATCACCCTGATGCATTACGTGGGCATGTCCGCCATGCGCTCCGAGGCCCAGATGTATTTTTCCAGCGCGCTGTTCGGGTTGTCGGTAGCCATCGCCATCGGCGCCAGCCTGGCGGCCTTGCTGTTGTCCCATTACCTGCGCAATGGCAGCGGGATGTTCCACCAACTGCTCAAATACGGCGCCAGCCTGGTGCTCGGCGCCGGCATTATCAGCATGCACTTCACCGGTATGGCCGCCATGCAATTGCTGCTGCCCACAGGGGCTGTACCGTCGCTGCCAATCGACAATAACCCGACGCAACTGGGGCTGTCGGTGGCCGTCATCACGTTGCTGGTGATCGGCAGCAGCATCAGCGCAGCCCTGGCCGACAAGAAACTGCAGCACAAGGAACGCGACCTGCGTCGGGTCAATACCTTGCTGACCGAGCTGGACCAGGCGCGCGCATCCCTGCAGCAAGTCGCTCACTATGATGCCTTGACCGGCCTGCTCAATCGCCGGGGCTTCAACCAGATCTTCGCCGAAAA
Organism: Pseudomonas sp. WS 5027; assembly: GCF_012985695.1. NCBI lineage: Bacteria > Pseudomonadati > Pseudomonadota > Gammaproteobacteria > Pseudomonadales > Pseudomonadaceae > Pseudomonas > Pseudomonas sp. WS 5027. The sequence continues at coordinate 3,878 of NZ_JAAQWU010000027.1, read as the reverse complement.
GCTCGCACAGAAATCCCTGGCGGGGAACATGCTGGCGTTGATTTTCCTCGACATCGACCACTTCAAGCGGATCAACGACAGCCTGGGTCATGACGCCGGCGATGAGCTACTGACGGTCCTGGCCGGGCATATCAAGAGTTCGGTGCGCAGCCACAATGATGTGGTGGCGCGGTTCGGCGGCGATGAGTTCTGCATCCTGATCAATATTCATCATCGCGACGAAGCGCGGCACATGGCCCAGCGCATCATGCAAAAAATGAAAGAGCCCATCGAGCTGGCTGGCCGGCGCATGGTGATGACTACCAGCATCGGTATCAGCGTATTTCCCGAGGACGGGACCACCAGCGAGGAACTGCTGAAAACCGCCGACCTGGCGCTGTATCAGTCCAAGGATGGCGGGCGCAACAGCCTGAACTTCTTCAGCTCCAACCTGAAAACCCGCGCCTCTCTTGAACTTCAGCTGGAAGAGGAACTGCGTAACGCGCTACGCAACCAAAAAGAACTGGTCCTGCACTACCAACCGATCCTCGACCTGCGCAAAGGCAAGGTCACACGGCTCGAAGCCCTGGTGCGCTGGCAACATCCGCTCCATGGGTTGCTGGCACCCGAGCGGTTTATCGGTATTGCCGAAAACAACGGGCTGATCGCCGAGCTGGACAACTGGGTCCTACGCCAGGCTTGTGCCGATCTGGGCTGGCTGACGGAGCAGGGTCACTCGGACCTGACCATGGCCGTCAACTGCTCGGCCCTGAACCTGGCCCGTGACGAACTGGCAGATGAGATCGAATATGCCCTGCGCAGCAGTGGCATCGCCGCCAGCCGCCTGGAACTGGAAGTGACCGAAAATGCCCTGATGGGCAACATCAGCAGCACCCTGATCCTGCTACGGCAAATCCGCGCCCTGGGGGTTTCGCTGTCCATCGACGACTTTGGCACCGGGTACTCTTCCCTTTCCTACCTCAAGCGCCTGCCCCTCAATACCTTGAAAATCGATCGGTCCTTTATCCAGGACATTCCCAAATCCACCACCGATATGGAGATTGTCCAGGCGATCATCGGCATGGCCCACACCCTGCACCTGCAAGTCATCACCGAAGGGGTGGAAACCCCGCAGCAACTGGAGCTTCTGATCAAGCATGGCTGCGATTATGTGCAGGGTTACCTGCTCAGTGCAGCGGTGCCAGCCAATGAAGTCAGCGCCTTGATCAACAGGCTCGATCAGCACAACCCGCTCACACCGTTAAGCCTGGCAGGCAACAAGGACACCTCTTCGGTGGTACGTCCCATCCGCTGATCCGCAAGAGCCTTGGCATATCGCCATCATTTTGATTAAAGAACGCCGACGAACGGCCGATTCATGAGAGTCCGGCGTCGCTTTTCCCTAGAGAAAATAGGGTTAAGACAGGTAGCCGAGGCCTAAAACGCACTGTAAAAGTCGCGAACTCTCACTCGGTGATGGCTCTTTGATGCTTTCTAGCCGTCCGTCCAGGCACATGGCGCACAATGACTTCTAAAAATAATCCTGTTACTGCGGTATCCGACGTGTTGCTGACAGCTCCTGCGGAAAAACCCTCAGCTTCAAAGTCATTGAACAGTCAGCGTGCGCTGGGCACCCAGCAATACCTGTACTTCACCGAAACCAACACCGATCGCATCCTCGACAATCTCGACGGCCTGCGCGACATGGTGTTCCCGCGCCCGCCACACCTTGAGGGTGACAGCGAGGCACGCGGCGAGCAGGAGTTCCCCTCGGTGTGCCTGATCGGCTTAGGGCGCTGCGGCTCCAACATTGCCCTGGATGTCGCGGAACTGGTGTACAACGCTCGCAAGTTCTACTTGAACGAGTTCAGCACCGAAGACAAATCCTACGTTGAAAAGGGCTACAGCCCAGCCCAATGGATCCGTAACAATCTGCGCCTGGGCGCTAGCAAGGCCAGCAAGCCGGTGTTCCTGGTAGAACCGCTGGTGATGCTCGGCGACCTGGACAAGGACATTGCCGGGCGGATCCGTTTTTCCCGCAAGGGCGAAAAAAGCGGCTTTTTGCGCGACTACAGCAAGATGAAAATCATGGACCTGTCGGAAGTGCATGCCGGTGGCGCCGGTAACGCACCGATCCTCGGCCAGTACCTGGCCAAGATCATCCTCAACAAAGACACCCAGCGTTTTTCCAGCCCCGATTGGAAAATGATCCATTCGTACCTGATCGATTCCTGCGGGATCAAGGCCAACCAGTCGCGCCTGTACTTCTCGATCTTCAGCGCCGGCGGTGGCACCGGCTCGGGCATGGCTTCGGAATTCGGCCTGGCCCAGCAACACTCGTACATGAACAAGACCTTCGACACCAAGCCCGCCGACGAGCACGACAGCAAGAGCGGCCATGCCTTTGTGTTCGAGCCGATCTTCACCAGCGGCATCTGCGTGCTGCCGAATATCTCCGATCACCGCAGCGAAATGTCCGAGGCGTTGCACATCAACGCCGGGCGGCTGCTGTGCAAATATCTGTCGGAGGAATGGGACTTCTCGTACAACTTCGACAATGAAGACAGCAGCGAGGCCAGCGTCAAAGGCCGTATTCGCCCGTGGAACGCCATGATGCTGATCTCCAACGACATCATGCGTTACGCCGAAGAAAGCGACGATGGCAACATCCAGAACATTGACGTCAATGCTATGGAAAAACACGCCAACCAGTACATCTCACAGCAGATCTTCAACATTCTGACGGCCCAGGCGGTGACGACCGACTACGACCAGAACTATTTCCGCCGGGCTGGCATCGATATCGGTGAAACCATTCGCCTGGACGCCAACGATCTGTTCATGAGCCTGGCCGGGCCGGTGGCGATTGCCTATGCCGAGTCTGTGGTCCCGGAAACCCCGGCGCCGTCGAATGACAAGTTCAAGGTGTTCGAAAAAGAACCGCAACGCCTGAATATCGACGATCTGTTTTTCCGCTCCATCGACCTGCCTCACTTCAACAAGGTCACCCAGGCCATTGAAGGCATCAGCCTGTTGCCGATCGAATCCAAGCGCTATCGGGCGTCGCTGGAGCAGTACAAGAATTCCGGCTATGACGCGGCGGCCCTGCACGACCTGCACTTCTTCAAGAACTGCTCGTCGGTGGTGTCCATTGTCTCCCTGCCCAAGGACTACAAGCTGTCCTACATGGACCTGAACCGGCTCAAGACTCACCTCAACAGCCTGTTCCCCAACACCACCCTCAAGCGCTACGCCCTGGTGATCGGCGCCTCGGCCAACCTGTCGCTGACCACCCTGATCGCCAAGAGCCCGTGCCTGTCGGATGATTTCCTGACGTTGATCGTGGCCTTTATCAAACGCTGCTTTGCCCGCAACCCGTACCGCTTCGACGAGACGCTGGACAACTCGATCCTGGACTTCATCATCCATGAAGACTTCGACGAGGACCGTATTGACGAGCTGCTCAACGAATTCGAAAACCCGGCGAAAATCCTCGATACCAACTGGTACGCGATCAAGCCGATGTATGAGAAGAAGTATCGCGAGCTGATCAATGACAAGGAGAAGTTCGTCTCGATCAACGATATTCGCCTGTCACGGGACTGCGTGAAGAAAGCGATCAAGTACCTGCGTGAGATTTATCGTCACCGGATTGGCAAGACCAAGGTTATTTCCTTGAATAACCATACGGGCAAGACCGCCTAGACCGCGGCGCGGCCTTCGCGAGCAAGCCCGCTCCCACAGTTGACCGCGTTCCACCCTTGGAATGCGGTCAACTGTGGGAGATTCTATGTTGCAGGTAAACCCTGCAACCTTAAGTTCGGTTGGTATTCGCTCTGGTTTTTCATCAGCGCGAATGCCACCCGGCAGAGCTTGCGGGCGAGGATTACCAGGGCTTG
>NZ_JAAQWU010000026.1:0-77915 GCF_012985695.1 Pseudomonas sp. WS 5027 | reverse complement strand
TGAACTGGACAACCGCCAAGTGGCTTGCCATCACGCGGAGCAGTTCGTGGCTTGATGCATGCTCACTGTAGGAGCGAGCTTGCTCGCGAAAATCGTCAACGATAACGCGGGCATCCTGGTTTAGCGCGGCGCCCTTGCGTTCTTCGCGGGCAAGCCCGCTCCTACAGGGAAATACCGAGCAGCAGTGAAGAACCACCGCTGCGTGAACTGGACAACCGCCAAGTGGCTTGCCATCACGCGGAGCAGTTCGTGGCTTGATGCATGCTCACTGTAGGAGCGAGCTTGCTCGCGAAAATCGTCAACGATAACGCGGGCATCCTGGTTTAGCGCAGCGCCCTTGCGTTCTTCGCGGGCAAGCCCGCTCCTACAGGGAAATACCGAGTTGTACAGCCTCTCCCGCCAGATTGCGCATCAGTCTGGCGGGAGGGGCTTTTTTTGTTTTCAGAAGGCCGAATCGTCACCAAGCCAAAGTGTAAAAGTTGTAAATGAAATTTACTTGTATTTGATAATGACTAGCATCCCGGCGCATAGAGGGCGCCGAATCCTGCTGGAAGGCAATTGTGGTGCATCTCGCTCAGTTGCCACCTTCCTTAAAGGATTTTGCGGACATGTCACCTCGATTCAGGCTCAGCCACTTCTCCCTGGCGTTTATCGCCGCCCTTTCGTCCCCCGCGCTACTGGCGGACACCTTGGAAAGTGAACGCGGCAAAGTACCGGTGCAAGCCAGCGACCTGCCAGTCGATGGCACCTCCCAAGCCTTGGAACTCAGCGAAACGCGCATCCTGGGCACCGCCGCCGAAGAGCTCAAACAAGCCCCCGGCGTATCGATCATCACCAGTGAAGACATCAAGAAACGCCCACCGACCAACGATCTGTCGGACATCATTCGCCGTGAACCCGGCGTCAACCTGACCGGTAACAGCTCCAGCGGCAGCCGTGGCAACAATCGTCAGATCGACCTGCGTGGCATGGGCCCGGAAAACACCCTGATCCTGATCGATGGCAAGCCGTCGACCTCGCGTAACGCCGTGCGTTACGGCTGGAGCGGCGACCGTGATACCCGTGGCGAAACAAACTGGGTGCCGGCCGAAGAAGTCGAACGCATCGAAATCCTGCGTGGCCCGGCTGCCGCGCGTTATGGTTCAGGCGCCATGGGCGGGGTGATCAACATCATCACCAAGCGCCCGACCGACCAGTTGCACGGCTCGCTGACCACCTATGTGTCGCTGCCAGAAGACGACGCCGAAGGCATGAGCAAACGCAGCAACTTCAACCTCAGCGGCCCGTTGAGCGATACCTTGGCATTCCGGGTCTACGGCGGCCTGAACAAGACCGATGCCGATGACGCCAACATCAACCAGGCCGAGCAGGCCACCGCCGATTCTTTGGTAGCGGGCCGTGAAGGGGTACGCAACAAGGACGTCAACGGCCTGCTCAGCTGGCAATTCACCCCCGAGCAAACCTTGGACCTGGAAGCCAGCTACAGCCGCCAGGGCAATATCTTCGCCGGCGACACCATGCTCAACGGTGGCGGCGCGTTCGTGAACAGCCTGGTCGGCAAGGAAACCAGCGTAATCCAGCGCAGCAGCTTCTCCGCCACCCACCGTGGCGAGTTTGACTGGGGCTCGAGCATGGCTTCGCTGAGCCACGACCTGACCCGCAACGAGCGTCTCAACGAAGGCCTGGCCGGCTCCGGCGAAGGTGCACCTTCGGCCACCGCCGGTCGTTTCGAATCGCGGTTGCGCAACACCCGCGCCACCGCCGAAGTCAACCTGCCCCTGAGTTTCGGCACTGAGCAAGTACTGACCCTGGGCAGCGAATACCTGTATGAATCGATGAACGATCCGGGTTCGCTGCGCCCCCAAAGCTACGACCCAGGCACCGGCGGCGTTCCCGGCATTCCGGGCGTGAGCCGCAGCAGTACCAAGACCACCGCGTCGAGTTACGCGTTGTTTGCCGAGGACAACATCGAAGTCGGCAGCAAAACCATCATCACCCCCGGCCTGCGCTACGACAATCATGAAGAGTACGGCGGCAACTGGAGCCCAAGCCTCAACGCCTCGCACCAGTTGACCGATGAGCTGAGCCTCAAAGGCGGGATTGCCCGGGCCTACAAAACGCCCAACCTGTACCAGTCCAACCCCAACTATTTGCTGTACAGCCGGGGCAACGGCTGCAATGCCGGCGAAACCAACTCCGGTGGCTGCTACCTGGTGGGCAACCCGGACCTGAAGCCGGAAATCAGCGTCAACAAGGAAATCGGCCTGGCCTTCGACAAAGGCACCTGGCGCACCAGCGCGACCTACTTCCGTAATGACTACAAGAACAAAATCAATGCCAGCAACCAGGCCGCCTTCCGCCTGGATGGTGGTCGGCGTGTGCTGCAATGGGAAAACAGCGGCGCGGCACTGGTCCAGGGCATCGAGGGCAACCTGTTCATGACCCTGCGCGACGACCTGGACTGGAACACCAACCTCACCTACATGATCGACTCCAAGGACAAAGACACCGGCGAGCCGTTGAGCATCATCCCCAAGTACACCGTCAACACCACACTGGACTGGCAGGCCACAGACAAGCTGTCGTTCCAGGTCAGCGGCACGTACTACGGCAAGCAAGAGGCGCCCACCCTCAACTCCCGTAGCGCCAACAACTACGATCGCACTGCCCAGCAGGATGTCGAACCGTACGGCTTGATGGGTGTGAGCAGTGGCTATGAGTTGACCAAGAACCTGAGCGTACGTGTGGGTATCGAAAACCTGCTGGACAAGCGCTTGTATCGCAAAGGCAACGCGGATGACGCGGGCGCACAGACCTATAACGAGCCGGGGCGTGCTTACTTTGCGTCGGTGACTGCTTCGTTCTGACGATACGCCTCAAGACCTCCTACTCCGCCTGGCATGCCGGGCGGAACTTTACTTAGGCTTAATCCGGACTTATCTGTAGTCCCGACATAACAACATAGTAAGTCCAGAAACAAACCACACCCCAAGAGCATTAAACTCTTATCAAACTCCGAAACTTCCGAAACATGTAACACCACCCCGCTTTAATATTGCCCTGGTTAAAACCCGAGATTAAAGTCTGCCGCTCCGCTTTTCACCCACAGGTAGACTTTATGAAATACCGCGCTATATCCCGCTCACTGGAAAACCTGCTGAGCACAATCTATGAAGATGGTGACGTCAGCTTTGAAGAGTTCAAGAACCTGCAAGCCGAGTCGGACCGCCGCTGGGAATTGGTCACGCAAGAGCTGGGCAAGAACAACACCCTGGTTTCTTTCCAGAGCGCCATGGATGTTGCCATGCACTTGCTGTACTTGAGTGTGACCCATATAAAAAACCAGGAAATCACCGACTTTGGTGAAGCCATCGTCAAAGATGCGATAGTTGCACAAGTTGAAACAATACGCGCTGGCGCAGAACTTTCCCTCAAACAACTTAAAGTTGGCCCTAACACTTTATAACCCACTTGTAGGAGCGAGCTTGCTCGCGAAAAGCGTCAACAATAACGCGGGCATTCTGGTTCAACGCGATGCCCCTGCGTTCTTCGCGAGCAAGCTCGCTCCTACAAAAGGCGGGACAGCGGCGACAAAAAAGGGCGAAGCCATCACGGCTTCGCCCTTTTTAGTACCACCCGGTACCTTAGTGGTGTTCGCGAGTAGCGCGGAACTTCACATCCGGCCAGCGCTCTTCCATCAACGCCAGGTTGACCCGGGTCGGCGCCAGGTAGGTCAGGTGACCGCCGCCGTCGATGGCGAGGTTTTCCACCGCCTTGTTGGAGAACTCTTCCAACTTCTTCTTATCGCTGCAATCGATCCAGCGCGCGGAGTACACGGTGATCGGCTCGTAGGAGCATTCGACCTTGTATTCCTCTTTCAGGCGGCTGGCGACCACATCGAACTGCAGCACACCCACGGCGCCGAGGATGATGTCGTTGCTGCGCTCGGGGAAGAACACCTGGGTGGCGCCCTCTTCGGCCAGTTGCTGCAGGCCTTGGCGCAGTTGCTTGGACTTGAGCGGGTCGCGCAGGCGTACGCGGCGGAACAGTTCCGGGGCGAAGTGCGGGATACCGGTGAAGCCCAGCGCTTCGCCTTCGGTGAAGGTGTCGCCGATCTGGATGGTACCGTGGTTGTGCAGGCCGATGATGTCGCCGGCAAACGCTTCTTCCAGTTGCTCACGCTCGGAGGAGAAGAACGTCAGGGCGTCGCCGATGCGCACGTCCTTGCCGGTACGCACGTGGCGCATCTTCATGCCTTTTTCGTATTTGCCGGAGCAGATACGCATAAAGGCGATACGGTCGCGGTGCTTGGGGTCCATGTTCGCCTGGATCTTGAACACAAAACCGGTGAATTTTTCTTCAACCGGCTCCACGGTACGCTCGTTGGCCACACGAGCCAGGGGCTTGGGTGCCCAGTTGACCACCGCGTCCAATACGTGATCGACGCCGAAGTTACCCAGGGCGGTACCGAAGAACACCGGGGTCAGCTGGCCGTCGAGGAATTCCTGCTGGTTGAACTCGTGGCAGGCGCCCTGCACCAGTTCCAACTGATCGACGAAACGGTCGTACTCGTCACCCAGGTGGGCGCGGGCTTCGTCGGAGTCGAGTTTCTCGATGATTTTCACATCGGTGCGCTCATGACCATGGCCGGCGGTGTAGACAATGATGTAGTCGTCAGCCAGGTGGTACACGCCCTTGAAGTCGCGGTAGCAACCAATCGGCCAGGTGATCGGCGCGGCCTTGATTTTCAGGACGGCTTCGATTTCATCGAGCAGTTCGATCGGGTCACGGATGTCACGGTCGAGTTTGTTGATAAAACTGACGATCGGCGTGTCACGCAGGCGGCACACGTCCATCAGCGCAATGGTGCGTGGCTCAACGCCCTTACCACCGTCGAGGACCATCAAGGCCGAGTCCACTGCCGTCAGGGTACGGTAGGTGTCTTCAGAGAAGTCTTCGTGGCCTGGGGTGTCGAGCAGGTTGATCATGTGTTCGCGATAGGGGAACTGCATGACCGACGTGGTAATGGAAATACCCCGTTGCTTCTCCATCTCCATCCAGTCGGAGGTGGCATGGCGATCGGATTTGCGGGATTTCACCGTGCCGGCCACCGCGATTGCCTTGCCCATCAGCAGGAGCTTTTCGGTGATGGTGGTTTTACCGGCATCGGGGTGGGAAATAATGGCGAAAGTGCGGCGTTTCGCGACTTCGGCGGCCTGGTGGGTCATGGGAAATCGCCTGGCAGGTGAGTCAAAAAAGGGCGGCGAGTATAGCGCAAACCCAGGGAGCCAGACCACCGTTCACCCGATTGGGGGTGGCTAAATGCTGCCAAGTATGGAACCTTTTAAAAGGTCGAGACGTCCACTCCCCTGCTACCGCACTCGTAACAGGGGCTGAAAAATCAGCAAGTTAGCCTGACGAGGCTGCGCTCATGGCTCGATTTGATACCGCGTTGCCGGTATTGGCGAGCTGCTTTTCGCGACCCTATTCGCCGACAGCCAGGAATGGCATTGCCGCTCGGAAATGTGTTCGCCGACAAAAGAAAAAAGGAGTCCGCCTGTGGCTATTCGCTATGGCAAAGGGCTGATAGGAGGAGCGGTTGTCGTCGCTCTCCTGGCCCTGCTGGTCCACTGGATCGGCATCAACACGATCGAACTGTACCGCGACGATTTGTTGTTTTACCTGCAAGCACACCTGATCCTCGTTCTAGTCTCCATGCTGGCCGCCCTCGTTGTAGGGATTCCCGCCGGTATCCTGCTCAGCCGACCGAATATGGTCGGGCGCGCAGAACGCTTCATGCAGATCTTCAACATCGGCAACACCGTCCCTCCCCTGGCCGTACTGGCCATCGCCCTTGGCGTCCTCGGCATCGGCAGCGGCCCTGCGATCTTCGCGCTGTTCCTCGCCTCCTTGCTGCCCATCGTGCGCAATACCTATGAAGGCCTGAAAAACGTGCAGGGTTCCTTGAAGGAAGCCGCCGTCGGCATCGGCATGACCCCGCGCCAGGTGTTGTTTCGCGTCGAACTGCCCAACGCCGTGCCGATCATCATCGGCGGCGTACGCGTGGCCCTGGCGATCAACGTCGGCACCGCACCGCTGGCGTTCCTGATTGGCGCCAACAGCCTGGGCAGCCTGATCTTCCCCGGCATCGCCCTGAACAATCAGCCGCAATTGCTGCTCGGCGCCGCGTGTACCGCGCTGCTGGCCTTGCTGCTTGACGGTCTGGTGACCATGGCTAGCCGCCTCTGGCTGGAACGCGGGTTACGTCCGTCTTAAGGCTGGGTAAAGGAATCGACATGAAAAAATTGAGCTTGATATTAGGCTGCGTCCTGCTGTTTGCAGGCATTGCGCAAGCCGCAGAAAAACCGGTAATCCGCATCGGCGCCCGGGTATTTACCGAGCAGACCCTGCTGGCGGAAATCACCTCCCAGTACCTGCGCACAAAGGGCTATGACACCCGCGTGACCGGTGGCCTGGGCAGCAACCTGGCGCGCAGTGCCCAGGAAAGCGGGCAACTGGACCTGATTTGGGAATACACCGGCGTGTCCCTGGTGGCTTACAACCATGTGGACGAGAAGCTCGACAGCGAACAGTCCTACGCCAGAGTTAAAGAACTCGACGCGAAAAAAGGCCTGGTCTGGCTCTCACCGTCGAAGTTCAGCAACACCTACGCCCTGTCCCTGCCGGAAAACGTCGCCAAGCAATATCCGCAGATCAACACCATCAGCGACCTGACCAAGGCCCTGGCCGAGGACACCCAGGAAAACCGCCTGGTAGCCCTGGACACTGAGTTTGCCAACCGTTCCGACGGCATGGCTGGCATGGTCAAGCTGTACGAAATGAACCTCACCCGCAAGAACACCCGGCAGATGGACGCAGGCCTGGTCTACACCGCGCTGCGTAACGGCCAAGTGTTTGCCGGACTGGTGTACACCACCGACGGGCGCCTCAATGCCTTCAAGTTGAAGCTGCTGGAAGATGACTTGCACTACTTCCCGGACTACACCGCAGCGCCGGTGGTACGCCAGGTTTATCTGGATGCCCACCCGCAATTGGCCGCCGACCTCAAGCCGCTCGCCGCACTGTTCGACGATGAAACCATGCGCCAGCTGAACGCGCGGGTCGACGTCGACCATGAAAGCCCATCGGCAGTTGCCGCTGATTTCCTGCGCCAGCACCCACTCAACTAAAAGAGGAGAAGACATGGAATTTTTGAACGCCTTTTCCCATCTTGATTGGGCCCAAGTCCTGCACCTGACGTGGCAGCACATCACCCTGGTCGGTATCGCCGTGATCCTCGCGATTGTCGTAGGCGTGCCCCTGGGCGTGCTGATGACCCGCTTCCCGACCCTGGCCGGCCCGTTGCAGGCCAGCGCCACCGTGCTGCTGACCGTGCCGTCGATTGCCCTGTTCGGCCTGCTGCTGCCGTTCTACTCCAAGTTCGGCCAGGGCCTGGGACCGATGCCGGCGATCACCGCCGTGTTCCTCTACTCCCTGCTGCCGATCATGCGTAACACCTACCTGGCGCTGACCGGCGTCGAGCCGGGTATCCGCGAAGCCGCCAAAGGCATCGGCATGACCTTCGGCCAGCGCCTGCGCATGGTCGAGCTGCCCATCGCCGTGCCGGTGATCCTCGCCGGTGTGCGCACCGCCGTGGTGATGAATATCGGTGTGATGACCATTGCCGCCACCATCGGCGCCGGTGGCCTGGGTGTACTTATTCTGGCTTCCATCAGCCGCAGCGACATGTCGATGCTGATCGTTGGCGCCGTGCTGGTCAGTCTCCTGGCCATCTTCGCCGACCTGCTTCTGCAATGGCTGCAACGCTCGCTGACTCCAAAAGGATTGCTCAAATGATCGAACTTCAAAACCTGTCCAAGACCTTCCAAAGCAACGGCAAGACTGTCACCGCCGTCAACGACGTGAGCCTGACTGTCAATGAAGGCGAGATTTGCGTATTCCTCGGTCCCTCGGGCTGCGGCAAGAGCACCACGCTGAAAATGATTAACCGCCTGATCCGCCCGACCTCGGGCAAGATCCTGATCAACGGCGAAGACACCACCGACCTCGACGAAGTGACCCTGCGTCGCAACATCGGCTATGTGATCCAGCAGATCGGCCTGTTTCCCAACATGACCATCGAGGAAAACATCGTGGTGGTGCCCAAGCTGCTGGGCTGGGACAAGCAGAAATGCCACGACCGCGCCCGCGAGTTGATGAGCATGATCAAGCTCGAGCCCAAGCAGTACCTGCATCGCTACCCGCGTGAGTTGTCCGGTGGCCAACAACAACGGATCGGCGTGATCCGCGCCTTGGCGGCCGACGCACCGTTGCTGCTGATGGATGAGCCGTTCGGCGCGGTCGACCCGATCAACCGCGAGATGATCCAGAACGAGTTCTTCGAGATGCAGCGTGCGCTGAACAAGACCGTGATCATGGTCAGCCATGACATCGACGAAGCGATCAAGCTCGGCGACAAGATCGCCATCTTCCGCGCCGGCAAGCTGTTGCAGATCGACCATCCAGACACCCTGCTGGCCCATCCTGCCGACGAATTCGTCAGCAACTTTGTCGGCCAGGACAGCACCCTCAAGCGCCTGCTGCTGGTCAAGGCCGAAGACGCGGCGGACAACGCCCCGTCGGTCAGCCCGGAAACCCCGGTGGCCGATGCCCTGGAGCTGATGGACGAACATGACCGCCGCTACGTGGTGGTCACCTGCGCCGAGAACAAGGCGCTGGGGTATGTACGCCGTCGCGACCTGCATCGCCAGACCGGGACCTGCGCCCAATACCTGCGCGAGTTCAACGCCACGGCGGCGTTTGACGAGCACTTGCGCATCCTGTTGTCGCGCATGTACGAGTTCAACCGCTCGTGGTTGCCGGTGATGGATGCAGAGCGGGTGTTCCTTGGGGAAGTGACCCAGGAGTCGATTGCCGAGTACCTGAGCTCTGGTAAGTCCCGTGGGGGCAAGACCAGTATCGTTTCGCCTGCCGAGACTGCGCTGGCCTGACACCACTCGGTCAAAACTGTGGGAGCGGGCTTGCTCGCGAAGGCAGCGTGTCAGTCACTCAATAGGGTGCTGACCCACCGCCTTCGCGAGCAAGCCCGCTCCCACATTTAGTTCTGCTGGGTGTCAGGAAATAGCCTGATTCCTCCTCTCTGGGGAACATCAATCCGTCACACCGGTCGGTTACATAAGTAGCTGCACTGCGCCTCGCGACGAACGCGTGCAAAAACGCGACATTTTTAGTTGATCTCAAGCCCCTCACGCCCTAAAGTTCGCGCCGAACGTCCATGCTGGAAACGATCCATCCGGCTCAAGTACTGACGACGAGACAGCAAGGCCAAGGGAAGCTTATCCCATGGCCTTTTTGCTTTCGGCGACATGCCTTGGGAAGTAGGCGAACCAAAGTGGGGATACGGAGGACGTTCATTTGCACCCATTGTTAATTTCAGTTTGCCCTTAGGAGTTCCCAGCATGTCGATCAACGTCGAAGATTATTTCGCGCGCGCCACTTTTGACAAAATGAAGGCGTTCGCCGACAAACAAGAAACCCCGTTCGTGGTAATCGACACCGCGATGATCAGCCAGGCCTACGACGACCTGCGCGCCGGTTTCGAATTCGCCAAGGTGTACTACGCCGTCAAGGCAAACCCCGCCGTCGAGATCATCGACCTGTTGAAAGACAAGGGTTCGAGCTTCGACATCGCCTCGATCTACGAGCTGGACAAGGTCATGGACCGTGGCGTCAGCGCCGACCGTATCAGCTACGGCAACACCATCAAGAAATCCAAGGACATCCGCTACTTCTACGAGAAGGGCGTGCGCCTGTTCTCCACCGACTCCGAAGCCGACCTGCGCAACATCGCCAAGGCCGCGCCGGGTTCGAAAGTCTATGTGCGTATCCTCACCGAAGGCTCGACCACGGCGGACTGGCCTTTGTCGCGCAAATTCGGCTGCCAGACCGACATGGCCATGGACCTGCTGATCCTCGCCCGCGACCTGGGCCTGGTGCCATACGGCATCTCGTTCCACGTCGGCTCGCAACAGCGTGATATCAGCGTGTGGGACGCGGCCATCGCCAAGGTCAAGGTGATCTTCGAGCGCTTGAAAGAAGAAGACGGTATCCACCTCAAGCTGATCAACATGGGCGGTGGCTTCCCGGCCAACTACATCACCCGTACCAACAGCCTGGAAACCTACGCCGAGGAAATCATCCGCTTCCTCAAGGAAGACTTCGGTGATGAATTGCCGGAAATCATCCTGGAGCCGGGCCGTTCGTTGATCGCCAACGCCGGGATTCTGGTCAGTGAAGTGGTGTTGGTTGCACGTAAATCGCGCACCGCCGTCGAGCGTTGGGTGTACACGGATGTGGGCAAGTTCTCCGGCCTGATCGAAACCATGGACGAAGCCATCAAGTTTCCGATCTGGACCGAGAAAAAAGGCGAGATGGAAGAAGTGGTCATCGCCGGTCCTACCTGCGATAGCGCCGATATCATGTACGAAAACTACAAGTACGGCCTGCCGCTGAACCTGGCCATTGGTGATCGCCTGTACTGGTTGTCCACCGGCGCGTACACCACCAGCTACAGCGCAGTTGAATTCAACGGTTTCCCACCGCTGAAATCCTTCTACGTCTAACGCCGGCCCACTGTAGGAGCGAGCTTGCTCGCGAAGAACCTGAGGACGACGCGTTCACTCTGAATGAACGCGTTATCGTTGGCGACTTTCGCGAGCAAGCTCGCTCCTACAGGGCTTCTAGCTGCGCCTCACGTTGTTGATAGGCTTGGGCCATGGCGCGAATCTGCGGATCATGCGCCGCAGCCAGCGCTTGATGCGCCACCCGCAAGAACTTCAGATTCCCACCCTCCAGTGCCTTGTGCAGCCACGCCAACGCCGCCTCAACCTGGCCTTGATCTGCCAACACAGCCGCATAACTGAACTGCCCGCGAAAATCCCCACCTTCAGCCGAGCGGCGATACCAATCACGCGCTGCGGTCACGTCTTGGGCGCAGAATTGCCCTTCTTCCAGGTAACGCCCCAACAGGTTCATCGACTTGGCATGCCCCAGTTCGGCAGCCTGGCGATAACAGGCCAGTGCCTGCTGCTGGTCTTGCGTCACGCCGCGCCCGGTAGCCAGCAGGTTGGCGTAGTTGTACAACCCCCAATCCAACCCGGCTTGTGCGGCCAGGCGATACTCCCCGGCAGCCGCCCGTTCATCGGCGACGCAACCCCAGCCATGTTCAAGGCAACGCCCCAGCATATTGCGCGCCATCAGGTGGCCGCCCTGTGCCGCAATCTGGAACCAGCGCAGGGCCAGTGCTTCGTCGCGTTCGATACCGCGCCCGTCCAAGAGGATTTGCCCCAATAGCGCCTGGGCATCGAGCACGCCCTCCTTCGCCGCCATCAGGATCTCCTGGGCCGCACGGGCCGGTGATTCGTCAAGCATCGCGCGCAGTTGTTCGCCGTCGAGGACTTCTGCGCGGCGCAAGTGAAAAGCCATGCTCAGACCTCGACCCAGCGACGCAACAGGTTGTGATAGGTGCCGGTGAGCTGGATCAAGGCCGGATGGTCCGGCACATCGCGAGTCAGTTGTTGGATCGCGCCGTCCATTTCGAACAGCAACGTGCGCTGACTGTCTTCACGCACCAGGCTTTGGGTCCAGAAAAACGAGGCATAGCGCGCGCCACGGGTCACGGCGTTGACTTTGTGCAGGCTGGAGCCGGGGTACAGCACCATATCACCGGCCGGCAGCTTGACCCGCTGCAGGCCGAAGGTGTCCTGGATCTCCAGTTCGCCGCCGTCGTACTCATCCGGGTCGCTGAAAAACAGCGTGGAGGACAGGTCGGTACGCACCCGCTCCGGGCTGCCCTTGGGCTGGCGCACGGCGTTATCGATATGGAAGTCGAAGCTGCCACCGGCGGTATAGCAATTGAGCAACGGCGGGAAGACTTTATGCGGCAAGGCCGCCGACATGAATTGCGGGTTTTGCCACAGGCGATCGAGCATGGCTGCGCCGATTTCCTTGGCCAGTGGATGGCCCTCCGGCAATTGCAGGTTGTGCTTGGCCTTGGCCGACTGATGCCCGGCGGTGATTTTGCCATCAGCCCAGTCCGCCTGCTCCAGGGCTTCGCGAATGCGCAGCACCTCTTCGCGGGAGAACAGGCCGGGAATATGCAGCAGCATGAGGCGTTACCTGAGAGCAGAGGGGCGCCAATGGTATTGATTACTATTGACGCTGTAAAACCCTGATCCGACGGGCAGACGTATGAGCCGGAAAAAACCGTAACCCCAGAAGTGTAAATTTTGTAAATTGCACGCAAATAGCAATGCCTCTCAATTGCTATGCATAATTGTTTACAATATATTTCGCGCCCTAACATCCTTGGGGTAGGGAATTTCATGTCGCGCCACATTACAAAAACACCAAACAGTTCACCGCGCTTGCTGGCCTCGGCCATTGGCGTGGCCATCAGCGCCAGCTCTGTAGCCCATATGGCGCAAGCGGCCGAAGAGACCGAACAAAAAGGCGAGCGCAACAGCATTTCCCTCGGAGCCACCAGCATCACCGGCCAGGAACAGGACGCGACCTCCTACCAGACCGAAAAAGCGTCTTCGCAGAAATACACCGCGCCGCTGGTCGACACCCCGCGTTCCGTCACCGTGGTACCGGCGCAGGTACTCAAGGACACCGCCGCCACCTCCCTGCAAGATGCTTTGCGCACCGTGCCAGGTATTACCTTTGGCGCCGGCGAAGGCGGCAACCCCCAAGGCGACCGCCCGTTTATCCGTGGCTTCGATGCCCAGGGCGATACCTACCTGGACGGCGTGCGTGATACTGGCGGCCAGAGCCGGGAAATTTTCGATATCGAGTCCATCGAAGTCAGCAAGGGCCCCAACTCCTCGTTCGGCGGACGCGGCTCGGCCGGTGGCAGCCTCAACCTGGTGAGCAAGACCCCACAAGCGCGGGACTTCCTCAACGGTGGTTTTACCTACGGTTCCGACCAGACTCGTCGCTATGCACTCGACGTCAACCGCCAGTTCCTCGACAACGCCGCGTTCCGCCTGAACCTGATGAGCCACGAACAGAACGTGGCCGGCCGCGACGCCGTCAATTACGACCGCTGGGGCGTGGCACCGTCGCTGACCTTTGGCCTGGGCACGCCAACCCGCGTCAACCTCAGCTACTACCATATGGAAAGCAACGACCTGCCGGATTCGGGCATTCCCTACGGCTACAGCAACAGCTCCGCGACGGCTGTGCATGTGCATGACAAACCCACCGACGGCGGCGACAGCAGCAACTTCTACGGCCTCAAGGATCGTGACTTTCGCAAGACCCGCGCCGATATCAGTACGTTCTCCATCGAACACGACCTGAACGACAACATGACCCTCAAGAACACCCTGCGCCACGGCAGCACCGGCCAGGATTACGTGCTCACCCAACCGGACGACAGCCAGCACAACGTCAACCAGTTCGGCACCGTCTGGCGCCGGGCCAACAGCCGCGTGTCCACTACCACGACCACTACTAACCAGACGGATCTGTTTGGCAGCTTCCAGGCCCTGGGCTTCAAGCACAGTTACTCCACCGGCCTGGAATTTACCGGTGAAGAAACCCGTGTCAGCAGCTATACCGTCAGTCCAAACACCAACCCTGTCTGCACAGTGGCCGGTGGCGGCAAGGGCGGTCAGTGCACGTCACTGAGCAACCCGAACCCGGACGATGCCTGGACCGGCAGCGTCGCCCGCAACTACATGGGCACCAACACCAAGGCCACCAGCCGCGCCGCCTACGTGTTCGACACTATCGAACTCGATCCGCAATGGCTGCTGAACGTCGGCCTGCGCTACGACACCTTCGACACCGAAGCCAACAACAACGCAGCCACCGGCCGTACCAAGCTCAAGGACGACAGCCAGTTCTTCAACTGGCAAGCCGGCCTGGTCTGGAAGCCGATGGAAAACGGCAGCATCTACACCTCCTATGCCACGTCGGCCTCGCCTCCCGGCGGCCTGGTGGGCGAAGGTGCCGAGCCCAACACGATTGTCAGCGGCATCAACACCAGCGACATGAAGCCGGAAGAAACCGTCAACTACGAACTGGGTACCAAGTGGGACCTGTTCCACGATCGCCTGTCCCTGACCGCTGCGGTGTTCCGCACCGAGAAGAAAAACGCGCGCATCCTGGTGAACTCCAACACTTATGAAAACGCCGGTGAATCCCGGGTCGATGGCCTGGAGCTTTCCGCCAGCGGCAAGCTCACCGAGCAATGGCAGGTGTTCGCCGGCTACAGCTACCTGAAAAGCGAGCTGGTCGATCCAGGCAAAAACGGCAACCGCCAAGGCGTCGTGACCGCCGGGTCCAACAAAGGCAACGAAATGCCCAACACGCCGAAGAACTCGTTCAGCCTGTGGACAACTTATGACATCACCTCGAAGCTGACCGTCGGCGGCGGTGCGTTCTATGTGGACGACGTCTACGGCGACGCGGGCAACACCGTCTATGTGCCGTCCTACACCCGCTATGACGCCATGGCCAGCTACAAGCTGACCAAGAACGTCGACCTGCAATTGAACGTGCAGAACCTGACCGACAAGACCTACTACGACAAGGCCTACGGCGCGCACTTCGCCAACCAGGCAGCCGGTCGTACAGCGCTGTTGACCACCAGCTTCCACTTCTAAGACGCTGGACGTTTGACGCAAAAGCCCCGCGCATCAGATGCCCGGGGCTTTCGTATGTAAAAAAGAATGTTTCTCGACAACTCACGGCATAATGCGCGCCGTAAAAATCCTATCCAGCTCAGCGAGGCCGTCCGACGTGTTGAAGAAGACCCTATTCCAGTTGCACTGGTTTTTCGGCATTACCGCCGGGCTAGTGTTGGCATTGATGGGGGTTACCGGGGCTACGTACTCGTTCCAGGATGAAATCCTGCGGGCACTCAACCCGACGGTACTGACCGTGCACAAGCAACCCGCCGGGGTGCTGCCACCCGCTGAACTGGTGCGCAAGCTCGAAGCCACCGAAGGCAAGGCTGTGTCCATGCTGTGGGTAGAAAGCGAAAGCGGCAACGCCGCCCGCGTCTTCTTCACGCCACCACCGGGCGAGCGCCGGGGGCAGATGCGCTACTTCGACCCGTACACCGGCGACTATCTGGGCGACGCCGTCGGCCAGGACTTTTTTGGCTTGATGCTGCAACTGCACCGCTTCCTGGCCATAGGTGACACCGGCCGGCAAATCACCGGTGCCTGTACGCTGATCCTGATTTTCTTCTGCCTCTCCGGCCTGTACCTGCGCTGGCCGCGCCAGGTGGCGAACTGGCGTGCCTGGCTGACCCTGGACTGGCGCAAAAAAGGCCGCAGCTTCAACTGGGACCTGCATTCGGTGTTCGGCACCTGGTGCTTGCTGTTCTATCTGTTGGCGGCGCTCACCGGCCTGTATTGGTCCTACGAGTGGTACAGCAAGGGCCTGACCCGATTGCTGTCCGATGCCCCGCAAAACGAGCGGGTGCGCAACCGTGGCCCCGCGCCTGCGGGCCCGGCGCCCGTGGCCAATTACGACGCCATCTGGAGCAGCATCTACAGCACCGCCGGCCCGGACCTGAGTGCCTACAACATTCGTATGCCACCTGTCGCCGGGCAACCGGCCACGGTCTACTACCTGCTGCAAAGCTCGCCCCATGACCGCGCGCTGAACCAGATCAACCTGGACCCGGCCACCGGCGTGGTCAAAAGCGTCGAGCGCTATGGCGACAAAAGCCTCAAGGCACAGTTGCTGACCAGCATCTATGCGCTGCATGTGGGCAGTTACTTCGGCCTGGTGGGGCGGATCATCCTTACCGTCACTTCGCTATGCATGCCGCTGTTCTTTATTACCGGCTGGTTGCTGTACCTGGACCGCCGCCGCAAAAAGCGCCAGGTCCGCGATGCACGCAAAGGCCTGGGCGACAACCCTGGGGATGCACCGGCCTGGCTGATCGGTTTCGCCAGCCAGAGCGGCTTTGCCGAGCAACTGGCCTGGCAGACCGCTGGCCAACTACAGGCCGCCGGGTTGCCGGTGAAAGTGCAGTCCTTGGGCAGCGTCAGCGAAAACGACCTGCGCCAGTCGGAACACGCGCTGTTTGTGGTCAGCACCTTCGGCGACGGCGAAGCACCGGACAGCGCACGCGGCTTCGAGCGCAGCGTACTGGGCAGTGACCTTGCCCTTCAGGGCCTGAACTACTCGGTGCTGGCCCTGGGCGATCGTCAATACCCGCACTTCTGCGGGTTTGCCCGGCGCCTGCACTTCTGGCTGACCAACCAGGGCGGCAACGCGTTGTTCGCTCCGGTCGAAGTCGACAGTGGCGACCAGCAAGCCCTGCTGCACTGGCAACAACAACTGGGCCAGATCACCGGCCACACACCGGCGGCTGCCTGGGCCAGCGCCAGCTACGAAAACTGGACCCTGAACCGGCGCACCCTGCTCAACCCAGGCAGCAGCGGCTCGGGCGTCTACCTGCTAGGGCTCAACCCGCCGGCCCCACGCGACTGGCTGGCCGGCGACCTGGTAGAGATCCTGCCACGCAATTGCCCGTTAGCCGTCGAACATTTCCTCGACGGCCTGGGCATCGCCGGCACGGACGAAGTGCTGATCGATGGCTTGGCGCGGCCCCTGGAACAGGTACTTGCCGGCCGCCAGTTGCCGGCCAACCGCTCCCATCTGGTGGGCCTGCACGCCCAAGCCCTGGTGGAGGCGCTAGTACCCATAGGGATGCGCGAATACTCCATCGCCTCGATTGCCAGCGATGGCGTACTGGAACTGATCGTGCGCCAGGAACGCCACGCCGACGGCAGCCTGGGCCTGGGCTCGGGTTGGCTGACCGAGCACGCACCACTGGGCGCGGCGATCAGCCTGCGGTTGCGGCGCAACAGCGGCTTCCATTTGCCCACCGAGCCGGTACCGATGATTCTGCTGGGTAACGGCACGGGCCTGGCCGGTTTGCGCAGCTTGCTCAAGGCACGCATCGCCGACGGCCAGCAGCGTAACTGGCTGCTGTTCGGCGAACGCAACATCGCCCATGACTACCATTGCCAGGCCGAAGTGCAAGGCTGGCTGGCCAGTGGCGACCTGGCGCTGCTGGACCTGGCGTTTTCGCGGGATCAGGCAGAGAAGATCTACGTCCAGGACCGCCTGCGTGAATCCGCCGATGTCCTGCGTAAATGGCTGGCCGACGGCGCGGTGATTTATGTCTGCGGGAGCTTGCAGGGGATGGCGGCTGGGGTCGATCAGGCCTTGGTTGATATCCTGGGCAGCGAGGCCGTGGAACGACTTATCGAACAAGGCCGTTACCGCCGGGATGTGTACTGACCTACACACATCCAAAGGTGGGAGCGGGCTTGCTCGCGAAGGCGCAGTGTCAGTCAATGGATCAGGTGACTGACACTACGCCTTCGCGAGCAAGCCCGCTCCCACAGTTTTTTGAGCGCATTCCAGGTCAGGTGGGTTGGAGTTTTTGTTCGAACACCGACACACCATCCAGATCCCGCAGAATCACCGTCAACTCTGCGGTCTGCCCATCAATCTGCACCTCCCCGAAAAACTGAAACCCTGCAAACGGCGAAGTGTTTTGCGCCGGCGGGGCTTTTTCAAATACCACCTGTGGGCCAAAGGTTTTATCCAGCGGATTGGGCCCGAAGCTCCCCGCGTTCAAGGGCCCGGCGACGAACTCCCAGAACGGCTCGAAATCCTGGAACGCCGCCCGATCCGGGTGGTAATGGTGCGCCGCGCAGTAGTGCACATCAGCAGTCAGCCAGACATGGTTGCGCACCTGTTGCGCGCGCAGGAAGCCCAGTAATTCGGCAATCTCCAGTTCGCGCCCCTGGGCCGCACCTGGATCTCCGTTGGCCACCGCCTCCCAGCGCGGCACACCGGGGCTGACTTCGCCGTCAGGCACGCCCAGGCCGATGGGCATGTCAGCGGCGATCACCTTCCACTGAGCCTTCGACGCCTTGAGTTCGCCCTTGAGCCAGTCCAACTGCGCCCGTCCCAGAAACGCTTTTGCCTCGCCCAGGTTGTCATCGTTGGCCCCGCGATAACTGCGCATATCCAACACGAACACATCCAGCAACGGCCCGTAGCTGAGCTTGCGGTAGATACGCCCGCCCTGGTCGGCGGCCTGCAGGCGCATCGGCGCATATTCCAGCCAGGCCTGGCGTGCGCGGCCCACCAGGGTGGTGATGTCCTTGGTCTGGTAACGCTCATCCAATTGCTTGCCGGGCGACCAGTTATTGACCACTTCGTGATCGTCCCATTGCCAGATCTGCGGCACCTGCGCATTGAAGCGGCGCACGTTCTCATCCATCAGGTTGTAGCGATAGTTGCCACGGTATTCGTCCAGGGTTTCGGCAACTTTGCTCTTGGCCTCGGTGGTGAGGTTGCGCCAGATGCGCCCGCCTTCGGTGGTCAGTTGCGCCGGCACCGGGCCGTCGGCGTAGATGGTGTCGCCGCTGTGGATAAAAAAGTCTGGCAGGCGCAGGCGCATGGCTTCGTAGATGCGCATGCCGCCGATATCCGGGTTGATTCCGAAGCCCTGGCCGACGGTATCGCCGCTCCACACAAAGCGGATATCGCGGCGCTGTTGCGGCACGCTGCGCAGGTGGCCGAACCAGGGCTCGCTAGCAACGCCGGTCTGGGCATCTTCGAATTGCACACGGTAGAAGATCGCTTGATCGGCCGGTAATCCGCTCAACTCGACGCGGGCGGTGAAATCGCTGCGGCTGTCGGCCAGGGGCGAGATAAACCTGCGCGGGTTGCTGAACAGGCTGCGCGTGTCCCACTCGACCACCATCCGCGCCGGACGGTCACAGCGGCTCCAGATCATTGCGCGGTCGCCCAGCAAGTCGCCGGACTGCACACCATCGGTCAATTGCGGTCGATCCTTGACCGACGCAATCACCGCCGGCGCCAGCCCCGGCAGCAATAGGCCGGCGCCGACACCTTGGATCACACGACGGCGACCGGGATTGAAGTGGCTCATGGGTTTCCCTCTGCACAGCAAAAGGAAAACTAAAGCATGGGAGGATGAAGCACAGATGACATGCGCTGCACATCGTCCCGTTGGGAGCCAGCAAGCCGGCTCCCAACGGGGTCAGGCGACAGCCAATTCGACGGCAGCGGGGCGTTTGATCACCGCGTACACCAACCCGGTGAGCACGCTGCCGGCAACGATCGCCAACAGATACAGCAGCGCATGATTAATGGTGTTCGGGATCAGCATCACAAACAGCCCGCCGTGGGGTGCCATCAACTTGCAGCCGAAGTACATCGACAAGGCACCGGTCAACGCGCCGCCGGCGATGCTGGCCGGGATCACGCGCAGCGGATCCTTGGCGGCGAACGGGATGGCGCCTTCCGAGATAAAGCACATGCCCAGGATCAGAGCGGCCTTGCCGGCTTCGCGCTCGGTCTGGGCAAACTTGCGCCGGGCCAGGAACGTCGCGATAGCCATGCCAATCGGCGGCACCATGCCCGCGGCCATGGTGGCGGCCATCGGCGCGCCGCTCTGGGAGGCCAGCAGGCCGACGGAGAACGCGTAGGCCGCCTTGTTGATCGGCCCGCCGAGATCGGCGCACATCATCCCACCCAACAGGATGCCCAGCAGCACCGCGTTGGTGGTGCCCATGGTGCTGAGGAAGTTGGTCAGGCCAACCAGCATCTGCGCCACGGGCGGGCCGATCAGGTAGATCATCGCCAGGCCGGTGACCAGGCTCGCCAGCAACGGGATGATCAGAATCGGCTTGAGCGACTCCAGGCTTTGCGGCAACGGCACCACACGGGTGATCAGCTTGACGCTGTAGCCGGCGAGAAAACCGGCGAAGATCCCGCCGATAAAGCCCGCGCCCAGGGTACTGGCCAGCAGGCCGCCGATCATCCCCGGCGCGAGACCCGGTCGGTCGGCAATCGAGTAGGCGATGTAGCCGGCGAGCAGCGGCACCATCAGGGTGAAAGCGTGGTCGCCGACCGCTCTGAGAGCGGCCGCCAAGGTGCCGGGTTGCTCGTAAGCGTGGATCCCGAACACGTAGGACAAGGCAATCAACAAGCCCCCCGCCACCACCATCGGCAACATGAACGACACGCCGGTCAGCAGGTGTTTGTAGACCCCGGTTTTCTCTGTCTTGGCCACCGCGCCGCTGGCAGCGCTTTCCTGCTGAGCCTCGGCCAGGGCTTTATCGAGGATCGCGGCGGACTGCTTGAGCGCAATGCCGGTTCCACAGCGGTAGATTTTCTTGCCGGCAAAGCGCTCGGTGGCCACTTCGATATCGGCGGCCAGCAGCACCACGTCGGCCTCGCGAATGGCTTGCTCGCTCAGGGGCGTGCGTGCGCCCACCGAACCCTGGGTTTCCACCTGCAGGTCATAACCCTTGGCCTTGGCGGCCTGCTGCAACGCTTCGGCGGCCATGAACGTGTGGGCCACCCCGGTAGGGCAAGCCGTGATGGCGACAATGCGCGGTGCGCTTTTTGCGGTCGGCAAGCTGGCGCTGGCAACGTACAACTGGGCCTCTTGCGCGCCCCGTTGCAGCACCGCTTCAACGTCCTGCAGCGCCTGGGCGGGGGTGCTCTGATACACACGCTTACCGACAAAGCGCTGCATGTCCACGGGCGTGCTGCTGACCAGCAACACCCACTCTGCCGCGTCAAGGGTGGCCTGGGAAAGTGCACGCTCGGGGTGATTCACATCCACCACTTCGACGCTGGTGCTCCAGCCCTGGCGTTGCGCGGCGGCGTCCAGCAAGCGGGCGCACAGCACACTGGTGACCATGCCGTTGGGGCAGGCGGTAACAATGGCTAACTTCATCACAAACCCTCTTATTGTTCTGTCAGCGGGCGTACGTGCACGCCGCTTTCGAGACGCGCCAGTTGCGCGTCGTCGCTGATGCCGAAACCGATCTGCGTGACCGCCATGGCGGCAATCGCGGTGGCGCGGCGCAGGGTCTGCTCGGGCGCTTCGCCGCTGAGCAGGCCGTGCAGCATCCCCGCCAACAAGGAGTCGCCGGCACCCACGGTACTGGCGACGCTGACCTTGGGCGGCGTGGCGTGCAACGCGGCGTTGGGGCTGAACCAGTTCACCCCGTCGGCCCCGTGGGACACCACCACATGCTCCACGCCCTGGGCGTGCAAATGCTCAGCCGCGCGGGCTTGTTGGGCGACGGTTTGCGTGGGGCAGTCGAGCGCTTCAGCGAGTTCTTCAGTGTTGGGTTTGATCAACCACGGCGCGGCTTTCAAACCAGCACGCAGCGCTTGGCCACTGGTGTCCAGGGCGACTTTCAAACCGAGGTCTTTGAGCGTCTCCAGCAAACCCTGAAACCACTGCGGGCTGACGCCCCGCGGCAAGCTGCCGGCGACCACCACCGCATCGAACTCGGGGCCGATCACTGCGATCAGCTTGAGCAACTGTTCTTGCGCCCGCTCGCTCACCAGCGGCCCCGGTGCATTGATGTCGGTGACCCGGCCATCCTCCTCCGCAATCTTAATGTTGCTGCGGGTTTCACCCGGCACACGAATAAACGCATCACCAAACCCTCGGCTGGCGATCAGGGCCTCGAAAGCCTCGGGATTTTGCGCGCCGAGAAATCCACCCACGCTGACGTAATGGCCCAAATCCGCCAGCACCTGCGCCACATTCACACCCTTGCCGGCGGCATGGGTCAGCAGGGTTTCGCTGCGGTTGACCGCCCCTGGCTCCAGGCGCGCCAGTTGAACGGTCAGGTCCAACGCCGGGTTCAGCGTCAGAGTCAGAATGTTCGCCATTTACACGGCCTCCACAAGAGCACGCACTTGCGCAGGGGAACCCAGTGCCAGTGCTTGTTGCGCCAGGCTCCGGGCCTCGCTCAGACTGAATTCACGCACCCGCGCCTTCACTTCGGGAATGCTGCGGGCTGACACACTCAACTCATCCACACCCAGGCCGACCAGCATCGGCACTGCCAGCGGATCTGCCGCCAACTCACCGCACACCCCGACCCACTTGCCGTGGGCATGGGCCGCACGCACCGTGATGTCGATCAGTTGCAACACCGCCGGGTGCAGGCCGTCAGCCTGGGCCGACAAGGTTGGGTGTCCACGGTCGATAGCCAATGTGTACTGGGTCAGGTCATTGGTACCGATGCTGAAAAAGTCCACTTCCTTGGCCAATACCGGCGCCAGCAACGCCGCCGAGGGCACTTCGATCATGATCCCCAGTTGCAGGTCCGCCACCGGGATTTGCTCGCGCAAGCGCTCGGTCATGTCCCGGGCCTGGCGCCACTCATCGACGCTGCCGACCATGGGAAACATGATGCGCAGCGGGCGACCATCCGCCGAGCGCAACAGCGCACGCAGTTGGGTTTCCATGATCTGTGGGCGTTGCAAGGTCAAGCGGATGCCACGCACACCCAGGAACGGGTTTTCTTCCTTGGCAATCGGCCAGTAAGGCAGCGGCTTGTCACCGCCCACATCCAAGGTGCGCACCACCAGCGGACGGCCGGCCAGGCCGTCGAGCACACGGCGGTACTCGGCCTCCTGGGTGGCTTCGTCCGGGGCCTGGGAATGGGCCATGAAAATCAACTCGGTACGCAGCAGGCCAATACCCTCGGCGCCTTGCTCGACGGCGCCAGCCACGCCGGCGCTTTCGCCGATATTGGCGAACACTTCCACAGCATGCCCATCGCGGGTCAAAGCCGGTTCATGACGCTGTGCGGCAGCGGCCTGCAGCCGTTGCTCACGGGAGTCGCGCTCCTGGGTGGCGCGTTGCAAAGTGCTGGCATCGGCATCCACATGCAGGCGCCCGCGCTGGCCGTCGAGTAACAACGGCGTGCCCGAGGCCAGCAGCAACACCGCCGGCCCGGCGCCGACCAGCGCTGGGATCCCCAAGGCGCGGGCGACGATGGCGCTGTGGGCCGTAGCACCACCGCGCGCGGTGAGAATCCCCGCCACCCGTGCCGGGTCAAGGCGTGCCACATCCGACGGGCCGACTTCGTCCATCACCAGAATGTAAGGTTCGTCGGGCTCCTGCGGGGTGTCGATGCCACACAGTTGCGCCAGCACCCGCCGGCCGATATCCCGCAGGTCGGCGGCGCGTTCGGCGAGCAACGCGTCCTGCAAGGACTCCTGCTGTTTGGCGGCGGCTTCGATCACACTCATCCACGCCGCTTCGGCGCTTTCGCCCTGCTTGAGGCGGGTGTCGACTTCGTCGGTCAGTTCCGGGTCGTCGAGCATTTCCTGGTGGGTGATGAAAATCTCGCGGATCGCCTTGGACGTGCTGCGCTCGATCAAACCCTGAATATCGCCGCGTACATCGCGCAATGCAGCGGATAAACGCTCGCGCTCGACGCTGGCCGACTCGCCGCGCAGTGGATAGTCAAACGGCTGTAACACCTGGATATGGGCCGGGCCGATGGCAATCCCGGGCGCGGCGGCGATGGCCTGAATCAGGCTGCCGGAGGCTGGCGCGCTGAGCAGCGGCTCACTCTCGACCTCTTCAACCCGCGCACTGACGGCCGGCAGCGGCTCGACCTCTTCGCCAAGGCCAGCTTGCACCGCCGCCAACAACGCCGGCAGAGCGTCGTCGGCAATGGCGGGCTCGGCGACAAATTCCAGGACCTGACCGCGCCGGGCGCCGAGGCTGAGCAGTTTGCTCAAGCTCTTGACCGACACGGCGCCGCCCTGCCCGTCTACGATCCGCACGCGGATTTCACCGTCGAACTGCTTGGCGAGCTGCGCCAGGGCCTTGGCCGGCCGCGCATGCAGGCCGTGGGCATTGGCCAGGGCAATGCGTGCGCTGGGCCAGTCGGCGGGCAATTCGCCACCCAGCACTTCGAGGACCGCCCGGCTGCTGGTAGCACGCCCCAGTTCCTGGCCGCGCCCTTCAATCAGCAAGGCACACAGGCGCTCAAGCAATGCCTGGTGGGCTTCGCCGAGGCTGGCCAGGCAGAACAGGCCGCTCAATGGCTGGCCCAGGTAACGCATGGGTTTGTCTGGGGTGACGAAGGCCAGGCCCGGGCGCTTGACCGTTTGCTCACTGTGCAACCACCACAGGCCATCACCCAGGGGCAATGCATCAACTTGCTGCAACACGGCGGCAAAGCCATTGCTCACGCAATCGGCCTGGCGCAACAGGCGGGCGCCGCGCCATACCAGCTCTTCAAAATCGTCGGCGGACACGCCCAGGCCGATCATTTGTGCATCCAGCGCCAGCTCCTGGGGCGCGCCTTGCAGCAGTTTGAGCAGCGCATCAGCCGAAGTGGCGCGGCACAACGCCTGGCCCAGGTCGGTTTCACCGAGGGCTCGGGTCAGCAGCTGCAGCAGGCGCAGATGCTCATCGGATTTGGCGGCGATGCCAATCGCCAGGTAGACGATCTGGCCATCGCCCCAATCCACACCCTCTGGAAATTGCAGCAGGCGCACGCCGGTGGCGAACACCTGGTCGCGGGTTTCGGGGGTGCCATGGGGGATCGCAATACCTTGGCCTAGGAAGGTCGAGCCTTGCGCTTCACGGGCTTGCAGGCCGCTCAGGTAGCCCTCGGCGACTAGGCCATCGGCCACCAGTTTTTCGGCGAGCAGTTGCAAGGCAGCAGACTTATCCACAGCCGTCTGGCCCATGGATATCTGCTCTACGGTGAGCTCAAGCATGCCTTTCTCCTAGTTAGTGCGGGGTGCGCACTAGGTATTGTTTTGATTAAACCGTGCAAAAATAACTGACTGAGTGGTCAATTGGCAGTAGGTACTCAGTAGCGATCATCGTAAAAATACGCCTGCTGAAACGTTTAATCTAGAATTTATGGCAGATTACTGGGTAATTCTGCATCCTTGAAGCACCACTCGGCGCTTGAGTTGCGACAATGGTCGCGTGCAGGAATCGGTTACGATTGGACAAAATGTCGGGGCAAGCTCTAAAAAACAAGGAAATCCCGGTTTGAAACTCAGTGATATTGCACGCTTAGCCGGTGTGTCCGTGACCACCGCCAGCTACGTCATCAATGGCAAGGCCGCACAGCAACGGATCAGCAGCGCCACCGTCGAAAGGGTGCGAGCGGTGGTCGAGGAGCACGGCTTTACTCCCAACCCCCAGGCCGCCGGGTTGCGCAGCCGGCACACGCGTACCTTGGGCTTTATCCTGCCAGACTTGGAAAACCCCAGTTACGCGCGGATTGCCAAGCTGTTGGAACAAGGCGCACGGGCCCGTGGCTATCAGTTGCTGATCGCCAGTTCCGACGATGATGCCAACAGCGAGCGCCAGTTGCTGCAACTGTTCCGCGCACGACGTTGCGATGCACTGTTCGTCGCCAGTTGTCTGCCCGCCAGCGATGACAGTTATCGCGAGCTGCAAGCCAAGGGCCTGCCGGTAATTGCTATCGACCGGGTGATGGCGCCTGAACAGTTCTGCTCAGTGGTCAGCGATGACCGCCAGGCCTGCCAACAATTGACCAGCAGCCTGCTGCAACCGCTACCCCGGCAGATCGTCTTGATGGGTGCCCGCCCCGAGCTGAGCATCAGTCAGGAGCGCGCGGCGGGTTTCCAGCAAGCACTGCACGACTTCAAGGGCGAAGTCCTGATCGAGCACGGCGAAGCCTTCAGCCGCGACTGCGGCCGCCAATTGATGGAAGAACTCCTGCAACGACTGGGGCATTTACCCGATGCGCTGGTGACGACTTCCTACGTCCTGCTGCAAGGGGTGTTTGACGCACTGCATGACTTCCCGCTCAAATCCCGGCCGTTGCGTCTGGGCACCTTTGGTGACACTCAGTTGCTGGACTTCCTACCGCTGCCGGTCAACGCCATGGCCCAGCAACACGCGCTGATCGCCGATACGGCCCTGCGCCTGGCGCTCGCGGCAATTGAAGAGCAGCACTACCAGCCGGGCGTGCATGCCATTGGCCGGACCTTCAAGCAGCGGATTCACGAGATATAGGCATGGAGCTGGTCGACACCCACACCCACCTCGACTTCGAGGACTTTGACGCGGATCGCGACGAGGTGCTCAAGCACAGCCGCCAGCTCGGCGTGCGGCGCATGGTGGTATTGGGGGTGTACCAGCCTAATTGGCAACGGTTATGGGAGCTAGCACAACAGGACCCGGACCTGTACGCGGCCTTTGGCCTGCATCCGGTGTACCTGAATGAGCATCGCCCCACAGACCTAGTCGAACTGGGGGATTGGCTGACACGCCTCAAGGGGCATCGCCAATTATGCGCAGTCGGTGAGATTGGCCTGGATTACTTTCTCGAGCACCTGGATCGCGAGCGCCAGCAAGTACTGTTTGAAGCCCAGTTGCAGTTGGCTGTGGACTTCCAACTGCCAGCGCTGTTGCATGTACGGCGCAGCCATGCGGCCGTTATCGCCACCCTCAAGCGCATCCGCCTGCCCCGGGGCGGGATCATCCACGCCTTCGCCGGCAGCCGCGAAGAGGCCCGCGAATACATCAAGCTGGGGTTCAAGCTGGGCCTGGGCGGCGCGCCGACCTGGCCCCAGGCCTTGCGCATGCACAAGGTCATCGCTCAACTGCCGCTGGAGTCAGTGGTACTGGAAACCGACTCGCCGGATATGGCGCCCGCCATGTACCCCGGTCAGCGCAACAGCCCGCAGCACCTGCCGGCAATCTGCGATGCCCTGGCCGAACGGATGGGCATCAGCCCTTCAGCGTTGGCCGAAGCGAGCACCCGCAACGCCTGCGAACTGTTCAACTGGCCGCTCGATGATGGGGTTGACCGCCTGTAGCATCAGGGTCATGCGATGCCGGTGGCGGGCGTGGCGCAGGGTCAGGAAATGAATCAGGATCGCCACCAGCGACACGTTCAATTGCCCGATCTTGCTGATCAAGCCGACCCACTCAACCACCAAGGCCACCAGCAGAGCCACGCTGGTCAACACCAGCATGCTCGGGCGCAGCAACGCCAGGTTGTCCAGGGACTTCAACTGGCGCAGTTGCTTGGGGCAATTGAGCTGCAGGACTTTGTGGCAATACGGACAATCAAAGGGCTCGTCCAGAGCAATGGCGTTGAGCTGCCAGGGTTTGAGTGCAAAGGTGATGTCGCAATGGGCGCAATGCCCTTTCACGCCAAGGGTAGTCTCGGTCATGGCCCTGCCTCCCGGGAGCGCTGGATGGGGTGTGAAACAAATTCTCACCCAATCTCGTTGCGAGAGAAGCTCACGCGGGAAAACAGGACATGCACCACACATCCAACAGACAAAGCCTACGCCTGAGTCCTACACGCGAAATGCACCGATCAGCTTTTTCAGCTCAATCACCTGCAAGGACAATTGCCGGCTGGCCTCTTCTGTCTGGTGCGCGCCTTGGGCTGCGTGCTCGCCAGCCCGATTGATCTCGACAATATTCTGGTCAATGTCGTGGGCCACTGCCGTCTGTTGCTCCACCGCCGCAGCGATTTGCTGGTTCTGATCGACGATCATGCCTACCGCACCCAGGATGTTTTCCAGGGCCAGCTGGACTTTTTCCGACTGGCCGACCGTGCCGCTGGCCATTTTATGACTACTGCCCATGGCCTTCACGGCCGCGCCGACACCTTGGTGCAGCTTGGCGATCATTTGCTCGATTTCTTCGGTGGAGTGCTGGGTGCGCCGGGCCAGGGTGCGCACCTCATCGGCCACCACGGCAAACCCACGCCCTTGTTCACCCGCCCGTGCCGCCTCGATGGCCGCGTTCAACGCCAGCAGGTTGGTTTGTTCGGCAATGCTCTTGATCACCTCCAACACACTGCTGATGGATTGGCTGTCGATGGCCAATTGATTGATCACCAGCACTGACTGGTCGATCTCCGACGCCAGTTGCGCGATGCTGCCCTGCTGGGATTGCACCAGGCCACGCCCGCTGAGGGTTTCATCGTTGACGCTGTGGGCGCTGCTGACAGCCGCCGCCGCACTGCGCGCCACTTCATGGGCGGTCGCCGACATCTGGTTCATGGCCGTCGCCACCTGTTCGATCTGGCTGCGCTGGCCCGACACTGCCTGGTTGCTGCGCGCCGAAACCGATTCCACTTGCCCGGCCTGATGCTCGACTTCATGGACGGTCTGCCCTACCCGTTCAATCAAGTCATGGATTTTGGCCACGGTGCCATTGAACACCTCGCCCAACTCTCCCAGCTCATCGCGGCTCTGGGACTTGAAGCTGACGGTCATGTCCCCTGCGGCGACCTTATCCATCATCGCGCCCAAGCGGCGCAGGGTGGTGCGGGTCGATGCGTAGAAGCCGCCGTACAGATAGAAGATCAGCAAGAACACCGCTGCCAGCGCCGCGACCAGCAACACCATGTGCGTGCGGTTCTGCGCCAGGCGTTGTTGCAATTGCTGGTCGAGGAAGGACAGGGTCGCATCGTCCAACTGGTAGGTCTTGGCCATCAAGGCCGTCACTTGATCATAGAAAGCCTGCCACGGCGCCTCCAGCGTCTCGGCCATCACCACCTGCTCCTCGAACAGTTCGCTGCCCTGCTTGAGGCTGGCGTGGCTGGCTTGGGCCAAGGTATCCAACGCGCCATGGACGGCCTTGCTGGAACCCATGGCGTCCTGCACTTTCAAGCCGTATTCCGCCTGGAGTTTTTCCAACTGCTGCAGCAGTTCATCAAAGCGCGTGCTGGACGATGAGTTGAGAAAGCCCTGGCCCAGGGAGTACGCGCCCATGGCCCGGCCCTCGCCCAAGGTCTGGGTGACTTGCGGGGTGACGCTGGTCACCAGCTCGCTGAGTTGGCGCACATCACCCTGCACATCACGGCTCAACCCCGACTGGCTGGCAATGATCTGGCTGAACATCTGCGCCTTATTGAGCAACTTGCCAATCAGCGCACTTTTGCTCAGCAACGAAGATTCGCTTTGCTGGGCCTTGAAGGCTGCGATCATCTCGTCGCGCTTGCCCTCGAACACCGCGACCTGCTCGGGATCGGCCGTCATCGCCTGGAAGCCTTGCAGGCGTTCAAGGACACGCTGTTCCAATGCGCTGATTTGACTTTCGATATCGCCCGCCTTGCCTGCCTGGCCGAGGGTGGCGTTGATTTGCACCTGATTATTCAAGGTTTCCAGGTCGCGGCGCAGGATCAGGCTGCTGCCCAGTAGGTCCAGACTCTGCAACTCAACCTGCGTGCCCTGGAACTCAAGCCAGGAATCCCGGACCAGGTAATAGTTGGTCACCAGCATCGGCAGGAAAAACAACACACTGATCAGGCTGAACTTCATGCCGAAGCTCAGGCGATTCATCAACGCGATGGCGGGATAGAGCAAGCTCTTCACAGATGAACTCCCTTTTCTTTTATTTTTATTGAAGGCGCAGGGCAGCGGCAGAAAGCCACTATTGGGCGCGCTGTCTGTATAGCCTAAATCGGCGGGGAGTTTTGTAACTTAAGGTTAACGCGATCGGCGGAGCTTAGTCGCCAACCGATTTTTTGAAGCCACAACAGATTCTCTGTGGGAGCGGGCTTGCCCTAATTGCCAGTCAGTTAAGCGGTCATCGCCTTCTGTAGGAGCGAGCTTGCTCGCGAAAAACGTCAACGATAACGCGTGCTTACTGAATGAACGCGGCGCCTGTAAGTTTTTCGCGAGCAAGCTCGCTCCTACAAAGGGCGCTTCTCAGGGCAAAACAGTCCAGATCGCAAACCCGGCGTACCACAGCACAGCCGCGCGCAGCAGCAGTTCCCACAACCGATCCAGGCTGTTGATACCTTCGGCACCAACCACCGGCGCAGGAATTTCGCCGGCCACCAGGCCAACCTTTTCCACCAGTTGCGCGGCACTGATATCCCAGCTCAGCAGCTCATGCAGCATCACCCGACTGACCGCGACAAAGTTGCCCACCAAGGCAAAACTCGCCGCCAGCAACCGCACCGGCAACCAGTCGAACGCATGGCGCAATTGCCCGGCACGCTCGGCCACCAATGGGTTCTGACTGTGTTCACTGGCCAGCGCCAGCAAGCGGTAGGCCAGAGCCACCACCGGACCGAGGAGGAAGTACCAGAAAATCACCGCGAAAAAGCTCTGGTAGGCCTGCCACAGCAAATGGCCCTGGACCCGCTCCAGCAGTTGCTCGCCGCTGTCGGCGCCAATCGCCAGGTCGCGCTCGGCAACATGTTCAGCCGCTTGCAGGTCGCCCCGGCGCCAGGCATCGCGAAACGGCCCCAGTTGGCCGAGCAGATCACCGCGGCCCAGACTGTAGATCACCACCAGCAGGTGCACCGGCAGCGCCAGCAAGCCATAGGCCACCGGCTCCAGGACCAGCAACAACAGCCCCAGTAGCGCCACCGGCAGCAACACCAGCAGCGCCAGGATCAACCAAGGCTGTTTGCCCAGCCGAGCGCTCGACTCAAGCCGGGCCAGTTCGCGCAGCCAGCCGCCATCGCGCTGCACCCGCTGACGCAAGGCCGAGAACTTCTCGATCCATACCGCCAGCACCAACACCAGGAAACTCATTGTGCATGTCCTCCATCCTGCAAGGCGCCACGAAAACGCGCCCAATCAAAAGCCGGTCCAGGATCGGTCTTGCGTCCTGGGGCGATGTCACTATGACCGCAAATGCGCTGAAGCGTGATGCCCGGGTAAGCGGCCAGCAATTGGCGGCTCAGGTCGATCAAGGATTGATACTGGGCACCGGTAAAGGGCTGGTCATCGGTCCCTTCCAGCTCGATTCCCAGGGAAAAGTCATTGCAGGTTTCGCGCCCCTCGAAACAGGAGACGCCCGCGTGCCAGGCTCGGTCCTGACAGGAAACAAATTGCGTCACCGCACCATCACGCTCAATCAGAAAATGCGCGGATACCCGTAGGTCAACTATGCCTGCAAAGTAGGGATGTTCCGTGACATCCAGGCGATTCTGGAAAAACTCCTGCACTTTGCCCGTGGCGAACTGGGCAGGTGGCAAGCTGATGTTATGCACCACCAACAGGGAAATCTCGCCGCCTGGGCGTTCATTGAAGTTGGGCGACGGGCAATGGGCAATGCCCTGGCACCAACCGCTGGCGGGGTCCAACTGCATACAGGTTCCTTGCGCAAGACTTAGGAGCGCTCAGTATGCCGTGATCGGCCTGGTGGTTGCGATCACTTGGCGCGATTGAGTTGCCGCAGATTGCCAATCACCGAAGCCAGTGCGCGGTCGAACAACAGCGCGTCATCCAAGGTGCGCACCCCGCCACGCTTGAACTCCAGGGCCAGCTCCGTACAGTTTTTTTCCAGTACCTTGAGGCCTGTGCGATTGACAAATATGTAGCTGTTGGCCGGAGCGATAATCGCCGTCAGCTTGCAGCGCAGGGTGTTTTCTTCATCTTCGCGGAACTCGACCCAACTGCCGATGCGTAACTGCCGGACCTTGAGCAGATCGGGATCATCCTCCGCCAGGCTGACCGTCTGCGCAGGCATCACCGCACTCGCATCCCCGCGCACTTCGACCAGCGCCACGCTGGACTGCGTCGTGCCCTGGAACGTCTGGGTATGCAGAGTCTGCAACTGGATAAAAAACTCCCGGGTGACAAAGGAGTCGAACGCCGCCTCGCTCAACCCCTCACGCAGGGCCTTGAGCAGCGCGGGCAATTGCTCCAGCAGGCAGCGGCCGGCCTCGGTGTCTTCACTCAGGCCGACACTCCAGATCAATTCGTCCATGGTCTGCAGCCGTGCCTGCCATTGCGGCGAGTGCTGGCCGTGCTTGAGACATTCGAGCAACAAGACCTGGCTCCACGCCTGTTGCAGGAACTGCACCACGAAATGCGGCAAGACCTTGCCCAGCAAGCGCTGATTGACTGCATCGGCGACCCGCTGCCGGGCCTGCTCGGTGCGGGCGCGCCCCTCTTCGGCGTCGCGGGTACGCTGTTCGAGCAGCTCACTGCGGCGGCGTTCGTCCTGGGTATAAGCGGTGAACTCCTGCAAGAGCACAGAGAAAATCGCCGGGTCATCGACAAAGTCGTTCAACAGGCGTTGCACCACCTGCTCGATACGCAGGTACAGGCTGTCACGCTGGTAATCATCACGCTTGCCCCAGCCCATGGCGGCAGTCCCGATTTCATTGAGCAAGCGCCGCGCCGGGTGGCTGCCACGGCTGAAAAAACTCTTGTC
Source organism: Pseudomonas sp. WS 5027 (assembly GCF_012985695.1). Lineage (NCBI taxonomy): Bacteria > Pseudomonadati > Pseudomonadota > Gammaproteobacteria > Pseudomonadales > Pseudomonadaceae > Pseudomonas > Pseudomonas sp. WS 5027. The sequence continues at coordinate 45,853 of NZ_JAAQWU010000026.1, read as the reverse complement.
CAGCACGGCCACTTTCAACATGGGAATCTGCAGGCGCGCAATCAACGCCTTGAGGGAGTCAGGCAAGGTGCGGTCGTCGAGGATGAACTCGAACAGCATGGCGATCAGGTTGATCACATCCTCGTCAGCATCCTCCACTACCCGCGACTTGCCACTCTTGACGCTGACCCGGGTGAGCAGTTCTTCCAATTGGCGACGCAAGTCAAAATCGTCCTCGACCGCAGGCTCCGGCACATATTGCTGCAGGTGGGACAGCAGGCGCAGCAGGTCGCGGGTGGAAATCGGCTGGGCCTGGGCGCTGGCCTCCAGGGTCGGAGCCACACTGCCGCGCACCTTCAGCAGCAGCTCCTGCAGGGCGGCGAACACTTGTTGCTCCGCCTCGTCGGCCTGCGGGTCGGCAGCCGGTGCCGCCTTGACCGGCGGGCTGGCTCTGCTGGCACGCTCGCCGGGACGGCGCGAAGGTACAGCCTTGAGCTCGGGCAGCACGCCCGTGGCGGCCAACAACTGATTGGCCTCGCCGTACAGCAAGTCGGCATCGCTGAGTACGTACTTTTCAAACAGTTTCAAAATGATCAGCTTGACCCGGATCTCCACCCCCAGGCTGCGCCCGGCCCGCAGGAAGTACTCGCAGAGCATCGCCGGGCCAAGGGGGTTTTCCCGATCATTCAGGCCCTTGCCCAGCAATGCACCGAGGCGCGCTGTCAGTTGTCCGAGGGCCAGGCCGTCACGGTGCATGACCTTGTCGAGCATGGCCTCCAGGGCCACGGCTTTTTCCAGGTCGTCGGCCGACACGCCCGGCGCTGCCTCGTAGGAGACCGTTGGCAGCAGCAGCTCGCCTTGCCCGGCAAGCCCCAGGTTGGCGAACGCGGCGAAGAGCTGCTCCATGAACACACGCTCGAAGTTCTTGCGCTTGAGGCGCAGGTCGCGCATAGCCTCAAAGAAAATATTGTGGTCGGCGTTGTTGCGCGCCTTGTCGGCCATTTCGAACAGGGTGTCGTCGGCGTTATCGAACAGCTCCTGCAAACCCCGGTCGAGTTGCTGCGTGGCCTTGTCACGAACCTGAAGCACAATCACAGGCAGGCGGGCGAGCGGCGACGGCATCGCTTGGGCGGCGATCTTATTGATCGGCACCACCTTTGCGTCATTGTGCATGCTGGCCTCCTGGAATGACGGGGTTCGGTTTGATGAGCGCTCGCCGCAACCGCCGCTGGAATACTGGCTGGTGGCGATTATCTGTAGATCACCGAGACGTCAAAGCTATGACGCCAATTGCAAGGCGCGAGATTATCTTGCAAATAGACCCTGTAGCGCCAGCAAACTCTGTAGGAGCTTTGTAATCAGCCAGGTTGTGCCTGCATACCTTGGGTTCGGCGCTGCCATGCCCCTATAATCGGGACACTTTGTATGTGGAGCCCGCTATGCCGAATCTACGCCTCGCCGACCTCACCGCCGAAATCGAAGCCAACGTGCGCCGTGCACTGCTGGAAGACATCGGCAGCGGCGATATCACCGCGCAATTGATCCCGGCCGAACGGCTGGCCAAGGCCACGATCATCACCCGTGATACTGCCGTCATCAGTGGCACCGCCTGGGTCGATGCCGTGTTCCGCCAGTTGGACCCGCGGGTTGCGGTACATTGGCAGGTGCGCGACGGTGAGCGCGTCAGCCCCAACCAAGTGCTGTTCCACCTCGAAGGCCCCGCCCGCTCATTACTGACGGGAGAGCGCAGTGCGCTGAATTTCCTGCAGCTGTTGTCGGGCGTGGCCACGCGTGCGCAATACCTGGCGGACTTCGTCGCCGCCACCCAGGTCAAGCTGCTGGACACCCGCAAGACCCTGCCCGGCCTGCGCCTGGCGCAAAAGTACGCAGTGACCTGCGGCGGCTGCCACAATCACCGCATCGGCCTGTATGACGCGTTCCTGATCAAGGAAAACCATATCGCCGCCTGCGGTGGCATTGCCCAGGCCATTACTGCCGCCCACAAGATCGCCCCCGGCAAGCCGGTGGAAGTCGAAGTGGAAAGCCTGGAAGAGTTACGCGAAGCCCTGGCGGCGGGCGCCGATATCATCATGCTGGATGAGTTGAGCCTGGACGACATGCGCGAAGCCGTACGCTTGAACGCCGGCAAGGCGAAGTTGGAAGCCAGCGGCGGGATCAATGAAAGCACCTTGCTGCCCATTGCCGAGACCGGCGTGGACTACATCTCCATCGGGGCGATGACCAAGGATGTGAAGGCGGTAGATTTGTCGATGAGGCTCAGTATCTGAAACCGTCATCGCCAGGCTGGCTCCTACAGGTGCTGCACAACTCTGTAGGAACCGGCCTGGCGATTAGGCCCGAGAGACAAAAAAACAGCGCTTAAACCACCAGATTGTTCATCTCGCAGTACTCTTCCCACTCGACACCCAACACCTCGGCAGCCTCCTTGTGCAGGATCAGCCGTTCCACTTCGAACTCCTCTGGCGTGGACGTGTACTTGAGGGTCAGCTCCCAAGGCTGAAGGCCCTGGCTCTCGGCCTCGTCCTCGAATGCCCACAGGATCTGGTCGCGCTGATCATCAGCACTCAGGTCCTTGATCTCTTCCTTAAGCTGCGGCGACTCCTCTAGATACTTTTTGAGGGCTTCTGCGTGCCGTACTTCCTGGGTCATTTCTGTCGTGGTCATGTCGTTCTCTTAGATCGAGGAATGGGGATGCATCTGGGTCATCAAGGTTGCGCAGATACAAAAGAACGGGCACGAATACCGGTTCGTCTGGCCTTCAGAACCATTCTGGGATCATCTGAAAACTGTGGTGCCTTTTTGCCCGAGACAGGAATCGAACCTGCGACCTTCGCGTTACGAGTGCGCTGCTCTACCAACTGAGCTACACGGGCGGTGGGCTAAAGCTAGCACTGCATTGGGCGCCCGGCAACTTACCGGATGTGCGGCGCAATGACTCCCTGGACCCAGAACCGTGGCTGCAGACTGCCTTTGGCAATGTCGATGTAGTGCTGGCTGCGTTCCGTGGAGCCAGGCAGGTAGCGGTACACGACAAATACCAGCAACGCCACCGCTAACACGGCCGACACCTGCCAGGCCCGATGCAACAGCGGCATCGGCTCGCCAACCGGCGTGTGCCATGGATGCAACGCCATCAGCCAGCCCACCACCAGCGCCAACCAGAGTTGCGAATAGGGCATCACAATCACCCCGTCGACCATCGCCTGCACCGTCGCGCCCACCAACGCTGCGAACAGACACAGGCGCAACAGGTCTTGCGGTGTACCTGTCGGCCCTTGCCGATGGATCACCCTCAACGTGAACCAACCACCGCGTAGCGCCAGCAGCGACACACACAAGGCCGAGGGCACACCCCACTCACTGGCCCACTGCAGAATGGCCTGGTGCGGGTGGGCGGCGATCGGGTTGGGGATATCAGCAAAGTGCATCGGCCCGAAACCGAGCCATGGCCGTTCGCGGATCATGTCCCAGGCTTGCCACCAGATCACTTCACGCCCTGAAAGGTTGGTGGTGAGCCGGTCATTGGAAAGACTGGCAATTTCCAGCCCCAGATAACGCGCCAGGACCGTGAACAACAGCCAGTACAAAAACAGCCCGCCACACAGCGCAGCCACCTGCCAGACCAACCAGCGACGCCCCGTAGTCCCCAAAAAAGCCAGGACGAGCGCTGCAACGACGATACCCAACCAGGTGCCACGGGTGCCGCCACTGATCGCAATCAACCACCAGGCACACAACAGCGCGAATACCAGACCACGCATCAACCGCGACGTGCTCGGGAGCAGCAAAGGCAACGCCAGCAAGGGCAAGGTAATGGTCTGGAACTGGCCGTAGAAGCGCTTGTTGGAGAACCCGGAAAGCAGAAGGTCGGTGTCCAGTGTCAGTTTGCCACTGGTAAACGCAAGCACACCTGCGTAGCCATATTGAAGAGTCTTGATCAGGCACAGCAGCAACACAAACAGGATCAGCGCCTGATCCAGGGTTTGATCGCCATTGCGCCGCAGCCGGGCAAAAGCAGCGGCAATCACCCCACAGGTGAGCATCAGCGCCCACTCGGTCAACGCCCATAGAGGCTGGTGGGCCAACGACGAGGATATCAAGCCCAGACCGAACACCAGCGCCAGGCCGATAGCGGTGGGCTTGTCGAGCAACCGCCCGACGGGAGTCGCCAAGCCATAGAGCAACCCACCCACTCCCACGCCGACCTGCATCACACGCTGCCAGTCATGACCACTGAAGGATAGGGTGATACCCAGTAGCAAAAGGCTCAGCGCCAGCACCAGGAATACGCTTCCTCGCTGTTGCACGGATAACGTCATGGGCAACCTTTACTTCCCTGTGGAGTGCCTGGGAGCCCGTTACGGCTGGCTCCCGTCACTGATTTAGGTGGCCCGACCTCATTTGACAACCGCGCAACCCTTTGCAATGTACTGCTCGTCAGCGGTCGTGGTGCACTTCCAACCCTCACTGGCACCGCGCACCAGGGTAATGAGCTTGCCCTGTATGGGCGCAGGCGCATCGAGGATCTCACAGGCGATCGAGCCAGTCCCCGCAGCCACATCACCTGCAACGCTGATCGTGCAGTTGGCGGTCGGACTGGTGCCACCGATCAGCGCCAGCGTGGGCACCGCGCCCTGGTTGAAGGTGTCTTCGAAGCCCGCCTTCAACGCCGAGATTTCCGCCAGCCCTGCCGTGAACTTGGCCTTGGCCTGGTGCTTGGTATACATGGGCAGGCCAATCGTGGCCAAGATGCCAATGATCGCCACGACGATCAACAACTCGATCAAAGTAAAGCCGTTCTGACGCATCACACTTACTCTCCAGAATAAAAACCCATCGCAAGGCACATCCTGCGCCCCGCCCTCGACAACCGCGCCAGTGTACTCATCCGCGTCGGACCAAGCCCTCACAAGACGCACAATCTGACATTTTTCCGTTCCCCAATAGCCGGCCGGACACAGAGGCCTGACTAAGCTGTAGATCGTCACCTGCCGATGAGCTGTAGCTGCCAATGAATAATGTCACTGTGAGCCCCACCACCACCTATGCCTGGGAAGGCACGCTACGCAATGGCCGCAAGGTGTCCGGCGAAACCCGTGGCCATAGCCCGGCCGTGATCAAGGCACAATTACGCCGGCAAGGTATCAACCCGGCTCGGGTACAGATGCGCTCCAGCCTCCTTGCCGGCCTGGGCAACCCAATCACCCCAGCCGATATTGCGCTGTTCACCCGCCAACTGGCGACCCTGCTGAAGGCGGGAGTTCCCCTGCTGCAAGCCTTCGATATGATTGGCGAAGGCTTTGACAGCCGGGCCATGCGCACGATGGTCCAAGGATTGAAGCAGGAGATTGGCGCCGGCAACAGCCTGACCGGCGCGCTATTGAAACAGCCGCAGTGCTTCAACCCCTTGTACTGCAGCCTGATCGCGGCCGGAGAACAGGCCGGCACCCTGGAGCCCCTGCTGGAACGGGTAGCCATCCACCTGGAAAAGAGCCAACGCCTCAAGGCCCGGATCAAGAAGGCCATGACCTATCCGCTGATGGTCCTGCTCGTGGCGACGCTGGTCAGCAGCATCCTGCTGATCCACGTCGTACCCCAATTCGAGAGCCTGTTCGCCGGCATCGACACACCTCTGCCGCGCTTTACCCTGCTGGTTATCGGGCTGTCCGAATTCATGCAGGGCGCGTGGTGGATGCTATTGCTGGTCGTGGCCGCGACGGTCTGGGGGATACGCCGATCCTACCGCCGACACAGCGGTTTTCGCCTGTGGCTGGACGCTGGTTTGTTGAAACTGCCGCTGGCAGGCACACTGCTGAAAAAAACCGCAGTCGCCCGCTACGCTCGTACACTCGCCACCACCTTTGCCGCCGGTGTACCGCTGGCGCAGGCGCTGGATTCAGTGGCCGGAGCCGCCGGCAACGAGCGGTTCACACAGGCAATCACGCGTATGCGTCAGGACGTGGCAATAGGAATGCAATTGAATCGAACCATGACCGCCAGTGGCCTGTTCCCAGGCATGGCGATCCAGATGACAGCCATCGGCGAAGAGTCGGGCGCGCTGGATAGCATGCTGGAGAAGGTCGCCGATCATTATGAAACGGACGTCGACAACCTGGTGGACAACCTGAGCAGCTTGATGGAACCGCTGATCATGGTGGTGCTCGGCGGCATTGTCGGGGCACTGGTGATCGCCATGTACCTGCCGATCTTCCAGCTTGGAACGGCGTTTTGAATATGGCCCTGGACCAACTCCTGATCCTCCATCCCTGGCTGTTCGTCTGGGCAGCACTGGTGCTGGGGCTGATCGTCGGCAGCTTCCTCAATGTGCTGGTCTGGCGCCTGCCCAAAATGCTCGAACGGGACTGGCGCGCCCAGGCCCACGAGATACTCGGCCTGCCCCCGGAACCCGGTGGCCCGACCTATAACCTGTTGCATCCAAACTCCTGCTGCCCGCACTGCGACCAGCCGATTCGCCCGTGGGAAAATATCCCGGTGTTCAGTTATCTGCTGCTCAGGGGGCGTTGCGCACGATGCCATGGCTCCATCAGCCCACGCTATCCACTTACCGAACTGGCCTGCGGACTGCTCTCGGCATTTATCGCCTGGCACTACGGCTTCGGCTGGCCGGCCGCTGGCGTGCTGTTCTTGAGCTGGGGCTTGCTGGCCATGAGCCTGATTGATGCCGATCACCAACTATTACCGGATGTGCTGGTGCTGCCGCTGCTGTGGCTTGGGCTGATCCTCAACTACTTCGAGCTGTATGTAGCGTTGCCCGATGCTCTGTTGGGCGCGGTTGCCGGTTATCTGAGCCTGTGGTCGGTGTTCTGGCTGTTCAAACTGTGCACTGGCAAGGACGGCCTGGGCTATGGCGACTTCAAGCTGCTAGCACTGCTCGGCGCCTGGGGTGGCTGGCAGGTTCTGCCGCTGACGCTGTTGCTGGCGTCGCTGGTGGGTGCAATAGCAGGGGTGATTCTGTTGCGCATGCGTAACGCGCAAACATCGGTGCCCCTGCCTTTTGGCCCCTATCTGGCGATTGCCGGCTGGATTGCATTGCTCTGGGGTGGTCAAATAACCGACTTCTATTTGCAGTCTGTCGGTTTCAAATGACCACTTCTGTCGCAACACCCTGGATTCTTGGCCTGACGGGCGGCATCGGCAGCGGCAAAAGCGCTGCGGCCCAGCACTTTATCGACCTTGGCGTGGACCTGATCGACGCCGATCACGCCTCACGCTGGGTGGTGGAGCCTGGCCGCCCGGCGTTGGCGAAGATTGCCGAGCACTTCGGCAGTGCGATCCTGCTGCCTGATGGCCAGTTGGATCGCGCGGCCTTGCGCAAACGCATTTTCGAGGCGCCGCAAGAACGCCTGTGGCTGGAAGCCCTACTGCACCCGCTGATTGCCGACGAGATCCACAGCCATCTGGCCCGCACCCGCTCGCCCTATGGGATTTTGGTGTCGCCGTTGTTGATCGAGTCCGGTCAATACACCATGACCCAACGCATCCTGGTGATCGATGTGCCGCAATCAACGCAGATTCAGCGTACCCTGCTGCGCGACGGCATCAGCGAAGAACAGGTGCAGGCGATTCTCAAGGCCCAGGCCTCACGGGAAGATCGCCTGCGCCATGCCGACGATGTACTGGTCAATGATCAGGACCTGGCCTGGCTCCAGGCCGAGGTCGAGCGACTGCACCATTTTTACCTTACTTTGCGTGGAGGCCGAACATGAGCCAACCCTTGACCGTCGAATGCCCAACCTGCGGCGCCCCCGTGGAATGGAAAGCGACCAACCTCAACCGGCCATTCTGCTCGGATCGCTGCAAACTGATCGACCTGGGTGCCTGGGCCGCGGAAGAACACAAGATTCCGGTCAGCCCGGACGCCGAAGACGAACTGTTCTCCGAAGACCTGCCACCGCGTGCCCACTAAGGCCGCATAAAGCCGTAGTCCTGCTGGTCGTCGAGGTTTTCTGCGAGAAATTGCAACTCGTCGGCCAAGTCTTCGGCACTGCGCACGCCCTTGCTCTGCTGCACCACCGCACTGAGCAAGGCGCGCAGGCTCAAGCCCGGATCAAAACCGATTTCCTGTGCCGCATCCTGGCTTCTGCGCAACTCCTGCCGTGCCCACTCGTACACACTCATGATCGTGCTCCTGGAAGTTTCGCAGAGCATGCGACCACTTGCGCGTCTCGCCTTTGATTTGGATCAAGGTCGCGAATTGTCGTCCTTCCAGGGCGCCGAGAGGTAGCGCGTGCGGTTGAAAGTCTCAAGCCACTCCGGGCAAAACACCACCAAGGCACTGATCACCATGCCGTTGATGAACGCTTCGGGAAAGATGATCAGCCACAGGTAGCCGATAAAGTCCTCGATCCACTCGGGCATGGCGAAGCGACCGTCCAGCCACAGCAGACCCAGGCCGGCCAACAGGCATAGCAACGCCGACAATGCGGCGGCAAAAAAACCGGAACAGAAGATATACACAAAGGGGTTGCGCGGCTGCGCCCGCTCCACCAGCAACGCACACGTCTCAGTCACCAATACCGGCAAGAGGACCAGCAGCGCGCCGTTGACCCCGACCGCCGCCAAGTCCTGGCGCCCAAGCAGCACCAGGCCCAGTTGCGCCGCCAATCCTCCGACGATTGCCAGCGGCCAGTCGAGCAACAGGGTCACGGCGGTCATGCCAATAAAGTGGTAGGACACCCCGGTATCGAAATCCCGACGCACCAGCCAAAGCATGAACAGCGCGAACACCGTGCCAAACAGCAAATGCTGGCGCCGCCGGTCGGCAAACAGTTCGACCCAGGACGAGCGCAGGATCGCCCATACAATCACCGGTGCATACAACAGCCAGCCCAGCCACAGGGTTTGCGGCGCCAGCATGGCGGCACTGATCACGGCTGCACCTGCTCCAGGGCCTGGCGCAGTTCGGTGGCAGAGCTGTATTCATGGCGCGCGACGAGCTTGCCGTCTTCCAATTGCAGCCATAGCACTTTATCCACAGGCGCCGGATAACGCGGCGTGATCCGCGCATCACGGTCGAGCATGACCCGGTAGTTGTAGGCCTGCATCGCGGGGACGGCGAAGAGCTTGGCGATCAGCCTCGGCATACGCTGGATATCGGCGACAAACACCACATGGCGTGCCTCCAGATAGCCCTTGGGTCGGCCCTGCAATGCCGCATCCACCTGCTTGGCGGCGTCCATGCTGCGCGCTACCAGCAGGACCTGCGCCTGATTATCCAGGGTATAGGGCTGATCGAATTGATCGAGCAGGGTCCACGGCGCCAGCCGCTCCCCCAGTTCAGCCGCCTGAGCCCATAGGGGCAGAAAGATCAGAAACACCGCAACCAAAAGCCTCACCGCGAACTCCTTGTGCAAAACCATCAACCGGACCGCCAGTCTACACCGAGCCTTTTCACACGGGACTTCCTGCGGTCATCATTTGAACGCTAAGCTGGAACCATGGATGACTCAGATTATTTGCGCCTGCTCACCATAGCGGCCGAACAAGCCAACGCGTTCCTGTCCAATGCCCGCAAATGGGAGCGTGAGCGTTGGGTCTGCCAGCGCCTGCTACAAGGCCTGAATGTGCCCTACCGCGCCGAAGAGTTTCATGCCGCCGGTCAAGAGCCGCCGGATGTGCTGTTTCGCGATGCCAGTTTCGAAGTGTTTTTTGTGCTGGACGAAGGCCGGCGCCTGAATGACGAATGGCGCGACGAACTGCGGCGGCGGCGCAGTGCTTTTTCCCTGAGCCAATTGGTGCGACGTGAAGCCAAGCCCAGGCGCATTCCCGCCCATGAGTTCCTCCTGCGCCTGGCGCCGACCCTGCGCAAGAAGGCCCACAACTATAAAGAACGCGGCATGGACCTGGGGGAGCTGGATATCATCGCCTTCGCCAGCCTCAAACGCGAAGTGCTGGACCTCAACAGCCATTTCCCGCCGCCCACCGAATACCTTCGCCAGGGCTGGCGCTCGCTGTCATTGGTTGGCCCGACCTTTGCGCGCGTATTGTTCGCCCATCCGGACGCCCCGGATTTCTTGCGCAACAACTTGGGGCGCAGCATAGTGTTCGACGTGGGTATCAGCCTGTAACGTGGTGCCCTTTTGCAACGTCTACCTGACGAGGCCTTTATGACCAGCCGCCTGAACCCTGACGACCAACAACATGTCGAAGAGTACCTGCAACTGTCCCAACACCAGGTTGAGCGCAAGCCTTTCCGGCCGTGGCTGCTCCTTGGGGTGGTGTTGATTGTGGTGATTGGCCTGGGCCTCCTGAGCCGCCTTTTGAGTTACCTGACGCTATGAGCTGCCTGGCGCTCGCTCGGGTAACTGCACCGATTTCTTTTAGCCTTGCGAGATATCCCCATGACCCATCGTATTATTATCGTCGGCGGCGGCGCCGGCGGCCTGGAGTTGGCTACCCGCCTGGGTAAGACTCTGGGCAAGCGCGGCACCGCCAGCATCACCCTGGTGGACACCAACCTTACCCATATCTGGAAACCCCTGCTGCACGAAGTTGCCGCCGGCTCGCTGAACTCCTCTGAAGACGAACTCAATTACGTTGCCCAGGCAAAATGGAACCACTTCGAGTTCCAACTGGGGCGCATGAGCGGGCTCGATCGTGAACAGAAAAAAATCCAGCTGGCCGCGACCCTTGATGAAGAAGGCCGGGAACTGGTGCCTGCCCGCGTGTTGAGCTATGACACCCTGGTGATTGCTGTCGGCAGCACCACCAACGACTTCGGTACCGAAGGCGCGGCACAACACTGTCTGTTTCTTGATACCCGCAAACAAGCGGAACGCTTCCACCAACAATTGCTCAACCACTACCTGCGCGCCCATGCCGGGCAAACTGACGTGGTGGAAAAAATCAGTGTGGCAATCGTTGGCGCTGGCGCTACCGGCGTCGAGTTGGCTGCAGAGTTGCACAACGCTGCCCATGAACTGGCGGCCTATGGCCTGGACCGGATCAAGCCAGAAAACATGTCCATCACCCTGATCGAAGCCGGACCACGGGTATTGCCGGCCCTGCCAGAGCGGATCAGCGGACCTGTGCATAAAACCCTGGAAAAACTCGGGGTGACCGTCATGACCAACTCGGCAGTGAGTGAAGTCACCGCCGACAGCCTGATTACCAGCAGTGGCCAGGTGATTCCCGCCAGCCTCAAGGTATGGGCCGCAGGGATTCGCGCGCCGGGCTTCCTCAAGGACATTGACGGCCTGGAGACCAACCGCATTAACCAACTGCAAGTGCTGCCTACGCTGCAGACCACCCGTGACGAGAATATCTTCGCCTTTGGCGACTGTGCGGCCTGCCCGCAGCCGGGGACCGACCGCAACGTTCCACCACGGGCGCAAGCGGCCCATCAGCAGGCGTCGTTGCTGGCCAAATCGCTGAAATTGCGTATCGAAGGCAAAGCACTGCCCAGCTACAAGTACACCGACTACGGCTCACTGATCTCGCTGTCGCGCTTTTCGGCTGTGGGTAACTTGATGGGCAATCTGACCGGCAGCGTGATGCTCGAAGGCTGGCTGGCGCGGATGTTCTATGTGTCGCTGTACCGCATGCACCAGATGGCGTTGTATGGGTTCTTCCGCACGATGATGTTGATGTTGGGCAGCAAGATTGGGCGGGGCACCGAGCCGCGGCTCAAACTTCACTAACAACACGGCCCCGGACGGGGCAGGTCAATGTGAGAGGGAGCTCGCTCCCTCTCACTGATCTGCGCGGTTGTTAAATTCCACGCAAAAAAAATCCCCGTATCTTTCGATACGAGGATTTTTAATATGGTCGGGGTAAGGGGATTCGAACTCCTGACATCCTGCTCCCAAAGCAGGCGCGCTACCGGACTGCGCTATACCCCGGTAAAAAAAAGGCGACCTTTTCAAGTCGCCTTCTTCGATCAGTGCTTTTGGCCTCTGATCTTAAGATTCGATTCCAGCGTTAACTGGTCTCAAAAATGGTGGGTCGTGTGGGATTCGAACCTACGACCAATTGGTTAAAAGCCAACTGCTCTACCAACTGAGCTAACGACCCAAAAATGGTCGGGGTAAGGGGATTCGAACTCCTGACATCCTGCTCCCAAAGCAGGCGCGCTACCGGACTGCGCTATACCCCGGTTTGAAATTGGCTCCGTGACCAGGACTCGAACCTGGGACCCAATGATTAACAGTCATTTGCTCTACCGACTGAGCTATCACGGAACTACATATTTCAAATGTACAACTTTTACTGCGGTGTATCCTTCTCTTCGACGCTGTCTGTATCGCTACGTTAGCGTGTCTGAGGCGCGCTATTCTACAATCTTAAAAACCCCTGTCAACCCTTTAAATTGCTTTTAAGACAATGATTTGCGCTTCTTTCTGATTTCTCCTTGGGGAGAAGAAACCCTTGGGCTGACGTTGCTGCGGGGCGCACTTTACAAGCCTTTGCCTTACAGTTCAACGCCCTATCGAAAAAAAAGGCCCCGCAATGCGGGGCCTCTGCTTATAACCACCCAATCGGCGCTTAGTGGAAGACGATTTCGTCGTTTTCCACGGTGGCCTTGACGCTGGTCCCCGGCATAAAGCTGCCCGAGAGGATCAGTTGGGCCAGCGGGTTCTCGATCCAGCGCTGGATCGCACGTTTTAATGGCCGCGCGCCATAGACCGGGTCGTAACCTACAGCGATCAACTTGTCCAAGGCCTCGCTGCTCAGTTCCAGCATCAGCTCGCGCTCTGCCAGACGGCTGCGCAGGCGACCCAACTGGATCTCGGTAATGCCCGCGATCTGATCCCGCGCCAAAGGCTCGAAGATCACCACTTCATCGACCCGGTTGATAAATTCCGGGCGGAAGTGACTGGTCAGTGCATCCATTACCGCAGCACGCTGACCTTCACGATCCCCGACCATTTCCTGGATCTGTACCGAGCCCAGGTTGGAGGTCATCACGATCACCGTATTACGGAAGTCCACGGTACGCCCGTGGCTGTCCGTCAACCGGCCATCTTCCAGCACTTGCAGCAACACGTTGAACACATCCGGATGGGCCTTCTCGACCTCATCCAGCAGAATCACCGAGTAAGGCTTACGCCGTACCGCTTCGGTCAGGTAGCCGCCCTCCTCGTAGCCCACATAGCCTGGTGGCGCCCCGATCAAGCGAGCCACGGAATGTTTCTCCATGAACTCGGACATATCAATGCGCACCATCGCCTCTTCAGTATCAAAGAGGAACTCGGCCAAGGCCTTGCATAGCTCAGTCTTACCCACACCGGTCGGGCCGAGGAACATGAACGAGCCGCTTGGGCGATTCGGGTCGGACAAACCGGCCCGGGAACGCCGTACCGCATTGGACACCGCTACCACGGCCTCTTCCTGGCCAATCACGCGTTGGTGCAACAGGCTTTCCATACGCAACAGTTTGTCACGCTCGCCTTCCAGCATCTTCGATACGGGAATGCCGGTCCATTTGGAAACCACCTCGGCAATCTCTTCCTCGGTCACCTTGCTGCGCAACAACTGGTTTTCGCTGTGGCCATGCTGGTCGACCATTTGCAGGCTGCGCTCCAGGTCCGGGATCACCCCGTACTGCAACTCGGCCATGCGGTTCAGATCGCCTTTACGGCGTGCAGCCTCCAGTTCCTGGCGCGACTGCTCGATCTTTTGCTGGATTTGTGCGGATCCCTGTACTTCAGCTTTTTCCGAGGTCCAGATTTCTTCCAGGTCCGAATACTCACGTTCCAGGCGGACGATTTCTTCCTGGAGTTTTTCCAGGCGTTTCTTCGCTGCGTCATCGTCCTCTTTCTTCAGCGCCTGGGATTCGACTTTCAGTTGAATCAGGCGCCGCTCCAGGCGGTCCAGCACTTCAGGCTTGGAGTCGATCTCCATGCGAATGCGGCTGGCCGCTTCGTCGATCAGGTCGATAGCCTTGTCCGGCAACTGGCGATCAGTGATATAGCGATGGCTCAATTTGGCCGCCGCGATGATCGCGCCGTCGGTGATCGCCACGCGGTGGTGGACTTCATAGCGCTCTTTGAGGCCACGCAGGATCGCGATGGTGTCTTCTTCGCTCGGCTCTTCCACCAGGACTTTCTGGAAACGACGCTCAAGGGCTGCGTCCTTTTCAATGTACTGGCGGTATTCGTTGAGCGTAGTTGCACCCACGCAATGCAACTCACCCCGGGCCAGTGCTGGCTTGAGCATGTTGCCTGCGTCCATCGAGCCTTCGCCTTTACCGGCGCCGACCATGGTGTGCAGTTCGTCGATAAACAGAATGATCTGCCCTTCCTGCTTCGACAGCTCGTTAAGCAGGGATTTGAGGCGCTCTTCGAACTCGCCACGGAACTTGGCACCGGCGATCAACGCCCCCATGTCCAGGGACAGCAAGCGCTTGCCCTTGAGGCCGTCCGGCACTTCACCATTAATGATGCGCTGGGCCAGGCCTTCAGCGATGGCGGTTTTACCCACCCCAGGCTCACCGATCAGCACCGGGTTGTTCTTGGTGCGACGCTGCAGGACCTGGATGGTGCGACGAATTTCGTCATCACGACCAATTACCGGATCCAGCTTGCCGTCTTCGGCGCGCTTGGTCAGGTCGACGGTGTATTTGTCCAGGGCCTGGCGCGACTCCTCATGGTTGGGGTCGTTCACCGCCTCGCCGCCGCGCAGGTTGTTGATGGCATTTTCCAGGGCCTTTTTGCTCACGCCCTGGCCCAGCAACAATTTGCCTAGCTTGCTGTTGTCATCCATGGCGGCGAGCAGCACCAGTTCGCTGGAGATGAACTGGTCACCCTTCTGCTGGGCCAGGCGATCTGCCTGGTTGAGCAGGCGCGCCAAATCCTGGGACATATTCACGTCGCCCGTCGGATTCTGGATTTTCGGCAGTTGGTCGAGCTCTTTGCTCAACTCCTTGCGCAGGCTGTTGACGTCAAAGCCCACCTGCATCAACAGGGGTTTGATCGAACCACCCTGCTGTTCAAGGAGTGCCTGCATCAAGTGCGCAGGCTCGATGGCCGGATGGTCGAGGCCAACCGCCAGGGATTGGGAATCCGATAACGCCAATTGTAATTTGCTGGTTAAACGATCAATACGCATTAGTCACCTTCCTTTTGAGCAGGCCGGAGCTATGTGCGAGCGAGGCTGCTCGCGATTAACGCATCCTGAATGAAGAAACCTGCCAGATACCCTTATAGATGGGGTGGATTCTGGAGGATTCAAGCTGGCAATGCTTGATATGGATCAGGAGAGTCTAGCGTTCTAGCCAGATCAGGGAGGCAAATCGACCGGTGCGCGGGCTGCGCCGGTAAGAAAAGAAGCGTGGGTCGGTCACGGTACACAAACCGCCACCGTAAACGGCGGTAATACCGCGCGCAGCCAGGCGCAGACGCGCCAACTGATAGATGTCGGCCAGGAACTTGCCGGGATTATGGCTGGGAACGAACGCCTGCGCGGTCTGTGGATGTTGCTGCACGAAGGCTTCACGCACTTCCGGGCCCACTTCAAAGGCCTTCGGGCCAATCGCCGGGCCTAACCAGACCAGTACGTCGGCAGGCGCAGCGTCCAGGCTTTCGGCGGCAGCTTCCAGCACTCCCGCGGCCAGTCCACGCCAACCGGCATGGGCCGCAGCAACCCGGGTCCCGGCTTTGTTGCAAAACAAGGCCGGTAGGCAATCAGCGGTCATCGCCGTGCAGGCAATGCCCGGCGTATCGGTCCAACTGCCGTCTGCCTCGGCAATCTGCCCTGGGTCGGCCTCGACCACGACCACACCATGAACCTGACGCAGCCATGCTGGCTGGATATCGAACGCGGCAGTGAGGCGACGGCGATTCTCAAGCACAGCCTCAGGGCTGTCCTCGACATGATCGCCAAGATTGAGGCTGTCGAACGGCGCCAGGCTGACGCCGCCCGCACGGGTGGTGACGCAGGCTTTCACCCTGGCCGGCGCAGGCCAGTCAGGAATCAGCCAGTCATTCATCCGACAAAGGCCTCGCGGTCTTGCTTGAGTAGCGACAGCAACCAGACAAAATCGTCGGGCAGTGGCGATTCCCAGCTCATCCGCTCACCGCTCGTCGGATGATCCAGCTCCAGGAAGCGTGCATGCAACGCCTGGCGCGGGAACGACTTCAGCGATTCAACCATGGTCACACTGGCGGCCGGCGGAATACGGAAACGACCACCGTAGGCCGGATCGCCGACCAACGGGAAGTTGATATGCGCCATATGCACCCGGATCTGGTGGGTACGACCGGTTTCCAGCTTGACCCGCACATGGGTGTGGGAACGGAAACGCTCCAGCACGCGGTAGTGGCTGACGGCCTGCTTGCCACCCTCCATCACCGCCATGCGCTGGCGCTGCTGGCCGTGACGACCGATAGGCGCATTGATCTTGCCACCGGCCACGACCACACCAATCACGATGCACTCATAGATGCGACTGACGCTGCGGCTTTGCAATTGTGTGACCAACTGCGTCTGCGCCTGGATGGTCTTGGCCACCACCATCAGACCGGTGGTGTCCTTGTCCAGGCGGTGGACGATGCCGCAGCGCGGGACATTGATGATGTCCGGCACGTGGTGCAACAAGGCATTGAGCAAGGTGCCATCAGCGTGCCCAGCGGCCGGGTGAACCACCAGGCCTGCGGGTTTGTTGATCACCAGGATGTCGTCGTCTTCATAGACGATATCCAGCTCGATGTCCTGGGCGATCCATTCTCCCTGGGCTTCCTGCTCGGCAGTCAGCTCAAGAACCGAACCGCCATGAACTATGTCTCGCGGGCGGATAACCGCTCCATCCACAGTCAGGCGGCCGTCTTTGATCCAGGCGGAAAGGCGCGAGCGCGAGTGCTCAGCGAATAGTTGTGCGGCGACTTGATCGAGGCGTTGGCCGCCCAATTCGGACGGCACCTCTGCGCGAAGTTCAATTTTATCGGACATGCTCAGACTAGGCGTGGCACAGCCTTTGGTTTCGGCTGCGCGCTTGTGGTTAAATACGGCGTCTTTTGCCCCGAGGCTTTCATCGGGGCGCTCATCATAACAGGACGGCCCCGCCCAAGACAGCGGCCGTCATAGGGACGCAAGCCGCCATGCAAGTGAAACACCTGCTGCTGATCGCCATCCTCGCCATGACTGCTGCTTGCTCGTCAACAAAGGACGTCGTCGACGAAAACCTCAGTGAAGTCGAGCTGTACCAGCAGGCTCAGGCCGACCTGGACAATAATAGCTACACAAGCGCCACGGCCAAGCTCAAGGCCTTGGAGTCGCGTTATCCGTTTGGCCGCTATGCCGACCAGGCCCAGCTCGAACTGATCTATGCGAACTACAAGAACGCCGAGCCGGAAGCTGCCAAGTCCGCTGCCGAGCGTTTTATCCGCCTGCACCCGCAGCACCCGAACGTGGACTACGCCTACTACCTCAAGGGCCTGACCTCGTTTGACCAGGACGTAGGCCTGCTGGCGCGCTTCCTGCCGCTGGACATGACCAAGCGTGACCCAGGTGCCGCGCGCGACTCCTATAACGAGTTCGCCCAGCTGACCAGCCGCTTCCCCAACAGCCGCTACGCGCCGGACGCCAAGCAGCGCATGATCTACCTGCGCAACCTGCTGGCCTCCTACGAAATCCACGTAGCCCACTACTACCTGACGCGCCAGGCTTATGTCGCTGCCGCCAACCGTGGCCGCTATGTGGTGGAAAACTTCCAGGAAACCCCTTCGGTGGGTGATGGCCTGGCAGTAATGACTGAAGCCTACATGCGCCTGCACCTCGACACCCTGGCAGACACCAGCTTGCAGACCCTGAAACTCAACTACCCGGACCACCCTAGCCTGAAAGACGGCCAGTTTGTCCCGCAGGTTGCCGAAGCGGATAACCGCTCGTGGCTGAGCAAGTACACCTTGGGCCTGATCGAGTCCCGTCCGCCATTGCCGCCGGGCGAAACCCGCGCCAACCAGGACATCCTCAAGCAGTACCAGGACGCCAAGGACGCCATTCCGTCCGAACTCAAGCCCCATGACGAGAACGGCGACGTGATCAAGGAACAAGCACCAGAAGCCCTGGGCAACAACCAGGATCGCTCGTGGTTCAGCTACATGACATTCGGTGTCTTTGACTGAAAATCAGTCTGGTAGCGCAAGAAGGAGCCCCTCGGGGCTCCTTTTTTCATGGCGCGACTTTATTACCCTGTGCGCCGCTAACATCCTTGGCTAAACTGCCGAATTCCCTGTCGAGAAACTGCCTGCCATGGTTCGTTTACTGTTCTGGATTGCCCTGATTGCTGCTGCGGTATGGTTCTGGCGCAAGCTCAAGCGCCCCGCTTCGACCCAGCAACAGTCCAACGAACAAGGCGCCGCGCCCATGGTTCGCTGTGCGCACTGCGGTGTGCACTTGCCCCAGGACCGGGCATTAAGCCAGCGCCAGGAGTGGTACTGCACTCAAGCGCACCTCGAGCAGGGACCGAAGTCAATCGAGCGCTGAAAATCCCGGAACTGTGGGAGCTGGCTTGCCAGCGATGGCGATCAGAAGATCACCCCACAAACATCTGCCGCCATCGCCGGCAGGCCAGTACCTACAGAGGGCCGCCTCTATATCCGACCAGCGGGCGCATAAGGGGCCGGATCAATGACCGGCTCATGCCCCAGCAGCAAGTCAGCAAACAACTGACAAGACGCAGGTGCCAATACCAGGCCGTTGCGGTAATGCCCGCAGTTCAGCCACAACCCTTCAAACCCTGGCACCTTGCCGATATAAGGGATGCCCTCGGGTGAACCAGGCCGCAACCCGGCCCAATGGCCCACCACTTCGGCATCCGCCAGCGCCGGAATCAACTCCACTGCCGAGGCTTTCAGGCTTTCCAGGGCCGGTTCGGTCGGTGTCTTGTCGAAGCCTTCATGTTCCAGCGTACTGCCAACCAGGATGTGCCCATCCCGGCGAGGAATCGCATAGCGCCCTTTCGCCAGGACCATGCTCGAAAGAAAGTCAGAGGCGCACTTGTACAGAATCATCTGCCCCTTGACCGGCTCCACCGGCAACGTCAGCCCCAGGCTACCCAGCAATTCACCACTCCAGGCACCGGCCGCGAGCACGATCTGGTCTCCACGCACCTCTCCCTGAGCCGTATTGACTCCGACGATGCCGCCGCCCTCCTGAATAAAGCCCTGTACTGCGCAATGCTCGTGCAGGGTCACGCCAGGCAACGCCAATAACGCAGCCTTGAGGGATTTGACCAGGCGTGGATTACGCACATTGGCCACGTCCGCCATATAAATGGCCTGTGAAAAACCCGGCCCCAGCACTGGAACCGCATCACGGGCGGCCGACACGTCCACCTTGCTCAGTGGCCGGCCTTCCCGCACGGCCCAGGCCAGGGCATCGGCCTCGTCGTCGAGGTCCAGCCAATACAGGCCCGTGGTATGAACCTCGGGATCCACACCAGTGGCGGCAAACAGGCGCTGGGCCAATTGCGGGTAAAAATCCTGGGACCAATGGGCCAGCGCCGTGACGGCTGGGCTGTAGCGCCATGGGTATAACGGCGAAACAATCCCGCCACCGGCCCAGGAAGACTCTTGCCCGACCGCTGAACGGTCCAGCACGACTACTGCCTGCCCCTGCGTTGCCAGGTTGAACGCCGTCAACAGCCCGATAACACCACCACCGACAACTACGACTTGCTGTTGCTTGGTCATTGTTCGATCCAGCCCATAAAAAGAAAGGAGTGCCCCAGGCACCCCATCGCCCACCAGCCTCATCGCCCCCAGCACTCCTGACGAGTGGTACCGGGCACCGCGCCGGGATTAGCCCGTGCGCCAGTACTGGTCAAACTGAACTCACCACAGGTATCACCCAGCATCGTCCCCGCAAAAGGCGTCGCGGTCAGGGTGAAATCCTGCGGGTTCAGTATCACCGTGATTCTATAGCGATCATTGCCGGTACTGACGCCGCTGGCATCAATAAAAGTGCCATTTCTCACGTAATAGCGTTCCAGATGCTGGGCTTGCTCCGTGAGCAGACCGACGATTTCTGTGCGGTAGGCCTTTTTCACATGGGCGGTGTATCCCGGATAAATCACCGCGGCCAATGTGGCAATGATCGCCAGTGCAATCAGTAGCTCTATCAAGGTGAATCCTTTGCAGTTGTCGCTCATCGTGATGCTCACCTACTGAAGTTGTCGCCATAGAATTCGTCGGAATCGCCCATCGGCATCCGGCTCGACTCGCGCATAGACGCTCTCCAGGACGGTGCGCGACTGACCGCTGATCCCCACTGCCGTGACCCGATACAAAGTCGCCGGGGTATCGGGCGGCAAATGTGCCAATCCGATACCGGGCCCCAGATTTTGAATGCCGTAGACGCCCCCCTTCAGGCCGACCCAGGCGATAGCCGAGACAGGATCAACGCCCGGATGACTGATGGCATACGCCTCTTTTGGCGGAGCACAGGTCACTTGCGACTGACAGGTCGGCAAACCAAACCCATGCGCCTGCACAGCCGACTCACCGCGCCTGAGCCCGCCTTCGGCAGCTTGAAACGATAGGTTGCGATGCCTGATGCTGCCGGCGAGTTGCTCCTGCGACGTTGCACCCTGCATCGATGAAAGCCCGAGAGCCGTCAACAGCAGCAGCAATACCAGGCTGATCAACAACACCATGCCGCGCTGCCTGGAGGCCGATATCCCGCGCCCGCTATTCAAGGCGATTACGCACGGCTGCGACGGCGCTGTAGACCTGGTCCCGCACGCGACCTGCCGGATCGCGCAGCGTCAACACCACACGCACACTGCGGATCAGCGATTCGTCGCTGGGGCGGCTGTCATACCGGGTCACGACACTAGACCCAGGCCGGCTGGCCATCCCGAAACTCAATTCGAACGCCCCCACGTTATCCACCAGCACCGCCTTGGCCGGTGTTGCCGGGGTGCTGAGCTTCAGTTGCCCCGACTCAAAGGTGTAGGTCAGCTTGCGCACGGGAAAAGCGATCTGCCCGGGCCCTGGCTTGGGTGGTACCCCCGAATAGCTCTGAGCGCTGTCGATACAATTGCTGAGCACCGTCCAGTCAGGTCGACTGCCCTGGTCACCGACATCGCCGGTGACCAGGGTCAGGCTGGTTGAGGCACCATTGACCACTACACCGACCGGCCTGGAAAAGTCAGCAGGCGCCTGAGCAATCAAAGGTAGGGACAGGCAGCCGAACATCCCCGCCAGACGAATCTCCTGAACCATCTTGCCCAGGACAAATCGCCCATCATCCTGCAATAGCGCCGAGGCGTGCTGGCTGGCAGCGGTGCTGCGAGCGGCCAGCGTTACCTGGACGGCCGCCAGGATCACGATCAACCCCAGGGTTGCCGCCAGCAATGCCTCGACCAGGCCAAAGCCCGAACTGGAACGCTTCATCGCGCAGGCCTCGGATCAACGGCGACCCGACTGGTCAGGGTGAATGTTTCACGGGTGTTGCCAGCATTGGCTGCGCGCGAATCATCCCAACTGATACTAATGGTGACCTCACGCTGGTTGACCGCAATCGAACCTTTGGCGGTATCGCCAGCCAAGTGGCTGATGTTGGCCACGAAGTCGTGCAAATCCAGGTCGCGAACACTCGCGGACAAGGTGTTGGAGGGCGAAGTATCGCCACTTCCCCAGACGTAATCAGCACCCGCGTTGGCACGGATCCGGTCGAGCATGTCATAGGCGATGAAACTCGCCTGGCTGATCATTCTGGAACTGTCGGTGTACTTGAGTGCATTCAACTGGATCAGCCCGGCCCCCAGCAGGCCAACGCCGAGAATCAGCAGCGAGACCAATACTTCGATCAGGCTCATGCCGACCTCCCGGCCTGCGGGAACGGGAACACAAGACGTTGTCGGGCAAGCTCGCATAGCCATCGTCATCCTTGTCGAGGGTCATAAAAACGGCCCAGATGGCCGTGCGTTGCCAAAGACTAGCGCCGCTCGCGCAGCCGCGCTGCCCCTCGGAATATAGGGAAATACTTTGGACAGGAAGGCCATCACTGCGCAGGCGTGGGCCGCCGCTATAACTATTCCTGCCACAGACGAATGAACTGTCCACGGAGGGACGATGTATGAAACAACGCGGCTTCACATTGATCGAACTGCTGCTCGGCTTGATCGTCAGCGGCATCCTGGCGCAATTGGCGGTGCCTGGTTTCAAGAGCCTGCTGGACTCACAAACGCGACTGAGCGCGGCACAGGCACTGGCCTCCGGCCTGCGCTACGCCCGTACCCAAGCCATTGCGCGCAATCGGACGGTGGTCATCCATGCGCTGGATGACGACTGGAGCCGAGGCTGGAGGGTGGTGGTGGACATGAATGGGCGCGGCCATCTGGACGACGACAACCCGGTACTGCTGGAGCGCCAGGACAATGGGCGGATCCCCATCGTGGGCAATACCCCGGTGCGCACGCAAATTCGCTTCAGCGGGTTGGGCGAACCCCTGCTGTCTGCGGGAGGGTTTCGCGCTGGCACCGTGCATGTGTGCTCAACGGACCAGCCGCTGAGCCTGCATCAGGTAGTGCTGGCACCCACCGGCCGGATCAGCCTGCGCAGCGACAAAGCCGAGCAGGCGTTGTGCCGGGGGTACACCAGCGAGCTGGGACTCAGAGCAGCGAACGAACCCGCAGCTCCTTGGGCATGGAAAAAGTAATGTTTTCTTCACGCCCTGCCAGCTCGTCCGCGCCTGTCGCGCCCCACGCCTGCAACTGCTGGATTACGCCACGCACCAAAACTTCCGGCGCCGAAGCGCCCGCCGTGATACCGATGCGCTCGACACCGTCGAACCAACTGCGCTGCAGGTCTTCGGCGCCATCAATCAGGTATGCCGGGGTGGCCATGCGTTCGGCCAGTTCACGCAGACGATTGGAGTTGGAGCTGTTGGGGCTACCCACTACCAGTACCACGTCACACTCATCGGCCAGTTGCTTGACCGCATCCTGGCGGTTTTGCGTGGCGTAGCAGATATCGTCCTTGCGTGGCCCACCGATGGCGGGAAAACGAGTACGCAGGGCATCGATGACGCGGCTGGTGTCATCCATCGACAACGTGGTCTGGGTCACGAATGCCAACTTCTCAGGGTTATGCACTTGCAACTCGGCGACGTCTTTTTCGTCCTCCACCAGGTAGATCGCGCCGCCATTGCTGGCGTCGTACTGACCCATGGTGCCTTCGACTTCCGGGTGACCGGCATGGCCGATCAGAATGCACTCACGGCCGTCGCGGCTGTAGCGCGCCACTTCGATATGCACCTTGGTTACCAGCGGGCAGGTCGCATCGAAGACTTTCAGGCCACGGCCTGCCGCTTCGGTACGCACGGCCTGGGAAACGCCGTGGGCGCTGAAAATGACGATAACGTCATCCGGCACCTGATCCAGTTCCTCGACAAAAATCGCACCGCGAGCACGCAGATCTTCGACCACGAACTTGTTGTGGACTACTTCATGACGCACGTAGATCGGCGGCCCGAAGACTTCCAGGGCGCGATTGACGATTTCGATCGCCCGGTCCACGCCGGCGCAGAAGCCACGGGGGTTGGCGAGTTTGATTTGCATGCTGTGCCTCGTGTCTTGCCATGTAGGAGCGAGCTTGCTCGCGAAAATTTCACAGATACTGCGATCATTCAGGATGTCAGCATTATCGTTGAAGATCTTCGCGAGTAAGCTCGCTCCTACAGTAGGCCGGAATCGTCAGTTAGAGCGCTTTAACGTCGATGATTTCAACATCAAAGGTCAAGGTCTTGCCGGCCAACGGGTGGTTGAAGTCGATGGTCACCTGAGTGTCATCAAAGGTTTTCACCACGCCGGGCAGTTCAGTATTCGCCGCATCGTTGAAGATCACCAGCAAGCCTTCCGACAGTTCCATATCCTGGAACTGCGAACGCGGGATGATCTGTACGTTTTGCGGGTTGGGCTGGCCAAAGGCGTTTTCCGGCGGAATCTGCAAGTTGCGCTTGTCGCCTGCCTTGAAGCCGAACAAGGCGGCTTCAAAACCCGGCAGCAGGTTGCCGTCGCCGACCTTGAAGGTCGCCGGGGCCTTGTCGAACGTGCTGTCGACCGTGTCGCCATTCTCCAGGCGCAATGCAAAATGCAAGGTGACTTCCGTGTTCTGGCCAATGCGTTGCTCGGCCAATACTTGTTCAGTCATTTACGGCTTCTCCGGGTTTGTTGCCCTTGAACATATCCAGCGCCAGCATGACAGCGCCAACGCAGATGGCGCTGTCGGCAAAATTGAACGCCGGGAAATAATGGCGGTTCTGCCAGTGCACCAGAATGAAGTCGATCACATGGCCAAGGGCAATGCGGTCGTACAGATTGCCCAGCGCCCCGCCCAGCACCAGTGCCAAGGCGATAGCCAGCCAGGTGTCGTTGCGACCCAGGCGCTTGAGCCAGACCACCAGCACCGCACTGACCACCACGGCGATCAGGGCAAACAGCCAACGCTGCCAGCCACCGCCGTCAGCCAGAAAGCTGAATGCGGCGCCAGTGTTGTAGGCCAAGGTCCAGCTGAAGTAGTCAGGAATCACCACGATCTGCTGGAACATTTCCAGGGTGCCCTCGAAGTGAGCCTTGCTGACCTGGTCGATGACCAGGACCAGCAAGCTCAATGCGAGCCAACCCAGACGTCCGAAACGGCTGGATTTAGGCATAGTGGCGAACCTCGCCAGCACCGCTGATGTTGTCGACGCAACGACCGCAGATTTCCGGATGCTCAGGGTTCACACCGACGTCTTCACGGCAGTGCCAGCAGCGGGCGCACTTGGCGAAGGCCGACTTGACCACCTTGAGCTTGAGGCCCGGTACTTCGGTCGCGACCGCATCAGCCGGGGCCTGGGCGAATGGCGCCAAGCTGGCTGTCGAGGTAATCAGCACGAAGCGCAGTTCGTTGCTCAACTTGCCCAGGTCGGCGGTCAGGCCCTCCTCGGCAAACAGCGTGACTTCAGCTTGCAGGTTGCCACCGACGGCCTTGGCCGCACGCTGGACTTCCAGTTCCTTGTTCACCGCAACCTTGACGGCCATCACGCCTTCCCAGTACTCGCGGCCCAGTTCGAAGTCGGCCGGCAATTCGGTCAGGCCTTCGTACCAAGTGTTGAGCATCACGGACTCGTTACGTTCGCCCGGCAGGTACTCCCACAGTTCGTCGGCGGTGAAGGCCAGGATCGGTGCAATCCAGCGCACCAGCGCTTCAGAGATGTGATACAGCGCGGTTTGCGCCGAGCGGCGCGCCTTGCTGTTGGCGCCGGTGGTGTACTGGCGGTCCTTGATGATGTCGAGGTAGAAGCCACCCAACTCCTGCACGCAGAAGTTGTGGATCTTCGAATAGACGTTCCAGAAACGGTATTCGCCGTAGTGTTCCTGCAACTCGCGCTGCAGCAACAGGGTACGGTCCACGGCCCAACGGTCCAGAGCGAGCATTTCCTCAGCCGGCAGGATGTCGGTGGCCGGGTTGAAACCGGTCAGGTTCGACAGCATGAAGCGTGCGGTATTGCGGATACGGCGGTAGGCATCGGCACTGCGTTGCAGGATCTGCTCCGAAACGGCCATCTCGCCCGAGTAGTCGGTGGAAGCCACCCACAGGCGCATGATGTCGGCACCGAGGGTGTCATTGACCTTCTGCGGCGCAATTACGTTGCCCAGGGACTTGGACATCTTGCGGCCGTTCTCGTCGACGGTGAAACCGTGGGTCAGCAGTTCGCGGTACGGCGCGTGATCGTCGATGGCACAGCCGGTCAGCAGGGACGAGTGGAACCAGCCACGGTGTTGATCCGAGCCTTCCAGGTACAGGTCGGCACGCGGGCCGGTCTCGTGACCCATCGGGTGCGAACTGCGCAGCACGTGCCAGTGGGTGGTGCCGGAGTCGAACCACACATCGAGGGTGTCGCTGATCTTGTCGTACAGCGGCGCTTCATCGCCCAGCAGCTCAGCAGCGTCCAGCTTGAACCAGGCTTCGATGCCTTCCTGCTCCACGCGCTGGGCCACCACTTCCATCAGTTCGACGGTGCGCGGGTGCAGTTCGCCGCTTTCCTTGTTCAGGAAGAACGGGATCGGTACGCCCCAGTTGCGCTGGCGGGAGATGCACCAGTCCGGACGATTGGCGATCATCGAGTGCAGACGTGCCTGGCCCCAGGCCGGGACGAACTTGGTGTCTTCGATGGCTTTGATCGCACGCTTGCGCAGGGTTTCGCCGGCGACAGGCTCTTTGTCCATGCCGATGAACCACTGCGCGGTGGCGCGATAGATCAACGGGGTCTTGTGGCGCCAGCAGTGCATGTAGCTGTGCTTGATTGTTTCGGTGTGCAGCAGCGCACCGACTTCCGACAGTTTGTCGATGATCGGCTGGTTGGCCTTGAAGATGAACTGGCCGCCGAAGAACTCCAGCGAAGGCACGTATACGCCATTGCTTTGCACCGGATTGAGGATGTCATCGTTGACCATGCCATAGGCTTTGCAGGTCACGAAGTCGTCCACGCCGTAGGCCGGCGCGGAGTGGACCACACCGGTACCCGAACCCAACTCGACGTAGTCAGCCAGGTACACCGGCGACAGGCGGTCGTAGAACGGGTGGCGGAAGTTGATCAGTTCCAGCGCGGAGCCGGTAGTGGTGGCGATTACCGAACCTTGCAGCTCGTAACGGGCCAGGCAAGCCTCGACCATTTCCTCGGCCAGCACCAGCAAGCGGTCACCGACGTCCACCAGGGCGTAGGTGAATTCCGGGTGCACGTTCAGCGCTTGGTTGGCCGGGATGGTCCACGGCGTGGTAGTCCAGATCACGATGGCGGCTGGTTTGGCCAGGCTCGCCAAGCCAAAGGCTTCGGCCAGCTTGGCATCGTCGGCAATCGGGAACGCGACGTCGATGGTCGAGGACTTCTTGTCTTCGTACTCGACTTCCGCTTCGGCCAGGGCCGAGCCGCAGTCAAAGCACCAGTTCACCGGCTTGAGGCCCTTGAACACGAAGCCGCCCTTGACGATCTCGGCCAAGGCACGGATTTCCCCGGCCTCGTTCTTGAAGTTCATGGTCTTGTACGGGTTGGCCCAGTCGCCCAATACACCCAGGCGGATGAATTCGGACTTCTGCCCTTCGATCTGCTCGGTGGCGTAGGCACGGCACAGCTCGCGGGTCTTGTCGGCGCCCAGGTTCTTGCCGTGGGTCACTTCGACCTTGTGTTCGATCGGCAGGCCGTGGCAGTCCCAACCCGGGACATAAGGCGCGTCGAAGCCCGCAAGGGTTTTCGAGCGAATGATCATGTCCTTGAGAATTTTGTTCAGCGCATGACCGATGTGAATCGTGCCATTGGCATAAGGAGGGCCGTCGTGCAGGACGAACTTCGGACGATCCTTGCCAATCTCGCGCAACTTTCCGTACAGGCCAATACTGTCCCAGCGCTGCAGGATCTGCGGTTCGCGCTGTGGCAGGCCGGCCTTCATTGGGAAGGCGGTGTCCGGAAGGTTTAGCGTGGCTTTATAGTCGGTCATTTAAGGCTCTTCATTAGCGATGGGCGCTAGGTGCGGCTAGTGCACGGGCGGCGGCGACATCCGCATTGATCGCCGTTTTCAGCGCCTCCAAGGAGGCGAATCGCTGCTCTTCACGCAGCTTTTGGTGGAAAACCACCGTCAAACGCCGGTCATACAAATCCCCGGCAAAATCCAAAAGGTGAACTTCCAGGTGGGCCTTGCCATCACCTGCAACCGTTGGCCTGACGCCTATATTGGCGACTCCGGGCCACGGTTGGCCGTCGATATCGACACTCACCAGATACACCCCGGTCAGTGGCACGCGACGGCGCTTGAGTTGCACGTTGGCGGTTGGCGTGCCCAGTTGGCGCGCCAGCTTCTGGCCGTGCAGGACCCGCCCGGCAATCCGGAACGGGCGACCGAGCAAACGCTCGGCCAAGGCGAAGTCGGCCGCCGCCAGGGCATTTCGCACCTGGGTGCTGCTCACGCGCAGGCCGTCCAGTTCGACGGTTTGCGCGGCTTCGACAGTAAAACCCTGGGTTACGCCGGCCTGTTGCAGGAAATCGAAATCCCCTACGCGGTCGCAACCGAAGCGGAAGTCGTCACCGACCTCCAAATGCTGCACACCCAGGCCATCGACGAGGATGCGGTCAACAAACTCGGTGGCGCTGAGGCTGCGCAAACGCTGGTTGAACGCCAGGCACAGGACCCGGTCCACGCCTTCTTCGGCCAGCAGTTGCAGTTTGTCCCGCAAGCGGGCCAAACGGGCCGGGGCCGTCTCGGGGGTGAAGAATTCACGGGGCTGCGGCTCGAAAATCACCACGCAGCTGGGCACGCCCAACTCGACTGCGCGCTCGCGCAGCCGCGCCAGGATAGCCTGGTGGCCACGGTGAACACCGTCAAAGTTGCCAATAGTGGCGACGCACCCCCGATGCTCGGGGTGCAGGTTGTGGAGACCTCGAACCAGCTGCATAACGCGCTTCTTGCTCATAAAGTGGTCGATTATAACCACACCCAGCCCCGGACGACAGGCAACAGCACAGGCCAAATGATTCGAATCGACAAAACAGCCGGCTTATTGTTGATTGCGATCAATTCAGCGCCTTGCGATTGAAATCCCGCAGGCGGAAGCCCAGCAGCAATAACATGCCAAAGTAGGCGATCACCCCGGCCACGACCAACAGGCCCAGGCGCAGGAATCGCTCGAGCATCTGTCCTTCGTCCCACGCCGGCATCCAGTGCATCAGCCCCAGCAATACCGCCGACATCACCGCCACCGCCAGCAGCAACTTGAGCGCAAACACACCCCAGCCTGGCTGCGGCTGGTACATTTTTTGTTTACGCAGTTGATAAAACAGCAGGCCGGCGTTGATGCAGGCACCGGCACTGATGGCCAAAGCCAGGCCCGCGTGAGCCAACGGCCCGATGAATATCAGGTTGAACAACTGAGTGACCACCAGGGTGAAAATCGCAATTTTCACTGGGGTACGAATGTTTTGCTGGGCATAAAAGCCCGGCGCCAGGACCTTGATCACGATAATCCCCAGCAACCCCACCGAATAAGCGACCAGCGCGCGCTGAGTCATCAAGGCGTCGAAGGCGCTGAACTGACCGTACTGGAACAGCGAGACGGTCAGCGGCTCGGCCAGGATCCCCAGGGCCAGGGAGCATGGCAGCACCAGCACGAAGCACAGGCGCAGACCCCAGTCGAGAATGCGCGAGTATTCATGACGGTCCTTGCTGGCATAGGTACGCGCCAGGGTCGGCAGCAAAATGGTGCCCAGCGCCACGCCCAGCACACCGGAGGGCAACTCCATCAAACGGTCGGCGTAATACATCCACGACACTGAGCCTGAGACCAGCAGCGAAGCAAACGCGGTATTAATGATCAGGGAGATCTGACTGACCGAAACCCCGAGAATCGCCGGCAGCATGTTCTTCATGACCCGCCAGACGCCCGTATCCTTGAGATTCAAGCGCGGCAATACGAGCATGCCGATCTTTTTTAGGTGCGGCAGCTGATACAAAAGCTGCGCCAGACCACCAGCCAGCACCGCCCAGCCGAGCGCCATGACCGGCGGATCGAAGTACGGCGTAAGGAACAGGGCAAAGATGATCATGCTGACGTTTAGCAGGGTTGGCACAAATGCCGGCACCGAGAAACGGTTCCAGGTATTGAGGATCGCGCCTGCCAGGGACGACAGAGAGATCAGCAATATATAAGGAAAGGTCACCCGCAACAGGTCGCTGGTGAGGGCGAATTTTTCCGGTGTGTTGGCAAAACCAGGGGCCGTGGCCCAGATAATCCAGGGTGCGGCGAGCATCCCGGCAATGGTCACCAGCATCAGCACCAGGGTCAACAGGCCCGAGACATAGGCGATGAATGTGCGAGTGGCCTCTTCGCCTTGCTGGGTTTTGTACTCAGCCAAAATCGGCACAAAGGCCTGGGAAAACGCGCCCTCAGCGAAGATCCGCCGCAGCAGGTTGGGCAGCTTGAACGCGATAAAGAAGGCATCCGTGGCCATGCTCGCGCCAAAAATACGTGCAATGAGGGTGTCACGCACAAACCCCAGAACCCTGGAAATCATCGTGATAGAGCTGACGGCGGCCAACGACTTGAGCAGATTCATTGAAAGAGTTTTTGCCTATAGATAAAGAGCAGGCGTACAAAGCGCCCACTTATGCGATACTGCGCGCCTGCAACAGCACAGAGCCAAAGCTCGCGAGTTTACAGGTCAAGCGCCGGAAATAAATAACCCGCCTCTTCAGATCGACCACTCAGCAGTTCGCATCAGCCGCCCTTGACAAGACTTCAACTCATCGGCATGATTCGCGGCCTATTTTGTTTGCTATTTCCTAAAAAGTCTTTCGAGGAGCTCGACGGTGGCCAACACACCTTCCGCCAAAAAACGTGCAAAACAGGCTGAGAAGCGTCGCAGCCACAACGCCAGCCTGCGTTCCATGGTTCGTACCTACATCAAGAATGTAGTTAAGGCCATTGACGCAAAAGACGCTGAAAAAGCTCAAGCTGCTTACGTTCTGGCCGTGCCAGTTATCGACCGTATGGCCGATAAAGGCATCATCCACAAGAACAAAGCTGCTCGCCATAAAGGTCGTCTGAATGGCCACATCAAGGCTCTGAACCTTGCTGCTGCAGCCTAAGCGATAAGCTTGTTAAAAAACCGACCCTAGGGTCGGTTTTTTATTGCCTACGATTTATGCCACACCCCAAAACAAATGTGGGAGCTGGCTTGCCTGCGACGGGTACATAACATTCAACATGGATGTCGACTGTTAAACCACTATCGCAGGCAAGCCAGCCCCCACATAAAGCAACGCTGCATTGCCAGTGCTTATTGCGCACCAGGCCACGGCAGGATTGGAATCGCCGTCACCGCATTCTGCGGACTGCCTTCGATCAGGCGATCACTGTAGACCAGATACACCAGGGTATTGCGCTTCTTGTCGAGGAAACGCACCACTTGCATGGTCTTGAACACCAGCGACGTGCGCTCCTTGAACACCTCGTCACCATCTTTGAGCTCACCCTTGAAGCGAATCGGCCCCACCTGGCGGCAGGCGATCGAGGCCTCGGCGCGATCCTCAGCCAGCCCCAGGCCGCCCTTCACCCCGCCCGTCTTGGCCCGAGACAGGTAGCAGGTCACGCCATCCACCTTGGGATCATCAAAGGCCTCGACCACAATCCGATCGTTTGGCCCGACAAACTTGAACACCGTCGATACCTGGCCAATCTCTTCGGCCGAAGCCAGCAGCGGTATCGCCACCAACAACCCCAACAATCCCTTCATCACACGCATCGCAGCTTTTCCTTTAAACCAGGATCAGGTTATCGCGGTGAACCAACTCCGGCTCAGCCATGTAACCCAATAGACCGACAATCGACTCAGACGACTGCCCAATGATTTTCTGCGCCTCAAGGGCGCTATAGTTGGCCAGGCCACGGGCGATTTCACGACCGTCCGGCGCTACGCATACCACCATTTCACCACGACGGAAGCTACCCTGGACCAGCTTGACGCCTACCGGCAACAAGCTCTTGTTCCCCTGGGACAGCGCCGACACCGCGCCCGCATCCAGCACCAGGGTGCCACGGGTCTGCAGATGGCCGGCCAGCCACTGCTTGCGCGCCGCCAGCATGCCGCGCTCGGGCGACAGCAATGTGCCGATGCGCTCACCTGCCTTGAGGCGATCCAGCACGCGCTCCAGGCGCCCGCCAACGATGATGGTATGAGCACCGGAGCGGGCCGCCAGGCGCGCCGCGCGCAGCTTGGTCTGCATGCCGCCACGACCCAGGGCGCCACCGACACTGCCGGCCACGGCGTCGAGCGCCGGATCATCGGCCCGCGCTTCGTAAATCAGCTGGGCATCCGGATTGTTGCGCGGATCGGCGTCGAACATGCCATCGCGATCCGTGAGGATCACCAGCAGGTCGGCCTCCACCAGGTTGGCCACCAGGGCAGCCAGGGTGTCGTTGTCGCCAAAACGGATCTCGTCGGTCACCACGGTGTCATTCTCGTTGATCACCGGGATCACCTTGAGCTCGACCAGGGCACGCAAGGTGCTACGGGCATTGAGGTAACGCTTGCGGTCGGACAGATCGTCATGGGTCAACAGAATCTGCGCGGTATGACGCCCATGTTCGGCGAAGCTGGATTCCCAGGCCTGCACCAACCCCATCTGACCAATCGCAGCAGCAGCCTGCAATTCATGCATCGCGCTGGGTCGCGCGGTCCAGCCAAGGCGGCTCATCCCGGCAGCAACCGCCCCGGACGACACCAGCACCAACTCGACACCCGCTTCATGCAAGGCCACCATCTGTTCAACCCAGACGCTCATGGCCGCGCGATCCAGCCCCTTGCCATCTGCCGTCAGCAGCGCACTTCCGATCTTTACGACCCAGCGTTGCGCACCCGTCACTTTGCTCCGCATCATCTTCAACCTTAGATTGAGGGCCACGCGACCCAGCGCCGCCCATAACGTTATTCGTGACTACCGATTTCCAGATACTAAAACGCCGCTCGATTGAGCGGCGCTTAAGTTTATCGCAACAGATCAGTCACGCACGTAAATGATTTCTGGACCATCTTCATCATCCACATCTTCCTCGTCCCAATCATCGTCACCGATGTCATGGACCGACTTGACGCCACTGCGACGCAGGGCACGCTGGTCATCCAGCGCCTGCAACTGCGCGCGCGCCTCGTCTTCGATGCGCTGGTCAAGATCCGCCAGCTCGGCCTTGTAGACCGGATCAGCAGCCAGGCGATCAGCACGATCTTCCAGGTAGCGCATGATGTCACGAGTCAAACGCTCGGTGCCTTCTTTGGCAATGGCAGAGATCACGTACACCGGCCCTTCCCACTGCAGGCGATCAACGATTTCCTTGACCCGCTCTTCGTGCTCTTCCTCGAGGATCTGGTCGCACTTGTTCAGCACCAGCCAACGGTCACGCTCAGCCAGGGACGGACTGAACTTGGCCAGTTCGTTGACGATCACCTCTGCAGCGTCCGGGGCGCTGGTTTCATCCAGCGGCGCCATATCGACGAGGTGCAGCAACAGACGGGTACGGGACAAGTGCTTGAGGAAGCGAATCCCCAGGCCCGCGCCATCGGAGGCACCTTCGATCAGACCCGGAATGTCCGCAACCACGAAGCTCTTCCAACGATCGACACTGACCACGCCCAGGTTCGGCACCAGAGTGGTGAACGGATAATCCGCCACTTTAGGCTTGGCCGCAGACACCGAGCGAATGAAGGTACTTTTGCCGGCATTTGGCAGGCCTAGCAGGCCGACATCCGCCAACACCTTCATTTCCAGCTTCAGGTCACGCTGCTCGCCCGGCTTGCCTGGCGTAGTCTGGCGTGGCGCACGGTTGGTACTGGACTTGAATCGGGTGTTACCCAGACCGTGCCAGCCGCCCTGCACAACCATCAGCTTCTGGCCGGCCTTGGTCAGGTCACCAATCACTTCCTGGGTGGCAGAGTCGATGATCGTGGTGCCAACCGGCACACGCAGTACCAGGTCCTCACCTTTTTTGCCGGTGCAGTCAGTGCTACCGCCGTTGGAGCCACGCTCGGCATCGAAGTGCCGGGTGTAACGGTAGTCCACCAGGGTGTTGAGGTTTTCGTCGGCCATCATGTAGATGGAACCGCCGTCACCGCCGTCACCGCCGTTCGGGCCACCGTTTTCGATGAACTTTTCGCGACGGAAACTCATGCAACCGTTACCGCCGTCACCTGCTTTTACTCGGATGGAAACTTCATCAACGAACTTCATAACAAAACGCCTCTCGCCGCACGGACGAGCTTAAGAAACCAAGACATAAGACTCTTGCAAAAATGAGCGCAGCGACCTCAATCGACGACCGCAAATCCAGCGCCGGAGCCCATTACAAACAGCTTTGCAAGAGACTCACCCCACAAACGAAAAAGCCCCGTCGCAAGACAGGGCTTTTCCAGCGAGCTCGCAATTAAGCCGAGACAACGCTCACGTAACGGCGGTTGAACGCGCCTTTTACTTCAAACTTGATCACGCCTTCGATTTTCGCGAAGAGGGTGTGATCTTTACCCATGCCTACACCGTAACCGGCGTGGAATTGGGTGCCGCGCTGACGCACGATGATGTTGCCCGGAATGATTTTCTGGCCGCCATACATCTTAACGCCAAGGCGTTTGGCTTCTGAGTCGCGACCGTTACGGGTACTACCACCAGCTTTTTTGTGTGCCATGAGTCAATTCTCCTAGTGAGGAATTAGGCTGAAATTAAGCCTGAATACCGGTGATTTTGATCTCGGTGTACCACTGGCGGTGGCCCATACGCTTCATGTGGTGCTTACGACGACGGAACTTGATGATGCGGACTTTATCGTGACGACCTTGGGAGATCACTTCAGCCACAACGGTAGCGCCAGCAACAACTGGAGCGCCGATGTTCACGTCATCGCCATTGGCGACCAACAGAACGCGATCAAAAGTAACGGATTCGCCAGTAGCGATTTCCAGTTTTTCGATCTTCAGGTATTCACCTGGGGCGACCTTGTATTGCTTGCCACCAGTAACAATTACTGCGTACGACATGGTATTTCTCCGATAATCCTGCTCACCCAGCGCTTTATAAGAAGAGGTATTGGCTGGCATGGCTGCATGGGATGGACGTCCCGAATGCAATTGCGTAAGGCAGGTGCTGCCCAGGAAGTTCAGGGTGCGCGATTGTACGCAAGCTGGGGAAGGCTTGCAAGTAGCCGTCTATCGCGCCTTGACACCCGGGGGCGCGGGTCCTAGCATGCCGCGCAACCCTTCTGGAGCGACTGTCGCTGATGCAACCCCAAGCTTTCTACCGCGCGGTGGCGGACGATTTTAGCGCCGTCGACGGCATCATCAAGAAGCAGCTGACTTCTAAAGTGCCGCTGGTCTCCAAAATTGGCGACTATATTACTTCGGCCGGCGGTAAACGCCTGCGTCCTTTATTAGTGTTGCTGTGTGGCAAGGCCCTGGGCCGCGAAGGCGATGACCTGCGCCTGCTGGCCGCGACTATCGAATTCCTGCATACCGCCACCCTGCTGCACGACGACGTGGTCGACATGTCCGGCATGCGCCGTGGTCGCGAGACCGCCAACGCCATGTGGGGCAACGCGCCCAGCGTGTTGGTGGGCGACTTCCTGTATTCGCGCTCGTTCGAAATGATGGTTGAACTGGGCTCGATGCCGGTGATGAAAATCCTGTCCCAGGCCACGCGCATCATCGCTGAAGGCGAAGTGTTGCAACTGTCCAAGGTGCGTGACGCGAGCACCACCGAAGAAACCTATATGGAAGTGATTCGCGGCAAGACCGCGATGCTCTTCGAAGCCTCGACCCACAGTGCCGCCGCGCTGTGCGAGGCGACCGCCGAACAGGCCGAAGCCCTGCGCACCTTTGGTGATCACCTGGGCGTGGCCTTCCAACTGGTGGACGACCTGCTCGATTATCGCGGCGATGCTGAAACCCTGGGCAAGAACGTCGGTGACGACCTGGCCGAAGGCAAGCCGACCCTGCCGCTGATCTACACCATGCGCGAAGGCACCCCGGAACAGGCGGCACTGGTGCGCAAGGCGATCCAGAAAGGCGGCATCGAGGACCTGGAAAGCATCCGCGCAGCCGTGGAAGCCTCGGGCTCGCTCGACTACACCGCACAACTGGCCCGCGACTACGTAGCCCGCGCCATCAAATGCCTGGAAGCCCTTCCAGCCAGCGAATACCGGGACGCCCTGGTGGAGCTGAGTGAGTTTGCGGTCGCGCGTACTCACTGACGCCCTGTGGGAGCAGGCTTGCCTGCTCCCACATTTAGACCGCATCGCCCCCGCCCCAGCAAAACCCTATATAATGTGCGACTTTTAGCCATCCTGACTTTCAAGGAGCTTTAGTGAGCACGTTGCCACCCTGCCCAAAATGCAATTCCGAATACACCTACGAAGACGGCGCCCAGCTGATCTGCCCGGAATGCGCCCACGAGTGGTCCGTCGGTGGTGAAGCCGAAGCAGCCAACGATGAAACCGTGAAGAAAGACTCCGTTGGTAACGTTCTGCAAGACGGTGACACCATCACCGTGATCAAAGACCTCAAGGTCAAGGGCACCTCGCTGGTGGTCAAGGTCGGTACCAAGGTCAAGAACATCCGCCTGTGCGATGGCGACCACGATATCGATTGCAAGATCGACGGTATCGGCCCGATGAAGCTCAAGTCCGAGTTCGTCCGCAAGGTCTGACCTGCCTGCCCCATCCCGCGCCTGTCGCGGGATGGCGTCTCACCCTCCCCGCATCACCCCCCTCCAAGTAGCAAAAAGCCACCCATTTTGACCTTGCACAACGCCCACATAGAAAAACCAGAAAATTGCCAATAGGGACTTGCTATTCGACGAATAAGAATTATTCTCATTGAAACCCCTTCAAGGAGAGACGAACCATGACTTATTTGATTGATGCCTGGCTGGACCGTCCGCACCCTTACCTGCGGATCCTTCATAGGGAAACCGGCGAAGTGTGTGCGGTGCTGGAAGAAGAAGCGCTGAATGAACTGCAGGACCAGGGCGACCTGGACGTCAACGGCCTGAGTTCCAGTGAACCCGGGGTGCTGAAGGAGGTAGTGAGGAATCTGTTTCTGTTCTGCTATGCCCGAGCGTTGCGCCCAGTGACGGAGCTCAATGGCAAGTTTCACCCATGAGCAACGACGTAAAACACTGTAGGAGCGAGCTTGCTCGCGAAGGTATCAAAGGCACCGCGTTAGTCCAGAAACTATGCGTTATCGTTGACGCCCTTCGCGAGCAAGCTCGCTCCTACAGGTAATTCAGCAGCAGGTCTTACAGAACGTCGAGCAGCTCGACGTCGAATACCAGAACGCTGTGCGGCGGGATGCTGCCCACGCCTTGTGCGCCGTAAGCCAGCTCACTCGGCACGTACAGGCGCCATTTGCTACCGGCATTCATCAGTTGCAGGGCTTCGGTCCAGCCAGCGATCACGCCACCCACCGGGAATTCTGCCGGCTGGCCACGCTCGTAGGAGCTGTCGAACACAGTGCCGTCGATCAGGGTGCCATGGTAGTGGGTACGCACCTGGTCTTCACGGGTCGGCTTGGCGCCGTCACCGGCGGTCAGCACTTCAAACTGCAGGCCGGAAGCCAGGGTGGTGATACCTTCACGCTTGGCGTTTTCAGCCAGGAATGCCAGGCCAGCGCCTGCGGCTGCTTCAGCCTTGGCCGCTGCTTCGGCTTGCATGATGTCGCGGATCACTTTGAAGCTGGCAGCCATTTGCTCCTGGTCAACACGGCTTGGCTTACCGCCGAACGCGTCGGTCAGGCCGGCCAGGATAGCGTCCAGGCTGACGCCCGGTGGCGGGTTGTCGCGCAGTTGGTCGCCCAACTGACGGCCAATGCCGTAGCTGACGCGGGTTTCGTCGGTGGACAGATTGACTTCGGACATGGAAAGGCTCCGCTGTAGGACAACCGCAAAAAACCTGCAAAAGCGCAGCTTCTTGCGTGTGATCCAAACTAAAAGGGCGAGCAGACTAGCACACTCGCCCTACGCTTGATGAGCCCAAAATCCCGGGCCAAAAGGCGCCGGACCTGGATCAATGCTTGGTGACTTTATCCAGGTAACCCATGGCAAACGCCGAGATCACGAAGGTCATGTGAATGATCACGTACCACATCAGGTGCTGCGGATCGACATTCTTGGCATCCATGAAGATACGCAG
Organism: Pseudomonas sp. WS 5027; assembly: GCF_012985695.1. NCBI lineage: Bacteria > Pseudomonadati > Pseudomonadota > Gammaproteobacteria > Pseudomonadales > Pseudomonadaceae > Pseudomonas > Pseudomonas sp. WS 5027. Next base: position 8,189 of record NZ_JAAQWU010000026.1, on the reverse strand, counting down.
CAGGTGGATCGAGGAAATCGCCACGATGGACGCCGCCACTTTCATCTTCAGCGACGAAGAGTCCATGGTGCCCAGCCAGTTGAGTTTTTCCTTGTTGTCGTCGATATCCAATTGCGAGACAAAATTCTCGTAGCCGGAAATCATCACCATCACCAGCAGACCACCCACCAGGGCCATGTCGATCAGCGACAGCAGCACCAGAATCAGTTCCGACTCGGCCATTGCAAAGACATTGGGCAGCAGATGGATCACTTCCTGGAAGAATTTCAGCGCCAACGCCAGCAGCCCGAGGGACAAGCCGAAATAGATCGGCGCCAGCAGCCAGCGGGAGGCGTACATTGCATTTTCGATAAAGCGTTCCATGGAATCTCACACAGCTTGGCTAGAAATGGCGGCGAGTATATCAGCCACGCACATCGCGCCATAACCACCCGGAAACTGACCTGTAGCGCTTCTGTAAGACAATTTTTCTGCTAGTGTCGGCCTCATTAAAGTGGCTCGATGCTGCCGGACAGGAATCTCAAATAATGGATGTGCGATCTCCCTTGGCCAGTCTTGGCCTGTGTGTAGCATTGCTGGCGGCCAGCGGCTGTTCCCCCAGCGACGAGCACAAGCAAGCCAGCCTTGAAGAAAAAACCGCTCAGTTCGAGCAATCCCTGGACGCCATCCAGGCCCCCCGCCTCAAGGAGGCCGTAGGCGAACTGGGTGGCTCGCTGCTGCTACTGGAGCGGGCACGCATCAAACTCGATGCCAAACCCGTCGAGACCGAGTACGGGGAAAACACCCTGGCCGCGCTTGCGCACTACCCGACGCCACAAGCACTGGTGGATACCTACATCAACGGGCTGTTCGTCCTGCGCAAGAACTCGCACTCGGACTACCTGACCGATCTACAACCAGTGTTCCCGTTCAGTTTCAATATGCCGGACCAATTCCCCTTCCCCCATGGCCTGGAATGGCAATCGGTGACCCTGAGCAACAACAAGATCATCCCATTCCAGCCGGAATGGTCGGAAACCGACCCTGGCATTCAACTGAGCCCCAGCAGCTCCAACCTGACCAACCCGGACGATCTGACCGTTACCTACCCCTTCATCGAAGGCATCGAGACGGACAACAAGAGCCAGCCACAACCCGTCACCCTCAAGGGCAAGGTCGAGGTGATTGCGCCGAGTAAAGTCCTTGCCTTCGACCTGACACGCCAAGACGTAGGCCGCAAACACACCCAGCAAAACATCACGCTTACCTTGCTGGCCCTGGAAAACAACTACGCCGAGATCGAACTGACCAACACCAGTCCCCTGGCGCCACAAGTGGCCGATGAGTCGCCCAACCCGCTGCTGGTCCAGGCCCGGGACAGCACCGGGCAGTTTCTTGCCCGTTCCGGCTCGATCAACGAAAGCGCCGCCCAGGTGGCGTTCTACGAGAAACAACTGGAGCAGATGCGCAAGCAGAAAACCTGGTCCGAGACCTTTGAAAAGCAACTGGAAGACGAGCGCAAAGCCTTTGAGCAACAACAATCCAGCCACTACGCCAAGGTCTACTTCAGCGGGGTGATCGATAACCTGCAAGTCAGTGTGCTGGATTTCTCCGACGCTACAGTCACCCAAAAGGACCTGGAACTCCCGATACGGCGCTTCGACAAGAACAGCCTGGAAAAAACCGTGCAGGGCTTGCCCATGCCGGTCACGGTGTATGACGATCAGGCTGCGCAGTGGGTTCAAAGCGCCAGCCTCTCCGATGAGCAACTGAAAAACAGCGTGACGATCAGCCAATCGGTGGACGACGCCAGTGCCGCCCACATCGCCTTTGACCATCCCTTCACGTTCAATGACGACCTGATCGGCGCGACCCGCACCAGCAGCGACGCCCCGCTGACGTTCTTTACCGCAAATGATCAAGGCAAGCGCGGCGAGCCCATCGAGTTACCCACCGAGGCCTTTGAAGTCGACCCATGGCGCGGCACCATCACCTACGACCTCAACCTATTCCCGGAAACCCCGGCATTTGCCGTGGGATCGATCCCGCTGTTCTTGGCCACCATCGAACAGAACACCATCAATACCGCACAACTGCCCAAAGGGCTGTCAATCAAGGACAACGCGCTGATTGTCGACCAGGCGCTCTTCCCCTCCGACAGCTGGCGGCTCTTTGCCAAGGACGCCAGCGGCAATTACCTGAAGGAAATCCTCGGTGTCAGCCACCGCGCCGCGGAATACGGCACGGCATTGTTTGATGTGCATTATTTTTATGGCCAACCGACCGAGCTTGAAACCTACCAGCGCACTGCGCTGAACACCGTGCAGTATGGCTTTGAGGTCAAGCTAGACAAGCCCGAGACCAAATAGACCGGCCCTACAGGTGAAGAGCCGGCAGCCGACCGCCATTGAGCTGGCGCAGGTGAGCCTGTAGGTGAAGGCACCATATCTGCGGGTCGTCGGCCAGCTCGTAGCCGTGCAGTGTCAGGCTTTGCACAATCGATTCAAGAATATTTTCCGCGACGAACGGCCCATGGAACGGCCCTTGGGATTTGATGGTCGAGGGCTGCTCGCCGGTCATTCCGGCGGCAAACAGCAACGTCCACAGTCCAGCATCCCCCGCAAGAGGACGAATGGAACATTCAATTCGGGTGACCAGGCCCAGGCACTGGCGGGTGAGGCAAAGGTTGCGCGGCATGGCGGCGACCCTCGGTAGATCCGGTGTTCAGCCTCCAGGTGCAAGGCTGTCTCTATCCCATGACTCCTGTAGATGTCCCTTGAGCTGAGAATAGAAGAAATCCGGTACAAACCAAGGTTGTAGGGACCAACGGCGGTCGGCCCCCAGAACCCAGCCAAAAATATGGCGCATAACACCTCTGTAGGAGCCGGCTTGCCAGCGCCTACAGAGGGTGAGACGGCATCAGGTTGGCTTGGCCTCCGCCAACGCCTGCTGCGCCAACTCCTTCTCCGCTTCCTTGAGGTCTTCCTCGCTGATCATCTCGGCGATCGCTCGCAGACGCTCAACCACGCGGGCGTTGACGCTGCCCTCGGGGAATTGCCCTTCGGCATCCGGCTCACCGGCAGGCTCGCCCACCAACAGGCTCAACGCCTCGTCGGCCTGGCGCACGGCATACACATGGAACTGCCCTGCCCGCACGGCCTGCAACACCTTCTCATCGAGCATCAACGTGGCGACGTTGGCCTGGGGAATGATCGCGCCCTGCTCGCCCGTCAAGCCACGGGCCTCGCACAGACGGAAGAAGCCTTCGATCTTCTCGTTGACCCCACCCACCGCCTGCACTTCGCCGAACTGGTTGATCGAGCCGGTGATGGCAAAGCACTGCTTGAGCGGTGTCTTCGACAACGCCGAAATCAACGTGCAGGCCTCGCCCAACGAGGCACTGTCGCCATCGACGTAACCGTAGGATTGCTCCAGGGCAATGCTCGCGGAAATCGCCAGGGGGAATTCCTGGGCATAACGGCTGCCCAGGTAACCGGTGAGGATCATCACACCTTTGGAGTGGATCGGTTGCCCAAGGTTGACCTCGCGCTCGATATCCACAATGCCGCTGCCGCCCGGGTATACCGTGGCGGAAATCCGCGCCGGCACACCGAACGCCGAATCACCGACCTCCAGCACCGTCAGCCCGTTGCACTTGCCCACTGCCGCACCGGCGGTGTCGATCAGGATCACCCCGGCGAGCATGTCGTCGAGGATCCGCGCCGAGACCCGCCCGGTACGCGTGGCCTTGGCCTTCAGCGCACGCTCGATATGCCCGGCGTCGGTACGCTCATCACCGGCCAGGTGACGGATGAAATCCGCTTCGCTGACCAGTTGGAACAGGTCGCCGATACGCGCCGACAAACGCCCCTGGTGCTCCGCCAGCCGTGCGCTGTAGGTCGCCAGTCGCGCCACGGCATCGGAGGTCAGCGGCGCCATGCCCTCTTCCGAGGTGCGGGTTTTCAGCAGTTGGGCGAATTGCTCCAGGCTCTCATCGACCATTGGGATATCTTCATCGAAATCCACCAGTACCCGGAACATCTCCTGGAAGTCCGGATCCAGGTCTTGCAGGGTGTAGTACAGCGAACGGGCGCCGATGATGATGACTTTGACCTGCAATGGAATCACTTGCGGGTTGAGGGTCACGGTGGCCAGGCGGCCTAGCTCGCCCAGCGGCGATTCCATCTTCAGCTTGCGTGATTGCAGGGCCCGCTTGAGCGCGTCCCAGACAAACGGCTCGCTGAGCATTTTCTCGGCTTCCAGGATCAGGAAGCCGCCGTTGGCGCGGTGTAGCGCCCCCGGGCGCAGTTGCCGATAGGTGGTATAGAGCGCGCCCTGGTCGGTGCTGTATTCGATTCGGCCAAACAGGTTGTCGTAGGTCGGGTGCGGCTCGAACACCACCGGTGCGCCGCCATTGAGCGGATGGCCCACTACCAGGCTCGGGCAGTACTGCTCTTCCAGCAGCTTGCGCGCCTGGGCATCGGTTTTTGCGTCATCCACCAACAACTCGACCACAGTCTTGAGCAGATAGACCTGCATCGCCTGCAGGTAGCCGCACACGCCGGCGTTCTCGGCGTACTTTTCAGACAACGGTGCCAGCAATGGCTGCAAGGCCAGGGTGATGGTTTCTTCGTTGAACTGGCGCATCTGGTTGTTGGACTCGCGCTTCCACTGCGGCAGGCTGGCGAGTTCTTCGTTGAGGCGTTCTTCGAGCTCGGAAATATCCGTGTGGAAGCGCTCACGGTCAGCTTCCGGCAGTTGCGAGAACTCGGCCTCGTCCAGGGCCTTGCCATCGAGCATCGGGGTAAAGGCGATGTTGCTGCTGTCACGGTACAGCGCCACGTCCTTTTCCAGGGCCAGGCGCTCGATCACATCCAGGGCACGGTCGTAGCGCTGGTTGAAGGCACGGTCGATGGCGCTTTTGCGCTGTTGATAAGTCGGGTGTTCGAACACTGCCGGGAAAGTGGCGACCAGATTGTCGATCAGGCCACTGATATCAGCGATGAACGGCGCCGCGCCGCCCGCAGGCAACTCCAGGGCACGGGGCTCGCGGGGCTCGTCGAAATTATTGACGTAGACCCAGTCTGCCGGGGTCTGCAGGCGCTTGCCTTCGGCCTTGAGATAGCGTTTGACGAACGAAAAGCGCCCGGTACCGGGCTCGCCCATGACAAACACGTTGTAACCGGGGCGTGGCATCGCCACACCGAACTGCAACGCTTCAACCGCGCGTTCCTGGCCAAGCACACCGCGAAAGGGCTCCAAGTCATTGGTGGTCGAGAAGCTGAACTGTTCAGCGGAGAAAGGACGAGTCAGCGCTTCGGGCGCTAGACGCAAGCTGGCAGCAACAGGATCAGGCATCGGGCTTCCTTACATCAGGCGGGGCAATGGCGGCATTCTGGCGCCGTGCGTAGCTGGCTGGCAAGGCACGACTGAGGTAAAGCATAGACACGGGATGCCGCGTGCAAAAAAACCGGTCTGCATGGATTGTTTTACAAAAAACCACGGAACCCTTGGAACATGCCTAAACTCCAAACTGCGCGGGTTGGACTAATAACTGGCCCCTAGGGCGCCATGAGGCGCCTGAACCCTTGTCCATTGGTTTGCACACTAAGAGAACAAAGCTATGAAACGGATCCTTCTCGGTACTCTCTTCACCGTTGTCTCCCTCAATGCAATGGCCGAAGCGCCAGGTGGCCCGAACTGCGGTTGGGGCAACATGCTGTTCGAAGGCCAGCGCGGCACGCCAGCCCACTTCCTGGCCTCCACCACCAACGGCACCTCCGGTAACGCCACCTTCGGCATGACCTCGGGCACCAACGGTTGCAGCACCAACAGCGCGCTGACTTACGGCGGCAAATCGTGGATTGCCATGAATGGCATGATGAACGAGCTGTCCGAAGACATGGCCAAAGGCAATGGCGAAGCACTGACCACCTATGCCGTGGTCCTGGGCGTTGCTCCAGAGGATCGTGATCACTTCGCCGCTGTGACTCACGAACACTTCCAGCAGATCTTCAGCAAGGCTGACGTAACCGCAGAAGACGTGCACTCCAACACCATCGCTGTTCTCAAAGGCGACGCCCGTCTGGCGAAATACGCCACCCAGGCTTAAGCTCGACCTGCCCGCGCCCTTATCCGGCGCGGGTTTTATTTTTTGGACCTGCCCGCTTTGGGTCTTTATTTATTCCGACTTAAGTTGCCCCTATGCTCAAACGACTTGCCTACCTGGCACTCTTCGCCTGCGCCCCGCTATCTGCGGCGCCGCATCTTGATGATCAACGTTTGCAGCAACTGGCCAATGATCCGTTCTGGCTTTCGCTGGGGCACTACGAAGCCGGCAAGCTAAAAGGCTGGCGCAGCTATGTCAGCGACCAGAAATTCTTCATTGCCAAAGACGGCGCCCATCACCCGGACGCCGAGCTCAAGGCCACCATCGATGCGCTTTACGCCCCAGCCAGCCTCGGCGAAAAACACGCCCAATGCGTGTACCCGGCGCGCACCCGCTGGCTCAAGGACCAGTTGCACCTGAGCGACCTGCCGGCCGTGGACTGCGCTGAGTTCAAGCAATGGTTCAAGGACGTAGCGCCCCATAGCGCGGTGATGATCTTCCCAGCGGCCTATCTCAACAGCCCGTCGTCGATGTTCGGCCATACCTTGCTGCGCATCGACCAGGCCGACGTACAAAGCAACAAGACTGCCCTGCTCAGCTACGCGATCAACTTCGGCGCCTACATTGAGGGCTCGGACAACAGCATCCTCTACGCCTGGAAAGGCCTGATGGGCGGTTATCCCGGCCTGTTTGCCCTGGTGCCCTACCAGGAAAAACTCTCGGAATACCGCAGCCTGGAGAACCGTGACCTGTGGGAATACCGCCTGAACCTGACCCAGGTCGAAACCGAGCGCATGGTCGAGCACGTGTGGGAGCTCAAGCAGATCCAGTTCGACTACTTCTTCTTCGACGAAAACTGCTCGTACCGTCTGCTGGAACTGCTGCAAGTGGCGCGCCCCGGCCTGCGCCTGACCGAACAGTTCCCGCTGACCGCCATCCCCACCGATACCGTAAAAGCGGTGAAGGACGCGGGCCTGGTGGAAAAAATCGATTACCGCCCATCCCGTGAGCGCGAGTTGCTCGAACGCGCCAAGCCCCTGGACGGCGACGAGCAACAATGGGTGCTGAAGATCAGCGATGACCAGAAACAACTGCAAGACCCCACGTTCAAAAGCCTGGGCAAAGACCGCCAGGCCCTGATCATCGACGCCGCCTACCGCCTGGGCCGCTACCGTGCCAACGGCCTGGAGCGCGACAGCGAACGCTCCCAGCGCAGTTTCGAGTTGCTGCGTGCAATCAACCAGAACCCGGCGCCCGACCTACAGATCGAGCGCCCAGGCCTGCCGGAGAACGGCCATGAATCGCGCACCTGGCAAGCGGGCATCGGCACCCGTGGCGACAAGGCCTTTGGCGAATACGGCCTGCGCATGGCGTACCACGACCTCAACGACAACGCCGAAGGCTTCCCACTGGGCGCGCAGATCGAAATCCTGCAGATGAAACTGCGCCAGTACGAAGGCAACAACTGGCAACTGCAGCAACTGGACCTGGCGACCATCCGCTCCCTGACCCCGCGTAATGAACTGCTGCAGCCGTTGTCCTGGCAAGTCACCGGCGGCCTTGAGCGAGTGCCGGGCAAACATGACGACGAAACCCTGGTCAGCCACGTCAATGGCGGTGCCGGCGGCACCTGGCAACTGCACGACGACATGCTCGGCTTCGCCCTCGGTACCGTGCGCGTGGAACATAACAACGACTTCAGCGAATTCATCTCCCCGGCGGCCGGCTTCAACACCGGGGTCTTGTGGAAAAACCCGCTGGGTAACCTCAGCCTGGAGGCCAAGGGCGACTTCTTCACCAATGGCGAAGTACGCCGTAGTATCAGCCTGAATCAGCAGTGGGAAGTGTCACGTAACCTCGGCGTACGCCTGAGCGCACAGCGCGAGTTCAGCCACATGGCCACACCGGTGAACGAAGTGATGCTGGAAGTGAAGTGGTATCACTACTGACCCAACTCCAAAACCCACTGAAATTCCAATGTGGGAGATTCTATGTTGCAGGTAAACCCTGCAACCTTAAGTTCGGTTGGTATTCGCTCTGGTTTTTCATCAGCGCGAATGCCACCCGGCAGAGCTTGCGGGCGAGGATTACCAGGGCTTGG